>DASRYU010000237.1:0-21427 GCA_035687045.1 Thermoplasmatota archaeon | reverse complement strand
TGGTGCCGGGTTCCTGGTGCCGAGTTCCTCGTGTGGAGCAGTTAGTTAACGTCATTCACTAACGAGCCAGCGCCGCCGCCCCGTCGGCCTCGTCTCCGCGACTCCTCCGCGCGCTCCGCGTCCTCCGCGGTGAGCGTGCGTTGGCGGCACTCGGCACTCGGCACTCGGCACTCGGCACTCGGCCCGCCCGTTTCCACTTCGGCACCTTGAAGAGCCCCGCGCGGCGCTATGCTGCGCAGGATGCACGTATGGAGCTCGTCTACCTAGCGGGCGCGCTCGCGGGCGGCGCGGCGCTCGCCGGCGCGGCGGTGTGGGCCGCGTGGCGCTACACGCGCGCGGCGCCCTCGCCCGCGCCCTCGCCCGCGCCCGCGGCGAAAGAGGTCCCCGTCAAGCTCGAGATCGTCGAGGAGGACGAGCATCCCGCGTCGTTCGTGCCCGCGCGCCCCGCGCCGGCCGCCGCGCCCGCCGCGCGTCCGCGCGCCGCGCCCGCGCGCCCCGTGCTCGCGCCCCCGCCGCCGGGCATCGTCCCGCCGCGCGCGCACGCCGCCCGCGCGCCCGCGATGGTCCTGACCCCGGGCATCCAGATGCACGACGAGCCGCCGGCCGCGCTCGCGCGCGCGCCGCCGCGCGCCGCGCCGCCCGTCGCCGCGCCGCGCCCGCCGATGCGCGAGCCGCCCCCGATGAAGTCGTGGGCGCAGCAGGTGATGGAGCACGCGCCCGCCGAGGTGCCCACCGAGTGGGCGCGCCGCCAGGTCGGCGTCGTCGAGCCGGGCCGCACGGCGGGCGCCTGCGGCGGCTGCGGCGCGCGCCTCTCCGTTTCGAACGCGCGCCCGCTGCGCATCGCGTGCCCCGTGTGCGGCCGCACGAAGCTCCTCGCCTCCTGATCCCATGCTCGGACGCGTGCAGCGCGGGGTGCTCGCCGACGCCACCATCGCCACGGGGGCGACGGTCCTTCTTCTCCAGTCCACCTCCGCCACGACGCGCAGCATCGCCTTCAGCGTCGCGGGCGCCCTCCTTGTCGTCGTCGGGCTCGCCCTCCTGTGGGGAGTGCCGCGTCCAGGCTTCCGGCTGCGCGCGCTCTCGTCGCTCTGCGGCCTCCTCTTCGGCTACGCGCTCGTCGCCGCCGAGGGCCCCGGCACGGCCGTCGCCGTGATCGGCGGCGTCCTCCTCCTCGCGACGCTTCTCCACCGCGCGCGCGAGCGATAGCGCGCTCGTCGATGCCTCCGACGACGCGGCCACGGGGCATCACGCCGACGCGCGCGCGAGAGGCAGCGTGCACCTCCCGGAGCTCCGCAGCGCGGCCAAGCGCATCCGCGACCGCGACAAGCCCGACCTCGCCGCGGCGAAGCGCCTCTTCGACGACGCGCGCGGGCAGCCGGAGATGGTCGTCGCGTCGCTCGTGTTCATGCGCCATCGCGGCAAGCTCCGCGAGAAGGACTGGCCCGACGTCGCGCGCTGGGCGCAGGGCATCGAGTCGCCCGAGGCCGCCGACGTCTTCGCGCAGTACGTGGTGGCGCCCCTCTTCGAGCGCGCGCCCGACGAGGCGCAGCTCGAGCGCTGGGCGAAGAGCGCGGAGCCGCTGATGCGCCGCCTCGCCGCGCGCACCGCCATGCACGCGGGCCGCCTCGACGCGCTGGGCACGCTCGCGCGCGACGAGGACGCCCTCGTGCAGGAGGCCGTCGCGGAGGCGCTCCACGAGCAGGCGAAGAAGGACGAGACGGCGGTGTACGACTTCCTGCGCGCGCATCCCGAGGCGCCGCGCCGCCGCCGCGCTTTCGCCCGAGCACGCGCTCGCGCTCACGACGGGGAGGCTCCCGCCCGAGAAGGAGCGCCCGCCGCGCCGCAAGAAGGCGCCTCGGCGCGCGAAGGCGGCGGACGAGCCGACGAAGGCGGAGCGCGAGCGCAAGGCGCGGCGCGAGAAGGCGCAGACGGCGCTCGGGGACGCGCTCGAGCGCCGGGAGGACGCGCGGCGCGCGCTCGAGGAGGCGGAGCGCGAGGTGGAGAAGGCGAAGCGGCGGCTCGACGAGCTGACGTGACTACTGCCCCAGCGCCGCGCGCAGCACGTCCGCCGCGCGGTCGACGTCCGCCGCGCTGACGTCGCGGTGCGTGACGGCGCGGAACTCGGTCGCGCTGATGGGCGAGAAGAGCACGCCCTCCTTCGCGCAGGCGTCCATGATCTCCTTCGCGCCCTTGCCGGTCGCGCTCGCGTCCATGACGAGGATGTTCGTCTGCGGCTCCTCGAAGCGCAGCGGCGTGCCCTTGAGCGCGCCCGCGAGGCGGCGGCAATGCGCGTGGTCCTCGTGGAGGCGTTTCGTCATCGTCTCGAGGCCGATGAGCGCGGGCGCCGCGACGACGCCGCCCTGCCGGAGCGCGCCGCCGAGGTACTGGCGCACCTTCTTCGCGTCGTCGATGAACGCCTTCGAGCCCACGACCATCGAGCCGTAGGGCGCGGCGAGGCCCTTCGAGAAGCAGAACTGGACGCTGTCGACGTGCTGCGAGATCTCGCGCACGGGCCGCCCGAGGTACGTCGCGGCGTTGAAGATGCGCGCGCCGTCGAGGTGGATGGGGAGGTTGAGCTCCTGCGCGAGCGCGGCGACCTCGCGGTGGTAGTCGAGGTCGAGGACGGCGCCGTTCTCCCAGTTGTGCGTGTTCTCGAGCGCGATGGCCGCCGTCTGGGGCTTGACCGGGTTGCTCGCGGGGTGCACCGCGGCGCGGATGGCATCGGCCGGGATGCGGCCGCCCTTGCCGGGGAGGGGGCGCAGCTGCGCGTGGCAGACGGTGGCGAGACCCGCGGCCTCGTTCACGTAGATGTGCGCGCGCTCGTGGCAGACGATCTCGGGCGCCATGCGGCGCGACGCCCAGACGCGCAGCGCCGTCTGGTTGCCCATCGTGCCGGAGACGACGAACATGCCGGCCTCCTTGCCGAGAAGCTCGGCGGAGCGGCGCTCCAGCTCGTTCACCGTCGGGTCCTCGCCCCACGCGGCGTTGCCGACCTCGGCGCGCGCCATGGCCTCGCGCATCTCGGGCGTGGGCTTGGTCACCGTGTCGGAGCGGAGGTCGACGACGCGCACGCTCGCCGATGAAGGGTCATGGTAGAAAAAGGATGGCCGCGAGCGGCGCGGAGCGGCCCATTTCGCGTACGCGCCCCGCGCCGCAGGCGGCCTTCGGAGGCGTGTTCAGAGGCTCTGGCCGGTGAAGGCGTCGACCTTCGCGACGCCCGTCGGGAGCGTGACCTCCCAGACCGGCAGGTGGACGATGCCCTTGTGCTCGAGCCCCATCTCCTCGGGGTCGGGCGTGAGCTTGAGCGTCGACATGACGGTGTTGCCCGCGACCTCCTTCTCGACGTTCATCGTGCGCGAGAAGGTCTTGGCCATGAAGCTCTTCACCTTGTCGTACACGTCGACAGCCGTCATCTTCTCGGCGTCCTTGCGGGCGTCCTTCGGCTCGGTCGCCTCGTAGGCGAGCGCCTCCACCTGGCGAAGCTCGCCCGTGAGGCTGTTGATGAGCAGGGCGCCCTTCCCCGTGATGGGCTCGGTCATGCCGGGGCGGCTCATGTTGACGTCGTACTCGAAGGCGACGTGCGGGACGAGCGCGAGCTTCGCGACCGTGCCCTTGCCGACCGTCGCGATGGCCTCCTCGCGGCCGACGTTCATCTTGAGCGTGGAGCACGCCGGCGGCGAGGCGTCCTTCACGGCGGCGGGCTTGTCCTTCTTCTTCGGCGTGACGATGATCTCGTACGCGTCCGCGTCGGCGTTCATGACGCGGCCGCCGACCGCGACGGGCGCCGCGGCGGGCGCCGCGGCCGCGGCGGGCGCGGCCTGGCCCTTGGGGATGACGTTGCCCCACTGGTCCGTCTGGAGGCGGGGCTTCGAGGGGAGCGTCTGCGCGATGCCGCTGTGGTCCGCGCCGCGCGCGACCGTGCCGCCACCGCCGCCCCACGCGTAGCCGAGGGCGCCGCCGCGCTGCTGCGGGATGGTCGCCTGCATGTCGTGCGGCTGCTCCTTCTTCCGGTTGGGCATGTAGTAGGCGACGCCGCTGCTGTTGCCGCCGCCGGCGGCGTTCACGGCCTGCGCCACGAGCGAGGGGAACTTCCGCGGGCCGGCCTGCGCGGGGGGCGCGGCCGAGCCGCCGGGCACGGGCGTCGCGGAGGGGAGCGTGGCGGGAGCCGCGGAAGCGCCGACGGGCGCCTCGAGCGCGTCCTTCACGTACGCCTCGCCCACCTCGATGACGAGGCGGCTCTCGGGCCAGACCTCGATGTTCTTGTTCGTCGCCAGCGCGTCCTTCGCGGGCTGCTCGACGCCCCTCGTCGCGACGAGGATGGCGGACGAGGCGCGGACCTGGTCGAACGCGGTGAGGAAGACGCGCGCGTCCTCGGCCGTCACGGGCGCGTCAAGCTTCCAGGCGGCAAGGAGCGCCTCCTCCCCTTTCTTGGCCAGAAGCGCCTCCGAGTCGGCGCCCTGCACGCGGAACCCCTTGCGCTCGACGACGCGCGACAGAAGCTGATCAATGCCTGGCATGTGCATCCCTTGCCATGTTCGACGGGCGAGACAGACATAACCCTTGGCTTTTGGAAACGGGGGAACGCGGTGCGCGGGCGCGGGCGCGGGCGGAGGCAGGGGCCGAGGCCGAGGCCTGGGCCGACGCCGACGCCGAGGCGGGCGGCGCCTTTATCTCGCGAGGCGGGCCATGCGAAGCGATGCCCTTCGAGGCCGCGCTCGTGCAGGCCCGCCCCGCGCTGGGCGACGTGAAGGCGAACGCCGCGCGCGTGCTCGAGGCGCTGCGACGCGAGCGCGCGGAGCTCGTCGTCTTCCCCGAGCTCTTCCTGAGCGGCTACGCCGTGCGCGACGGCTTCGGCGCGCTCGCGATGGACCTCGACGCGCCCATCCTCCGGGAGCTCGCCGAGGCCTGCCGCGCGGGCGGGAAGACGCTCGTCGTCGGCGCGCCCACCAAGGGGAAGGCGCGCGGCATCGTGCACAACTCGCTTCTCCTTCTCACGCCGGACGCGCGCGTGAGGAAGTACGACAAGGTCTACCTCCCGACGTTCAGCGTCTTCGAGGAGGACCACTTCTTCAAGGAGGGCGCGTCGCTCCCCGTGTTCGACGTGACGCTGGGCGGCGAGCGGGCGCGCGTCGGCCTCACCATCTGCTACGACCTCTTCTTCCCCGAGGTCACGAAGGCGCTCATGCTCCAGGGCGCCGACGTGCTCATCAACGCGAGCGCGAGCCCGACGCCCAGCCGCGGCAACTTCGAGACGGTGCTCCCCGCGCGCGCCGTCGAGACGACGTGCCACGTCCTGTACACGAACCTCACGGGCGCGCAGGACGCGGCGCTCTTCTGGGGCGGCGCGCAGGCGTGGAGCCCGCGCGGGCAGCTCCTCGGCAGGGCGCCCTACGACGAGGAGGCGGTGCTGCGGGTCGCGCTCGACCTCGCCGACGTCGCCGAGGCGCGCCGCCGCCGCCCCGTCGCGCGCGACACGCGCCCCGAGGTCCTCCGGATGCTGCTCGACGCGTCGCGCGATGGCGCATGAAGGTCGCAGCGCTCGTCTCCGGCGGGAAGGACAGCGTTCTCGCGCTCCACTGCGCGCAAGCCTCCGGCTGGGACGTGACGCACGTCGTGACGGTGCGCCCGGGCGCCGAGGACTCGTGGATGTTCCACGTGCCCAACACCGGCCTCGCGCCGCTTCTCGCCGACGCGCTCGGCCTCCCGCTCGTCGCGGTCGAGACGCGCGGCGAGAAGGAGGCGGAGGTGGACGACCTCGAGCGCGCGCTGGCGGGCCTCGACGTCGATGGCTTCGTGAGCGGGGCGCTCGCGAGCGAGTACCAGCGCACGCGCCTCGAGCGCCTCGGCCACCGCCTTGGCCTCCGCAGCTTCACGCCGCTCTGGCACAAGGCGCCCGAGGAGGTGCTGCGGACCGTCGCCGCGGACGCGTGGGACGTGCGCTTCGCCGCCGTCGCCGCCGAGGGGCTGGGCGAGCGGTGGCTGGGGCGGCGCATCACGCCGCAGGCGGTCGAGGAGCTCGTCGCGCTGCGCGCGCGCTACGGCCTGCACGTGGGCGGCGAGGGGGGAGAGTACGAGACGCTCGTCCTCGACGCCCCCTGCTATCGGCGCCGCATCGAGGTCGCGCGCGCGGAGGCCGCGTGGCGCCGCGACGGCGGCGTGTGGCGCGTGGAGGAGGCGCGGCTCGCGGACAAGGCGCGACCGGCGCCGGCCTGACGCGTGCCGGGGCCGCGGCCAATCCCCAGCTATTTATATCGACCCGCGGCTGGCCCGCGCACGATGCTCGACCCGAGCGAGGTGGACCGCATCGTCCACCTGACGGGGCTGCCGCTGATGCGCCTCGTCGACTGGAAGAACCGCGCCGGCGAGCCCTTCGAGCTGCGCTGCGCCCCCAAGGAGAACGGGCTCTTCTCCATCGACCTCAACACGCCCCAGCCCACCCACGTCGAGGGCGCCGTCCCCGTCGTCCACGGCGACTACGAGTCCCGCAAGGAGGAGGACGGAACGCTCGTCTACAAGGCGCTCCCCGGCAACAGCATGGGGCAGGTCCTCGCCAACGACGGCCGCCCCGCCTTCGGCGTCGCCTTCGACATGACGGAGCTCGACGCGCAGGGGCGCCCCGTCTTCAAGCTCTACTTCGGCACCGCGACCGAGTGGTTCGTCAAGAACGTCTACCACCAGCGCTGGAACGAGCTGCGCGAGGTCAAGAACGAGCTCGAGCCCGAGCCCGCGAAGCCGCAGGGCGAGGCGCCGCAGCTCGAGGGGAAGGAGCGCGGGCGCAACCCGCGCGACCGGGCCCGGAGCGAGCAGCGCGGCGGCGGTGGCGGCGACGGCGGCGGGCGCTCCCGGCGCGGCCGGCGCGGCGGACGCGGACGCGGGCGCTGATCCTGCACGCCGCTCACCGCGGAGGACGCGGAGCGCGCGGAGGGGGCGCGGAGGGGGTCAGACGCGGGAGGGCGTGAGGCCGTCGGCGACGACCTTGGCGAGCCTGGCGCCCGCGGCTTCCGCGCGGCGGAGGATGCCGTCGGCGTCGAGCGTGCGCCACGATCCATCCTGGTAGAGCACGCGCCCCGCGCAGATCGTGGCGCGAACGTCGGCGCCCGTCGCGCAGTACACGAGGGCGCTCGCGGGGTCGTGGCGCGGGCGCATGTGCGGCGCGCGCGTCGAGACGAGCGCGAGGTCCGCCGGCTGGCCCACCGCGATGCCGCCCGCGGGCAGGCCGAGCGCGCGGCGGCCGCCCAGCGTCGCCGCCTCGAGCACGCGCGTCGCGGGCGCGGCGCGCGCCTCCCACCGGTGCTGCTTCTGGACGAGCGCCGCGAACTTTGCCTCCTGCAGGAGGTCGAGCGCGTTGTTGCTCGCCGCGCCGTCGGTGCCCAGCGCGACGTTGACGCCGGCCTCCCACATCTCGTGGAGCGGCATCGTGCCGCCGGTCGCGAGCTTCATGTTCGACACGGGGCAGTGGGCCGCGTGCGCGCCTTCGGCCGCGAGCGTGCGCACCTCCTCCTTCGTCACCCAGCCGCAGTGCGCGAGGACGCTCCCGCGCAGGAGGTCGTGCTTGCGCAGCACGTCGACGGGGCGCGCGCCCTTCTTCGCGAGCGTGTCCTGCACCTCGAAGCGCGTCTCGCTGCAGTGCGTGTGGAGCGCGCACCCGCTCTCGTCGCGGATGCGCCGCACCTCCTCCAGCGTGTCGCTCGAGCAGGAGTAGACGGAGTGCGGCGCGAGCGTGACGCGGAGGGTCGGGTGCCCCGCGTAGCGGCGCAGCAGGCGGCGCGCGTGCTCCGGCTGCGCCTCGCGCGGGAGCTCGGGCGTGTCGAAGTCGATGATCGTGGCGCCGATGGCGGCGCGCATGCCCGCGCGCTCGACGGCGTCGGCCGTCGCCTCGGCGAAGAAGTACATGTCGTTGAAGGCGACGGTGCCCGTGCGCGCCATCTCGAGGAGCGCGAGCTCCGTGCCCGCGGCGACGTCCTCGCGCGTGAGCGTCTTCTCGGCGGGCCAGATGCGCGTGCGCAGCCACTCCTCGAGCGCGAGGTCGTCGCCGAGCCCGCGCAGGATGGTCATCGCCGCGTGCGTGTGCGCGTTCACGAGCCCCGGAAGAAGGATGTCGCCTTCCGCCTCGATGACCTCGTCCGCATGCTGCGGCGCGTCGCCCACGTGGGTGATGAGGCCCTCCTCCACGCGCACGTCGCCGCGCAGCACGCGGCGCTGCGCGTCCATCGTCACGAGCGTCGCGCCGCGGATGAGGAGGCTCACGCGGAGGGGCCTCCGGCCACCTTCGCCATCGCGTCGCCGGCGAGCTCGTACCACACCCACGGCTTCTTCGACGCGCCCAGCGCGTCGTACATCCGCATCGCGTCCGTGTTCCAGTCGAGGACCGCCCACGCCACGCGCGCGCAGCCGCGCTGCTGCGCCTCCTTCGCGACCTCCGCGAGCAGCAGGTGGCCGACCCCCTTTCGGCGCATGTTCGGCGTCACGTAGACGTCCTCCAGCCACAGGACGGGCTTCGCCTGGAAGCTGGAGTACGTCTCGTAGGCGATGGCGTAGCCGACCGCGCGCCCCTCCTCGAGCGCGACCCACGCGTCGAAGCGCGTGCCCAGGTCGCGCAGCAGGCGCGCGTACGCGGCGCCGTCGGGCGGGGTGAGCTTCTCGAACGTCGCGAGCTCCCGAACAAGCTCCAGGATGTCGGGCATGTCGGCGCGCGTCGCGCGTCGGACGGTGGCCATGGCGCGCGCATATCCTCTCAGCGCAAAGAGGATGTCTGTCACTCGAGTTACAAACTCAGAAGCCGGCCCGCGCGGCGGCCCGGACGCCCCTCCTGCCTGGGGCGCCGGGAAGGGAACCCCTCTCGGGCCGGACACCTCCTTTTTCACGTTCGTAGGGCGCGGCCGGTCGGCTGGCGCTTCGCCGCAGGCGTCAAGGTGAAGCTCAGGACGGGCTCACTCGCGGGCAGTGACCACGTCCGCGCCCGAGCAGGCTTCGCCCCTCCCCGCGCCGCACATGCACGAGGCCGCTGCCCTTGCTGTCGCGGACACCCAGGGAAAGCTTGTCCGCGTGGACCCCGGCTTCTGCGCGCTCCTCGGCTACGAGGAGCAGGAGATCCTCGGACGGACGGTCGCGGACATCACGCACCCGGACGACCGCGCGCGCAACATGCGGCTCGTGCGCGACCTCGTCGCCGGGCGCACGCCCGGCTTCGTGCTGGAGAAGCGGTACCTGCGCCGCGACGGCTCGCCCATCTGGGTGCGCAACAGCGTCACGCTCGTCCACGACGAGGCGGGGCGCCCCTTCCGCGTGGTCGCGCTCGTGGAGGACCTGGCGCGCGAGCACATGGCGCGCTCGCTCCTCGAGGGGCAGACGCGCGTGCTCGAGGACCTCGCGCGGGGGAGGCCCCTCGCGGACGTGCTCCACGCGCTCGCGCGCTTCATGGAGCGCCATTCGAACGGCATGCTCGCGTCCATCCTCGTCCTCGACGACGAGGGGCGCCTGCGCCACGGAGCCGCGCCTTCCCTGCCGCCCGACTACAACCAGGCGATCGACGGGCTCGAGCCGGGCGCCGCCGTGGGCAGCTGCGGGACCGCCGCCTACCGCGGCGAACGCGTCGTCGTGGAGGACACGTTCGCGTCGCCCCTCTGGGAGGAGTGGCGCGACGTCGCCCGCGCGTACTCGCTGCGCGCCTGCTGGTCCACGCCCATCCGAGGCTCGGACGGCGCCGTCCTCGGCACGTTCGCGCTCTACTACCGCGAGCCCCGCGCGCCCACGCCGCGCGACCTCGAGCTCATCGACGTCGCGACGCACCTCGCGGGGCTCGCCATCGAGCGCGCGCGCTCCGACGCCCGCCTGCGCGAGCTCAACGCGAAGCTCGAGCGGCGCGTCGCGGAGCGCACGCGCCAGCTCATCGCCGCGAACCAGGAGCTCGAGGCGTTCAGCTACCGCGTCGCGCACGACCTGCGCGCGCCCCTGCGCGGCATGCGCGCGCTCGCGGCGGACGCGCTCGAGGACCACGCCTCCGAGCTGAGCGACGACGTCCTCACGAACCTCCGCAGCATCGACGCGGCCGCCGAGCAGATGGGGAACCTCATCCAGGACATCCTCGCCCTCTCCATGGCGACGCACCGCGAGGTGGCGCGCGAGCCCGTCGACGTCACGGCGCTCGCGCGGCTCGTCGCGGCCGACCTCCGGCGGCGCGAGGCTGAGCGCCGCGTCGACATCCACATCCAGGAGGGGCTGCGCGCGCACGCGGACCCGCGCCTTCTCCGCATCGCCCTCGAGAACCTCCTCGGGAACGCGTGGAAGTTCACGCGCGAGTCCCCGCTCCCGCGCATCGAGGTCGCAAGCGAGACGCAGGACGGGCGGACGGTCTTCGTCGTCCGCGACAACGGCACCGGCTTCGACATGGCGCGCGCGGACCGCCTGTTCCAGGCGTTCGAGCGCCTGCACACGGGGAGCCGTTTCGAAGGCACCGGCATCGGCCTCGCCACCGTCCGCCGCATCGTCGAGCAGCACGGCGGGCGCATCTGGGCCGACGCCGCGCCGGGCAAGGGCGCCGCGTTCTTCTTCACGCTCCCGGACGGCGGCGGGGCAAGCCTCTTGTCCTCGCGCGACAGCTCCTGAGGCGTGGCCCGCGGCCGATGGACCCCGCTCGCGCTCGCGCTCCTGTGCGCGCACTGCGGCGTGAGCTTCCTTCTCGCGGGGCTCGCGGTGCTCGGCGGCGGGAGCGCGCTCGTGCTGGGCGTCGACCTGAACTACGTCTGGCCGCCCGTGCTCATCCTGGGCGGGTTCGCGTGGTACCTCTGGAGCGGGCGGCGCGCCGCCGCGGCCGACGAGGCGTGCGAGCTTCCGTAGCCTACGGCACGAGCGCGAACGGGTTCCCCGGAAGGCAGGGCACGGGCCGGTTGTCCCCCATCGAATACCCTCCGTAGTTCGACGTGTAGCCTCCTGCCGCGCCTCCGACGGCGAACCAGCTCACGCCTTCGCCGCAGCCGAAGATGCCGGACTCGGTGTGGTACGTGATGAGCAGGATGTTCGCGCCGCCCACGCCCGGGGCGGAGGCGAAGAGGAACACGTGGTCCGAGGTGTGCGTGTAGCCGCCCGAGTGCGTCGCGTTGCCGGAGGAGGAGGACTCCGTCGCGAAGACGTTGGCGCCGGTGCTGGACTCGGTCACGCGGACGGTGTGCGTGCTGTACGTGTCCTGGCTCGTGGTGGTCGTCGACGCGCAGTCGGTGACGATGAGCTCCGCGGAGGCGGTGCCGGCGTGGGCGCCGCGCTGGACGGAGCTGCATTGGGCGTCGGCGGCGGGGACGAGCGCGAACGCGGCGAGGAGCGCGAAGGTGGCGGCGAAAGAACGGATGGACATGAGCCTTCCCGACGAGCGATGCGCGCCAGGATGCAAGGCGTTGCCGCAGGAGAGCGTCTTCAGCTCCGGCGCAGCCCCGCCACGCCCTCTTCCTGGCGCTTGCAGATGGCGCTCTCGCGCTCGAGGTAGCGGTTGATGCCGATGACGGCGATCTCGCTGCCGTACTCGGCGATGCGGCGGATGCTCCAGGCGACGGCGCGCAGGCTCGCGACGAGCGCGGGGTCCTCGTGCTTCTTGAGGATGTCCGTGAGGATGTCCTCCTCGATACGCTCCACCTCGGCCTTCGCCTCGATGGCCTTGTTCGCGAGGCGCAGGTCGTGCGTGAAGATGCACGCGAGCCCGTCGGCGACGATGCGCGCCGCGGTCTCGTTCGCCTTCTGGAGCTTCTTCACGAGCGGCGCCTCGACCTCGGCGTTGCTGGTGAGGACGTCGAGGACGCTCTTCGCGATGTTGTCGGCGTAGTCGGCGACGTGCTCGAGGTTCTTGCAGATGAGGCGGTTGCCCACGATGGGAAGCTGCTCGTGGATGCCGATCTGCTCGGCGATCTGCCCGTCGACCTGCGCCGTCAGGAGCAGGCGCAGCGCGAGCCAGTAGACCTTGTCCGCCTCGTCCTCGCGGCCGCGCGCGTCCTCCGCGAGCTTCGGGTCGCGCTGGACAAGCGATTCGAGCGCCTCCTTCTGCATCGTCGCGCCGATGGTGTAGAGGCGCTTGATGACCGTCTCCATCGGGAAGCGCGACGCGTCGATGCTGCACTGGAGCTCGATGGTGTCGGGCGTCTCGAGCATGATGCCCATGCCGGTGAGCTTGAGCGCGGCCTCGCGGACCTCCTTGATGTGCTCGCTCTTGATGCGCGTCTTCGAGCGGATGAGGAGGTGGTTGTGGCCGATGACGTAGTTGCCCACGACGATGCGGCCCAGCATCCCCTTGTCCACCGCCATGTCGGCGTTGATGATGTAGACGGCCTCCTTGAGGCGCGACTGGCCGACGACGCTGGGCGCGATGCGGAGCGACCCGTCGCGCAGGTCCTCGAAGAGGAGCACGTCCCCCTTCTGGATGCCGTGCCGCTCCGCCCAGTCCTTGGGCAGCGAGACGCTCAGCGTCGACGTACCGACCTTCTGGACCTTACGGCTCTCGACATTGCTGCCCGGCGCCATCGCAGTATAGACGAAGCTCGTTCCTGTATATATTTCGTCGTGGCGGCGTCAAGGATTATGACGCGCCCCCGGGCTCGCGGCGCGTGCACGGCGCGCGCGACGCGGCTCCGCTCCTCGCGCTCCTGCTCCTCGCGCCGCTCGCGTGGGCGCAGGAGGCGCCGGCGCAGCCCGCGAGCTTCCTCGCGTACCGTCCCGAAGGGGACACGCGCGACGCGCTCGCCACGCCGCTCGCACCGCCCCCCTTCGAGGCCACGCGCCTCCCCGCGACGCGCATCGACCGCGTCGGCGTCGCGTCGAGCGCGCCCGAGAACCGGCCCGAGAGCGCGCCGGCGCACTACCGCGAGATGCTGCGCCTCGTGCAGGCGGCGGAGGCGGAGGGGGCGCCGCTCGCGCTCGTCGTCGACGGCCGCGCCGCGCCCGGCTCGCTCTCCCTCCGCGTCGAGGCGCGGCCGCAGGGCGCGGCGCCGCCGGCGGAAGTCGCGGTGAGCCTCGTCCTCTTCGAGCACGGCGTCGTCGTCGCCGGCCGCGCGCACCCGTACGTCGCGCGCTTCGCGCTCGCGCCCGAGACGCTCGCCGTGCCGGGGAACGCCTCGTTCGACGTGCGCCTCGACCCCTCGTGGAGCCTCGACCGCGTGGGCGTCGTCGCGATCGCCGCGCGCGACGGGCGCGTCGTGCAGAGCGCGACGTGGCTTCCGCGGCAGGACGCGCCGACCGTGCAGCAGGCGAAGGCCGCGCTCGTCGAGCACGTCACGGCGACCTGGTGCTCCCCCTGCGCGCCCGCCGACGACGCCTTCGTCCTTCTCGCCACGCAGCGCGGCGCCGCGGGCGCTCTCCCGAGCGACGGGCACGCGAGCTATCTGCGCGCGCCCACGGGCTGGCTCTGGGCAGGGCTCGCGCTGGGCGCCCTCGCCGCCGTCGCCCTCGTGGGGAGGCGGCGAGCGTGACGCTGGGCGCGTGGACGCTCGGGCTCGCCGTCGCCGCGGCGGTGGCGGCGCTCCTTCCGTGGCGCCACGCGGCGCTCGCGGCGCGCGCGCACGTCGCGCTCGTGCTCGCGTCGCTCGCGTGGCTTACGACGGACTTCCTCGCGGGCACGCTCCGGCACGGCTACACGTGGGCGCACACGCACGCGAGCTACCCGCTCCACTACCGGCTCGCCGGCCTCTGGGGCGGCGAGGAGGGGACCATCCTTCTCTGGAACGGTGTGGTCGCGCTCGCCCTCCTCCTGCTGCCGCGCACGAAGCCGCTCCACCTGCGCGCGGGCGCCTTCCTCCTCCTCGCGAGCGGCACGCTCTCGTTCCTCGCGCTCCTCCTGGGCACGTTCGAGGCGACCACGCCCTCGCAGCTCGCGCGCGCGCCGCTGGGCGCGGGCCTCGCGGACGTGCTCCTCACGCCGCTCATGGTCATCCACCCGCCCATCCAGTTCGTCGCGTACGGCCTCCTCGCGGTCCCCGCCGCCTACGCGGTGGCCTCGCTCTGGGAGCCGCGCGGCGACGGCGCGTGGGCCGCCCACGCGTACCCGTGGGCGCGCCGCGCGTGGCTCTTCGCGACGGCGGGCCTGACCCTTGGAGCGCTGTGGGCCTACTACGTGCTCTCGTTCGGCGGCTACTGGGCGTGGGACCCCGTCGAGACGTCGAACCTCCTTCCGTGGCTCGCGCTCACCGCGTTCCTGCACGCGGGCAAGCAGCGCATGCGCGCGCAGGGGAACGAGATGGCGAGCCTCGTCCTCGCCTACGGCGCGCTCCTCCTCACGCTCTTCGCCACCTTCGCCACGCGCAGCGGCCTCTGGGTGAGCGTGCACGCGTTCACCGATCCCACGGACCGCTTCGAGCCCGACGCCGCCGCGCGCCTCCTCGCCATCCTCGACGTGCACCTCCCCACGCGCGCCTTCCTCGGCATCCTCGGCGCGCTCCTTCTCGCCGGCCCCGGCCTCTACGCCGCGCGCCGGCTCGGCCAGCCGCTCTGGGGCGCGGCGCTCCTCGTCCTCGCGGGCGCCGCGCTCCTCGCGCCCGCCGAGAGCTGGGGAGCGCTCTTCTGGCTGGGCTCGCTCGCGACGCCGCTGGGCGTCGGCGTGGGCATCCTTCTCGCGCTCCTCGTCGCGACGCCGTTCGTCGTCGCCTTCGTCGCGGACGACGCGGAGCATCCGAAGCCGCGCGCGGACGTGCGCTCGCTCATGGCGGGCGCCGTCATCCTCCTGAGCGTCGCGGTCGGCGTCGCGTTCCTCCTGAACCTGCAGGTGGTCAACGGCCCGGACCGCAGCGTGTTCGACACGCGCGCGCCCTTCGTCGCGGTCCCCATCGTGACCGTCCTCACCGTCATGCTCGCGCTCGCGCCGCTTGGCCGCCCGCGCGCCCTCGCGCTCGCCGGCGCCGCGCTCGCGGCGGGCGTCGGAGCGCTCCTTCTCACGCGCTCCGTCCTCTGGCTCGCGCTCCCCATCTGCGGCGCCGCGACGCTCGCCGCCGTCCTCAAGCTCGCGCACGTGCAGGGCGCCGCCGCGCCCCGACGCCTGCGCGTCGCCGGCGCGCTCCTTCTCGTGGCGAGCCTTCTCGCGCTCGTCCTCTGGTCGAACCCTCCGACGCGCGTGGGCAGCATGGAGCTCTCCGACGGCGCGAGCCTCGCGCTCGGCCTCGCCGGCGCCGCGTTGGCGACGCTCGGCCTCCTCGGCTCCGTCGCCGCCTTCCGCGCGCGCGGGCGAGGCGTCGCCGTCGCGGGTGCTTTCGGCGCGACGCTCGCGCTCGGCTACGGCGTGGGGAGCGTCCTCGCGCTCGCGGCGCTCGCGCTCCTCTGGCGGGAGCGCTTCGCCGACGGCTTCCTCGCGCACGAGCGGCCGCGCATCCGCGAGACGGGCATCTACCTCATCCACCTCGCCGTCGCCATCGGCCTCCTCGGCTACGCCGCCTCCACGTACGCGCAGGAGCGCGCCGTCTTCACCGCCGTCCCGCTCGACGCGGAGCTTGGCATCGGAGAGTACGCGCTCGCGCTGCGGCCGCCCCAGGCGCGCGTCGACGGGAGCGCGCTCGACGCGCTCGTCGTCCCCGTCGCGCTCTCGCGTGGCGGCGCCGACGCCGGCACCGAGGCGCTATCGTTCGAGTGGCGCCCCGCGAGCGGCGTGTACGCGGGGGTCCTCGACGTTCGGCGCACGCTCGCGGAGGACGTCTACCTCGCGCCGATGGCGTTCCACACGCCCGACGGATGGGTCGGCGCCGACAGCGCGGCGGGCGCGCGCGTCGCGGCGCGGTCGGTCGACATGGTGTCGTTCAGCGTGAGCGTGCTGCCGCTCATGTCGCTTGTCTGGGCCTCCTCCTGGATGATGGTCCTCGGCATGGGGCTCGTCCTCGTCGGCTCGAGGAAGATAGGTTGAAGCGAAGCCTCCCGCCTCGCCCGCGCATGCACCCCCTGCCGCCGCGCCCCATGTCGGAGTCGCGCGCGAACATCGTCCGCCTGATGATGCCGCCCGACGCGAACCCGCACGGCAACGTCCACGGTGGCGTCATCATGAAGTTCGTCGACGAGGTCGCCGGCATCGTCGCGCACCGGCACGCGCGCCGCAACGTCGTTACCGCGCGCGTCGACCGGATGGACTTCCACGAGCCGGTCTTTGTCGGCAACGCCCTGACGCTCAACGCCTGCCTCGCCTATACTGGGCGCACGAGCATGGAGGTCAAGGTGGACATCCGCGCGGAGAACCTCGACACCGGCGAGGTCGTCCACACGGGCACCGCGTGGCTCACGATGATCGCGCTCAACGACCGCGGCCGCCCCGCCGCGGTGCCGCCCGTGGCGCCGCAGACGGAGGAGGAGAAGGCGCTCTTCGAGGAGGGGCGCGCGCGCTACGAGGAGCGGCGCAAGGAGCGGCAGAAGAGCTAGACCTGCTCGCGCGGGAGCGTGACCCGGAACAGCGCGCCGCCGCGCGCGCCGCGCTCGACGCGGATGGAGCCGCCGTGCGCCTCCACGAGCCGGCGCACGATGGCGAGCCCGAGCCCCGTCCCCTCGCTCTTCGTCGTGAAGAACGGGTCCCAGATGCGCTCCGCGGTCGCCGCCTCGATGCCCGGTCCGTCGTCCTCCACCTCGAGAAGCACCTCCGCCGGCGTCGCGACCACGCGGACCTCGATGGCGCCCCCGCCGCCCGTCGCCTCGTGCGCGTTCTCCAGGAGGTTCAGCGCGACCTGCTGCAGCTCGGCGCGCGAGGCGCGGACGAACGCCTGCGGCGCGAGCGCGAGCTGCGGGGGGCGCGCGCCCGGGTGCGTGGCCGCGAAGAGCCCCGCCGCCTCGGCGACGAGCTCGCCCAGGTCGGCGACGACGCGCGAGTCGCTGGGCGCGCGGGTGAAGCGGCGGAGGCTCGCGACGAGGCGGTCGATGCGCTCCACGCCGTCGATGATGGCGCTCGCGTGCGGCGCCGCCCCGTCGACGCGCTGGACGAGGTGCGCGTGGTTGGAGATGTACGCGAGGGGCGTGCGGATCTCGTGCGCGACGCCCGCGACGAGCTGGCCCATCGCGGCGAGCTTCTCCACGTGCGCGGCGGCGCGGCGCGCGGCGTCCACCTCCGCCTGCTGGCGCTTCGCGTCGGTGAGGTCGCGCGTGACGGCGAGGCCCGCGACGACGCTGCCGTCGGGCCCGAGGAGGAGGCGCGTCGTGGACTCGACCGGGAAGACCTCGCCGTCCTTGCGCCGCATGCGGAACTCGACGCGCGCCGGCTCCTTGCGCGCGAACTTGTCCGCGATGCGGCGGCCGAACTCGGCGAAGTGCGCGTCGTCGATGTGGAAGATGGAGGTGCTCTGGCCGACAAGCTCCTCCTGCCTGCGCTGGTACATGCGCTCGCACGCGCGGTTGACGCGCACGATGCGCCGCTCGGGCCACGAGACGATGATGACCGCGTCGTCGAGCGAGTCGAAGACGCCCTGGAGAAGCGTCGTGCTCTCGCGCAGCGCCTCGGCCGCGCGCCGCTGCGCCGTCACGTCCTCCACGACGCCGTCGAACCACAGGAGCTGCCCCCGCTCGTCGCGCGCCGGCGCGGCGGAGAAGCGCACCCAGATGGGCGTGCCGTCGCGGCGCCGCACCTGGACCTCGACGTCGCGCACGGGCTGGCCGGCCGCGACGCGGGCCATCCACGCCTCGCGCGCCCGCGGGTCGGCGTAGAGCTCCTCGAGGCGCTGCGCGCGGAAGTCCTCCACCGTCGCGTAGCCCATGAGCGCGGCGAGGGCGCGGTTCGCGTGGAGGATGCGGCCGTCGGGGGTCGTGCGGAAGACGCCGACCGGGAGCCCGTCGAACAAGGCGCGGAGCGCGGCCTCGCTCTCGCGCAGGTGCTCCTCCGCCAGGACGGGCATCCGGTATCGCCGACCGACGCGGAGGTCAAAGCGCTGACGCCTACGCGGCGCGGCCGCGCGCGGCGGCCGGTCTGTCTCCATGGCGCGCGCTCGCGCCTTCGTCGCAGGCTGCGGCGCCCAGCGGCCTACGCGCCGGCCGGACGCGCCTGCTGCACGTAGCACTCGGCGTGCGAGTAGGGGATCTTGTCGCTGGGCTGCGCGACGACCTTGTCGTCCGTCTTCCCGCAGACGCGGCACTCCATCACGAGGATCTGCTTGATGGCGCCGAAGGCGTCCACCACCTGCTTGGGGACGGGGTAGCGGCGGACGCTGAAGGAGCGGGTCTTCACGTCGAAGGCGAGCCCGATGCTGCGGTCGTAGAAGTGGGGCCCGATGCGCCAGACGTACTCGGGCACCTCGACGGAGAGGCGGCGCACGTACGCCTCCACGAACGGCTGGAGGTCGAAGTTGGCCACCGCCTGGCGGAAGTCGGTGCACGCGTAGAAGACGACGCCCGGGTCGCGCTTGCGCGAGCCCATCGGGTCGGGGTTGAAGAGCTGCTCGTGGCGCGCGATGTCCACCTGCAGGCGGTCCTGCGGCAGGAAGCCGGCGACCTGCGGCGGCGCGAGCGCCACCGCCTCGGCGCTGTAGTAGGTGCGCGCCTCGTTCTTGCGGTTGACCTCGCCCATCCACCGCTTGAGGCGCTCCCACGAGTCCTTCGCCTGCGCGAGGATGCGCGACTCCTGCTGCATGTCGACGGCGAGCGCGCGCGCCTTGTTGCGCACGTCCTCGTCGGCCGATAGGGCCAGAGGAGAGAACGCGCCGTAGCAGACCTGGGGGGCGAGCGCCACGGCGCGTCAGCTTCGGCCGCGCACTTGGGGTTTTCCCTTAGATGGGGAGCCCCACGTGCGGGCCGATCTGGACCGTGTGCTCCGCGCTCCACCACGAGAGGCTCGAGGGGCCGTCGACGAGGCGCAGGTGCCCGCGGATGTAGAACGTCGTCGGCGTGACGCCGCTGTTGGCGATGGCGCACGCGATGGTGTAGGTGCCCACCGAGCCGCCGGCGACGTGCTCGCAGAGGCCGGCGGAGTTCGCGGTGGTGGGCTCCGGCTCCGTCGCGTTCCACCAGTGGACGCCGATGTGGTCGCTCGTGACGTTGTCGCTCCCGTTGATGGCGGCGAGCGCGAGCGTCACGGTGAAGCTCTGGTTGCTCTGCTGCATCGACGTCGGGACGTTCGAGAGCGTGACGTTGTAGTCGCGCACCTTGACCTGGAAAGGCGTGGCGGACCACCAGTTGCGCAGCTCGCCGCTGTCGTTGATGCGCGCGTGCCCCCAGACGTGCCACGTGCCGACGTTCTGCAGCGTGCAGTTGACGACGAAGACGCCGGGGAAGGTGCCGTCGTCGTGCTCGCAGTCGCGGCGGCCGGGCACCTCGGGCGGGCTCACGGTGTCGTTGTCCGCGTAGTGCGCGCCCACGTGGTCGCTCTCGCGCGAGAGGCTGCCGTTCACGTACATCGTGAAGTTGAACCGCGTCCCCGGCTTCACCTGCGTCGGCATGCCGACCGTCTCGATGGTGTAGGTGCTCGAGTCGAGCGGCGACGTGCCGGTCGTGGGCGTGACGGGGGGCGTCGCGACGGGCGTCGCGGTCGGGGTGAGCGTCGGCGTGGCGGCCGGCGTCGACGCCTGCGGCGTCGTCGTCGCCGGCGGCTCGTCGCCGCCGTCGTTGGCCGTGCAGCCCGCGAGCGCGGCGCCCGCGAGAAGCGCGGTGAGGAGGAGGGTCAGGGTTCGCATCGAGGTGCGCCAAGCGCGAGGGGCGCTTGAAGATTCGCGATACCACTTTTAGCTGCGGCCGACGACCATGATGGCGCGGCCCTTCTTGAAGACGCGGATGGTGCCGCTCGACGAGACGACGATGGCGATGGCGCTCGACGCGCGCGTGATGCTCGCCGCGGCGAGGTGGCGGCCGCCAAGCCCCGCCTGCACCTCGAGCTGCCCCTCGGTGTCCACGTACCGGCCGGCGGCGAGGACGACGCCGTCGCCGCGCACGATGAACGCGCCGTCGATCTGCGCGAACTCCTTGGCCGTCTCCCACAGGCCGTCGTCGAGGATGTTGCGGTCCTTCTCCGAGTGCCCCTCGAACGGGTTGAGCACGGCCGGGCGCGAGTGGCGCATCACGGCCTCGCTGTCGCCGAGCACGAAGAGCGTGCCCACGGGGTGCCCCTCGCGCCCCTCGCGCGCGAGCTCGAGCGAGAGCTTGAGCAGGCGCTCGACGACGCGCAGGTCCACGTCGTCCTCGAGCTCCTCGTGCAGGTGGACGACCTCGACGTCGTGCGCGATGTCGTAGTGCATCACGAGCTCGACCGCGTCGCCCGCCGTCACGAGCACGATGGCGACGTCGTCCGTCGTGAGCATGCCCTGGAAGAACGCTCCGAGGAGGAGCTCCTTGACCTGCGGCAGGAAGGAGAGCGTCTCGCTCACGGGCGCGCGCAGGCGGATGGCGTCGCGCACGCGGCCGGCGTACTGCTCGAGAAGCTCCGCGTTGCCGCTCGCGAAGAGGATGGGGATGCTGGAGCGCTCGAGGGCGGCCTTGACGACGTCCTCGCGCTCGGAGACGACGATGAGGAGCGTGGCGCCCGTCCGCTCGCCCAGCTGGCGGGCGGATTCCAGGAGGGCGTGCGCGCGGTCCATCGTCGCTCGGCGTGACGCGCGTGGCCGGCATAAGGTGTTTGCCGTACGCTCTCGCGCCCAGGCCCGCGCCTCGGCCCGAGCCTCGGCCTCGGCGTCGGCGTCGGCGTCGACGCCGTCAGACGTACTTGCGCGGGTCGGCGATCACGCCCTCGATGGCGGAGGCGGCGACCGTCGCGGGGGAGCCGAGGTAGACCTCGGCCTGCGAGCTCCCCATGCGCCCCTTGAAGTTCCGGTTCGAGGAGGAGATGCAGCGCTCGCCCGGCGCGAGGATGCCCCCCGCGGCGCCCATGCAGGGGCCGCAGCCCGGGGTGCCGACGATGGCGCCGGCGCGCACGAGCGCGTCGAGCGTGCCGTCCGCCATCGCGTCGAGCATCTGCGTCCGGCTCGCGGGGGTGACGATGAGGCGCACGTCAGGGTGGACCTCGCGCCCCTTCAGGACGCGCGCCGCCTCGCGGAGGTCCTCGACGCGGCCGTTCGTGCAGGAGCCGAGGAAGGCCTGGTGGATGGTCTTCCCCACGACGGAGGTGACGGGGTGGACGTTGTCGACCGAGTGCGGGCACGCGACGCGCGGCTCGAGGCGGCTCGCGTCGAACGCGCGCGTCTCGCGGTAGCGCGCGCCCTCGTCGCTGCGCACGAGGTGCGGGAGCTCGGTGACGCCGCGCGCGCGGAGGTACTCGAGCGTCGTCGCGTCGGGCGGGACCATCGCGACCTGGGCGCCCATCTCGATGCCCATGTTGCAGAGCGTCTGGCGCTCGGGGATGCTGAAGGCGTCGATGGTGGAGCCGTAGTACTCGACCGCGCCGTAGTCGGCGCCGTCCGCGCGCACGTCCCGGATGATGTCGAGCGTGACGTCCTTCGCGTAGACGCCTGGCGGGAGCCGCCCCTCCACCTCGATGCGCATCGTCTCGGGCACGCGCACCCAGAGCTCGCCCGAAGCC
>DASRYU010000236.1:0-8987 GCA_035687045.1 Thermoplasmatota archaeon | reverse complement strand
GCCTTCGGCGCGTCGAAGGGGAGCTTCGGCGCCTGGTAGGAGCGCGTCGGCCTCTTCGGCAGCGCCGGGGGGTGCGTGGCGTCCAGCATGGGCGCGTCCACGGTGGTCGGCATGCTCAGCGCGTCCGCCTGCGAGGGCATGGCGTCGCGCAGCGGCGCCTGCTCGGGCGGCGTGATGCCCACGCGCGCGAGGTGCGCCTTGCGGGAGTCGATGAGCTTGCGGTGCTCGGCGAAGAAGTCTCCAGTGCTCATGCGGACGCCCCCTTGACGATCTTTCCACGATACTTCGCGTAGGTCGCGTAGTCGATGTACTCCTTGTCGGCGACAAGGTCCTTCACAGTCGGCGTCGTCGCGCGCTGCAGGCGCTTGATCGCGTCGGTGACGGTGAGGTCGAACGCGTCGGCGCCCGCGCCGGAGCCGTACGCGCAGAGGAAGATGCGGTCCCCCGGCTGCGCCTCGTCGAGGATGGCGGCGAGGCCGATGACGGAGGAGCCGGAGTAGGTGTTCCCGATGACCGGGGTCAGGAGCCCCGTCTGGTACTGCTCGGCATGGAAGCCGAGCTTCTCGCAGATGCGGACGGGGAACTTGCCGTTGGGCTGGTGGACGACGGCGTAGCGGTAGTCCTTCGCCGTCGTGCCGGCGATCTTGAACAGGCGCTCGCTGGCCTCGCGCACGTGGCGGAAGTAGGCGGGCTCGCCCGTGAAGCGGCCGCCGTGCGTCGGGTAGCGCTGCCCCTCGCGGCGCCAGAAGTCGGGCGTGTCCGTCGTGTAGGAGGTCGTGTGGTCGATGCGCGCGACGATGCTCTCGGTGCCGATGACGAACGCGGCGGCGCCGGCGGAGGCGCTGTACTCGAGCGCGTCGCCCGGCGCGCCCTGGGAGGTGTCGGCGCCGATGGCGAGGCCGTTGCGGATGTAGCCGGCCTTCACGAGGCCCATCGCGCTCTGCATGGCGGCCGTGCCGGCCTTGCACGCGAACTCGAAGTCGGCGGCCGTCATGTGCGGGTCGCAGTCGATGGCTTCGCTCACGATGGTGGCGGTGGGCTTCACCGCGTAGACGTGGCTCTCGGAGCCGACGTAGATGGCGCCGATGGTGGCGGGGTCCACGCGCCCGCGCTCGAGCGCCTGGCGCGCGGCGTCGACCGAGAGGGTGGTCGTGTCCTGGTCGGGGGCCGGGACGCTCTTCTCGTGGACGCCGAGCCCCTTCTTGATCGTGTCCGGGTCCTCGCCCCAGACGCGGGCGATCTCCTCGCTCTTGATGCGGTACCGGGGGATGCTGACCCCGTAGGAGACGATGCCTACCGTAGGCCCGGCACCCTGCTGCATGTCGCGCGCTAGGGGGCATCCCGCCATAAGCGTGCCGGGTCCACGACGGCGATCGTCGAGGGGCTCCAGCGCCCGAAGGCTGCGCTGCGGTCGCGCCTAGCGCCTCGGCGGCGGCGCGCGCTGGAAGCGCTGGCCCGGAGGCGGAGGCGCGCGTTCGGTCCGCACCGGCACCGCCGTCGCGACCGGCGCCTGGGCCGTCGAGCGCCACCTGGCGACCGCGAAGCCCGCGCCCATGCCGCCGACGGTGCACGCGAGAACGATCGTCGGGATGACCCAGGGCGGCACGAGGATGGGGAAGAAGGAGCCGCCCGCGCCCCCGATGCGGTAGCTCGACGCGAGCGTTCCCGTCGTGTCCGCGCCGAGGATCCACTTCTCCGCCTGCGCGTCCCAGTACGTCGACTGCGCGCGCACCCGTGTGAGGACGTCCCCCTTCTCGAAGCCGAAGCGCGCGGCGGGGATGACGCCGGAGAGGTACGCGGGGCTTCCCGGCCGGAACGATTCCTCGAGAAGGGCGTCGTCGAGCGCGCCGCGGCCCACGAACGTCCAGCCGCTGGGCGTGTCCACGCTCGAGCGCAGCGCGCGCGTGCCGTCGAAGCCGATGGCGACGTTGTCGCGCAGGCTCCAGCCCACCTCGAAGAGGAGGCCCGGCTGCGCGGCGGAGAGGCTTGCGACCTTGACGGTGAACTTCACGCCGTCGGGGTGGTCCTCGAACCACAGCGCCAGGATGTCCTTCGACGGGTCCGGGTGGTCGCGCGGGTCGCTCACCTCGGGCGCGGCCTCGCTCCCGGCGGCGGCCGACGGCAGCAGGGGCGCGAGGACAAGGACCGCGACGAGCGCTCGGAGCCTCACTCGCAGCGAACGCCCCGGACCGCCACTAAAGGTTTGCCGTGCTGCTCTAGCGCGCGCCTCGGTCAGCCGATGTCGCGGCACACTTCGAGAAGCCTCTCGAGCGGGAGGCGCGTGACGACGAGCGGGATCGTCTCGGTCTTCGCGAGGCGCAGCGCGAGGTCGTCCATGCGCTCGGGCTTGTGGTAGACGATGAGCGCCGGCTTCATCGGGTGGACGCGGATGGCCACCATTGGGCTCCGGCCGGTCGAGATGCCGGTGAAGACGAGGGCGCGCTCGCTCGTCCACCCGTAGATCTTCATGTACTCGAAGGCGGTGAGCGAGGTGATGGCCTTCACCGAGTCGATGACGGTGTAGCCCTTGAGCTCGCGGTCGAGGTTGTCCTCGTTGGCGAGGACCTCCCCCTCGATGGCCGCGACGAACTTCCGCATCTGGACGGGGATGAGGAGCTCGCGGATGTCGATGATGGCCTCGTTCGTCTCCATCATCGACTGGTAGTTGCGGAGGACGCGGTCGCCGCGCTCCTCGTCGATGTCCAGGAGGCCCCGCACGATGCGCTGGACGGTGAGCGTCCCCGGGCTCTTGCGGCGGCCGGACTCGTAGTCGGAGATGACCGACGGGCTCACGCGGAGGTGCTCCGCGAGCTCCGTCTGGCTCGTCTCGAAGATCTCCCGCCACTTGCGGATGGTGGGGCCCGGCTCGCGGGAGAGCGTGATCTCGCCGGCCATCTTCTCGGCCATCCTCTCCTTGATGCTCATGGGCCCGCGCCCATCGGCCGAGGCCGGGAAAAAGGTGACGATGCCGGGTTCGGCGCCCGTACGAGCCGCCTGGCGCGGCGCCGGGTGCCGCCGGGCGCGCGGGCGCCCCGGTCCGAAAGCGTCAAACGCGACCGGTCCGTCCGGCCGCCCAAGATGGCGGACATGGAGCGCGGAGCCTACGTGCGGATGCTCTCCGCCGTCTACGCCGCGATGTTCCTCATCCGCGTCGCGTTCGGCATCGTCGTCGTCACGTTCGCCGACTACGTCGCCACGGATGACGAGTTCATCTACAGCCTGGTCGTGACGTCGAGCCCGCTCCTCGAGCTCATCACCGTCGTCTTCGCGGGCGTGCTCATCGACCGGTACGGGCGCAAGGGCATCCTCCTCACCGGCCTGGGCCTCGGCGCCATCTCGATGTACGGCCTGGCGCTCACGACGAACCCGCTCCTCCTGACGTTCGTGAACGGCCTCCACGGCATCGCCGCGGCCCTCATCCTCGTCACGACGCTCGCCATCATCGCCACGTACGCGCCCGAGGAGCGGCGCGGCCGCGAGATGGGCTTCTTCAACCTCGCGAACCTCGTCGGCTGGATCGCCGGCTTCACGCTGGGCGAGATCCTCGCCGACCTCCTCGTCGGCCGCCTCGCGTACACCTTCGTCATCGCGGGCGGGCTGGGCACCATCGGCCTCCTGTACACGAACCGGATGCTCAAGCTCCCGCCCGAGGCGCGCAACATGCGCTCGAAGACGCCCTCGATGCGCGAGCTTCTCCGCGCCGTGGGGAACCGCGACATCATCCTCCTCACGCTCCCCTGGCTCATCGTGTTCATGCTCGTGGGCGCGCTCATCACCTTCTTTCCCCGCGTCTCGAGCGACCTCGCCATCAGCGGCGGCGCCACGGCGATGGGCATCCTCTTCATCGGCGTGCTCCTCATGGCGAGCCAGGTCTTCTGGGGCCGGCTCGCCGACCGCTACGGGCGCGAGGGCATCATGGTCGTCGGCGGCATCGGCTTCGCCTTCCTCATGAGCATCATCGTGTTCGCGTTCTTCGAGAGCCCGGACCACATCTCGACGCGCGCGGTGGAGACCTTCGAGGTCGAAGCGCCCGCGGCCGCCTCGTTCGTCATCATGGCCGCCGCGCGCGCGGAGGGCCCCGGCGACCCGGTGCCCATCATCGACCGCGTCGAGCCGCGGGGAGGGGGTCCAGGCACACGCGTGACGATCACAGGCAGAGGCCTCGCGAACGTGACGGAGGTGCTCTTCAACGGCCACCCGGCCGGGTTCGACGTCAACGACGCGGGCACGACCCTCGTCACGGAGGTCCCCCACGACGCCACGACCGGGCCGCTGGAGCTCGTGAGCCCCACGCCGCCGCAGGTCGTCTTCGGCAACGTGATGTCGCACTGGTTCCTGCTCACCATCGCCATCTTCACGGCGCTCGCGTTCGCGCCGGCGGGGCTCGCCGCCATCGCGGACGAGGCGGAGGAGGGCGCGCAGGGCACCACGATGTCGGCGTACTCGCTCACGCTCTCGCTCGGCTTCATCATCGGGCCGCCCATCCTCGGCTACGTCTCCGAGTCGTACGGGGGCGCGGGCATGGTCATCTTCTACGCCGTGCTCGCCGCCGCGCTCCTCGCGATGGTGCTGACGCACTTCGTGCGGTCGCGCACCCTGCAGCGCGCGTAGCGGCGCAAGCGCTCAGTTGCGCAGCGCGGCGTACGCCTTCCGGATGAACTCCTGCACGTGGCCGTCGACGCCCTCCGGACCCTCGACCGCCACGTAACGCTCGTCCCCGCGCTTGAGCAGGCGCCCGTTCGGGTCGCTCAGCGGAACGCCCGGCGGAAAGGCGACGTGCAGGCGCGTCTTGGCCTGCTGGACGACGACGAACGGCTTCTCGCGGCGAAGGTACGTCACGCTGCTGCCGCTCGGGCGCTCCACCACGTCGGGGCCGAGCGAGACGGCGAGCGCGCGCAACGAGAGGAACGCCTCGGCGGCGCGAGGCTTCAGGCTGCCGTGGAAGTCAGAGACGGAGCGCACGCGCCTCCACATGGAGGAGGTACGCGTTTAGCGCGTTGTGGTACACGCCGCGGCCCCATCGGCGACGCGGCCGGCCGCGCCATCGATGCGGCCTACACCGGGGGCCGCGCGGCCTGCCGCTCGCGCCACATGGTGACGAGCCAGACGACGCCGATGACGATGAGCGTGATGCCGAGCACGACGCGCACGAGCCACTCAAAGAACAGCACGAGCACGCCGGCGACGATGAAGAGGATGGCGACGGCGTCGCGCGTGAGGCCGGTGCGGCCGGCGACGGCGTCGACGCTGCGGGTCAGGGGGTCGCCCGTGGTCATCGCCTCAGGATGATAGCGCGCACGTTTGGCCTTGGCGGTGACGGGTTCCGAGTTCCTGGTTCCTGGTTCCTGGTTCCTGGTTCCTGGTTCCTGGTTCCTGGTTCCGGGTTCAGCGGCGGCGGAAGAGGAGGAGCGCGCTGGGGACGAGGAGCGCGACGCCGGCGAGGATGCCGATCACGACCGACGGGGGCGGGAGGACGAAGGGCGTCGTGACGCTGAGGATGTGCACCGAGTAGTGCGGCAACGTCGCGATGAGCTGGAACGCCTGCGCCTGGACGTCGTAGACGATGTAGTACTCGGGGTAGAACCCGTCGTCGTCCGGGTCGAGGATGTCGCTGAGGTTCGACGCGGGGCGCACCGTCTCGTTGTCGATGAGGACCTGGAGCTTGTCCGCGCCCTCCGCGCCGAGGATGCGGCCGTCGACGTTGAGGACGATGACGCGCCCCTCCGTCCCGTGGCCGTCGATGAGGACGGTGATGTTGCCGCGCTCGGCCTTCAGCGTGCGCATCGTGACGTTCGCGTACGAGACGACGCTCTCCTCGATGGAGTCGTTCTCGGCGAGGCTGATGGTCGTCTCGGCGCCGACGTGCCCCTTCCCGATGGCGCGGCCGAGGTCGCGGTGGTGGGGGAAGGGCCCGCGCGGCGCGTCGAGGACGAGGAGCACCTCGCCGTCGGCGGTCACGTTGCGGCCGCTGATGGCGACCTCGTCGCCGCGCAGCACGCCGGTGATCTCGCCGAAGGAGAAGCGCACCCGCTCGCCGTTCTCCGCGGCGAGGACGACGCCGGGCTCGAAGGCGACGACGACGAGGCCGTCCGTCTGGAGCTTGCTCGCGGCCGTGGGCGCGTCGTGCGCGGTGAAGGTGAAGTTGGGCATGCGCACCCGAAGCTGCGAGCCGTGCGCCTGGGCCCCGCGGTCGCGGTCGGGGCCGCGCAGCCGCTCGGGCTCCGCGTCGCGCACGCTGATGTCGAAGAGGGTGCGGTTGGCGGCGCGGAAGTCGTCGATGCCCGCCTCGCTGTAGGTGAAGGAGACGTGCTCGCCGACGGCGCTCTGCGACGTCTGCTCGAGGGTGAACGCGCCCAGCGGCTGGAACGGCCCGCCGCGGCCGCGCCCTTTGCCCTGCTCGGCCACCGCCCCCGTGGAGGCAAGGAGGAGGCCGGCAACGAGGAGGAGGGCCAGGAAGCGGCGCATGGGGTTCGGCCGTCCATTCCAGCCGAGCTTATAAATCGCTGTTGTTGCGGACGTCGAAGACATCGAGCCCGAGGTCCAGGGCGGGGGCGCTGTGGGTGAGGGCGCCCATGCTGATGCGGTCGGCGGCGTCCGCATAGTCGGCGACGTTGAGCGCGTGGATGCCGCCGCTCACCTCCACCATGAGCTTCGGGAAGCGCGCCTTGAGCTCGCGGTAGGTCCTGCGCGCCTCGCCGGGCGTGAAGTTGTCGAGCAGCACGGCGTCGGCGCCCGCCTCGGCCGCGGCCGTCGCCTGCTCGGGCCGGTCCGCCTCCACCTGCAGGAGCTTGGCCGGGTCGAGGGCGCGGCACCGGCGCACCGCCTCGGCGGGGTCGGGCTCGAGCAGGAGGTGGTTGTCCTTCACGAGGAAGGCGTCCGAGAGGCCGAAGCGGTGCGGGTCCCCGCCGCCAAGCTCCACCGCGCGCTTCTCGAAGCGCCGGAAGCCGGGCGTCGTCTTGCGCGTGGCGGCCACGCGGCAGCGCGGGTTCACCGCGTCCACCTTGTCCTGCAGGAGGCGCGTCATCGTCGCGATGCCGCTCATGCGCATGAGGAGGTTGAGCGCGAGCCTTTCCCCCGTGAGCACCGCCTCCGCCGGGCCGACGACCCGCATCACCTCCGCGCCCGCCTTCAGGCGCTCGCCGTCGCGCGCAAGGTGCTCCGCCTTCGCCCCGAGGTGCGCGAACACCGCGCTCGCCTCCGCGAGGCCGGCGACGACGCCGTCCGCCTTGAGCACGATGCGCGCCTGCACGCGCTGGCCGCGGGCGAGGGCGCGCGTGGTGATATCGCCCGAGCCGACGTCCTCGCGCAGGTACGCCTCGAGGTCCGGGTCCACGCCGCGCGAGCCGGCGGTGGTCGCATAACCCTTTAGCCAGCCTGCGGGCTCGCAGCCCGCGTGGCGCGCGACGCGACGAGCACACCGACGGAGGCCGAGGCCGCGAGCCGCCCGTGGAGGATCCTTCTCGTGGGCGCCGGGGCGCTTGGCCACTCCATCGCGCGCGGCCTCGCGAAGATGCCGGACGTGCGGCTCGCCATCTTCGACATCGACCTGCGCCGCTCGCGCGCCCTCGCGCAGGAGCTTGGCGCGGCGGCGCCCGACGTCCTCGACCACGCCATCCAGGAGTCGCAGCTCGTCATCGAGGCGGCGTCGCAGGAGGCGCTGCGGCAGCTCGCGCCGCGCGTCCTCGGGAGCGGCCTTCCCATCATCGCGCTCTCCGTCGGCGCGCTCGTCGACCCCGCGTTCCTCGCCGACTGCACGCGGCTCGCGCGCGAGCGCGGCGGGCGGCTGCACGTCCCGAGCGGCGCGATCGCCGGCCTCGACGCGCTGCGCGGGGCGGCCGAGGCGGGGCTCGACGAGGTCACGCTCGTGACGGCGAAGCCTCCCGCCGGCTTCGGCCTCGCGGACGTGCGCGAGCCGACGGTGCTTTTCGACGGGCCCGCGAGCGAGGCCGTGTTGCGCTACCCGAAGAACGTCAACGTCGCCGCCGCGCTCGCGCTCGCGGGCGTCGGCTTCGAGCGCACGCGCGTCCGCGTGGTGGCGGACCCCTCGCTGAGCGCGAACACGCACACCATCGTCGCGCGCGGCCCCTTCGGCGAGATGACCTGCCGCGTCGAGAACCGGCCCTCGCCCGACAACCCCGCGTCGAGCCACCTCGCCGCGCTGGCGGTGCTCGCGCTCGTGCGCCGGATGATGTCCCCCGTGAGCATCGGGACGTGAGAAAGAAGGGGGCTCAGGCACGCGGCCTGGCCCCGAGGTGACCTGTCGGCGGAAGGACCGGGGCCTTTCGCACGGTATCCCCACGCTCGCCCGCGCGCGGCATCGCCTCTTTGGATGCGCGAGGAAAACGACGCCTGCCGGCGGCCGCCGCTCACGCGCTCTTGAGAAGAAGGATGGCGACCTCGCACGCGTTCTGCAGCGAGAAGAGCTGGAGGTCCACGCGCGCGCGGCTGAACTCGTCCGCCTCCCCCTTGAGGCGATGGAGCTCCGCCAGCGCCCGCTCGCGCGGGAGCTCGCCCCGCACCGCCTTGTCGACGACCGCGCGCAGGCGGTCGAACTTCACGTCCGCGAACCCCTCGGGAAGCGGCGCGTCGATGGGCGGCTGCACGCGGTACGGCCCGAACGGCTCGGCCCCCTCGCGGCTGCGCACGATGGCCGCGCGCGCCACGCGCTCGGGCTCGGGGCGGTCGCTCCCGAGCGAGCCGGCGACGTAGAGCCCCTTGATCTCCGTCGAGCCGTCGGGCTTGCACGGGATGGCCGCGCGCAGCTCGCCGCCGACGACGTGCGGCTTCGTGAGCGCGAGGCCCGCGCGGTGCGCGATGGCGAGCCCGTCGCCGCTCGCGCGCCACGCGCCGCCGGGAAAGAGGCCGCCGACGTTCCCCGTGGCCAGGATGACGACGGGCGCGCGCACGGGCTCGACCTTCCCCGCGCGCGCGAGAAGCACCCCGGCGACGACGCCGTGCTCGCTCAGGATGACGTCCACGAGCATCTC
>DASRYU010000235.1:0-16961 GCA_035687045.1 Thermoplasmatota archaeon | reverse complement strand
CCCTCGCGCTCCGCGCCTCGGAGCGCGTCCTGCACAAGGCGCGCGAGCAGGGGCTGTGGGACGTGGGCGAGGAGGTCGCTCGGCACGCGGAGCCGCTTCTGCGCGAAGGCGCTCGCTCCGTCGCTTGGCCAGAGGCGCTTGAGTGGTCGCGCGGAGTCCTCGCGTGGAGCATCCGCGCGGGGGAGGAGGCGACGCGCCGGCGCGTCCTCCGCCTGTGGGCGGGCGTGGTCCTGGACCTGCGGCGCGACGGGAGCATCGCGCAGTCGGCGGCCCTCGCGCGCGTCGTGGAGCAGGCCGCCGCCGAGGCTGGCGCCGGAGAGCTTGCGCGCGAGATGCTCGAGGCCTGACGTGCCCCTACGAGCGCTTCACGACGCTCAAGTCCCCGTTGACCTCGAGCCACACCTCCTTCACGAGCGAGGCGTCCGGCAACCCCGCGCGCCGGATGGCGGCCTCCACCTCGTCGCGGGTGACCCGCGCGCGCCGCATCGCCTTCTCGTCGTAGCCGCGCTCGTCGCGGACGCGGATGCTCTCGTTCGTGACGAGGCGGTTGAACGCCGGGCTCGCGACGCCCAGCCGCGCGACGACGTACTGGAGAAGGATGAGGAGGCCGATCGCGGCGAGCCCCTGCCAGAGCGGCGTCGTGTTCGTCACGATGGTGCTCGCGAGGAGCGTGCCCAGGGCGATGGTGACGACGAAGTCGAACGCCCGCATCTTCGCGAGCGTCCGGTTGCCGCTCAGTCGGATGTAGAGGACGACGACCGCGTACGCGAGGACGCCGCGCCCGAGGGTGGCGAAGAGAAGCGTCCAGTCCACGCTGCGGCCTTGCCGTCGCCGGGCAAAAGCGGGCGCGCGGTTTCCTCGATGCCAGCGACAACGCGGCCGGATCCGCGAGGCGCTCGCCGCGGCGCGCTCACCGTGCGGGCCCCTCGCGCGCATCCAGAAGCTGCATCGCCACGGCCATCTCGGCGTGCGACCACGCCAGCGGCGTCGCGAAGCGGATGACGCCGTCGCCGCTGCGCTCGGCCTCCAGCGCGGCCGCGTCGTAGGCGCGCTTCATGAGGTTCGTCTCCTCGAGGATGGTGGAGAACGAGACGTGCGGGAGAAGGATGCTCGGGTCGAACTCCTTGCGGAAGTCGACGCCCGTCTCCCACTCGTCGCGCAGGAAGTCGCGGAAGCGGTCGCGCGTGCTCACGTGCTCGGGAAGCTCCCCTTCGGGGTTCGCGAGCGCGTGGATGCGCGCCACGAGGTCGCGCGCGCGCTCGACGCTCCCCTTCTCCGCGTGCCGCTGCGCGAGCCATGCCGTGTAGGCGAGCCACGGGCCGTTGCCCGCGTGGATGTGGATGGCGCTGTCCTCGCGGAACGGGAGGTAGCGCTGCAGGAGCCCGAGGTCGGGGTCCCACAGGTCGCGCTCGGCGCGCTGCGCGCTGCGCTCGCTCGCGGCGAGGTCCAGGTGCTCGAACTGGAAGTAGTAGGGTGATAGCAGCGTGACGTCCGCGCGCCGGTCGATGCGCCCGCGCGGCGTGAGCGCGCGCAGCCACTCGCCGCCCTGCACGAAGTGGCGCTGGATGCTCTCCTCGTGGTGCACCAGCTCGCGCTGCCACTCGTCGGCGAGCCGGTCCGCGCCCGCCTCGCGCGCGGCCTGCGTGGCGAGCCGGTACGCGTCGCGGTAGGCGCCGTTCGTCCACAGCGTGTAGCCCGTCTCCATCCCGCTCTCGTGGATGCTCGTGGTGCTGTAGTAGAGGTTGATCTCGGGGCGGTGGTTCGCGACCTTCGCCTGCGCGAGCCCCCGCCGCATCGCCTCCAGGCACGCGTCCTCGATGCTGCTCCGGCTCCCGAGGCGCCGCTCGTGGCGCACGTGGCGCGCGAGGACGGCGACGGCGTGCGCGGGGTTGTCCTCCTGCCGGTAGATGCTGCGGTCGGACCCGTCGAGGTCGTAGCGCTGGCCCCACAGGCCGTCGAGCCCCTGCGCCTGCAGGAGGAACTCCGCGGCGCCGCGCAGCGCGTGGCTCGCCTGCTCCTCGACGGCCTTGGGCGGCATGCGGTCGTAGGCGCGCGCGACGGCGGCGAGGTCGCGCGGGTAGACGTAGGGGTAGCGGCGCCCGGGCGGCGTGGCGAGCGGGAGGCGGTAGCCCTTCCACGTGCTCTCGCAGGCGCGGAGGTGGCGAAGGTGCAGCTCGGCGAGTTCGGCGTGCGAGGCCATGCGCGACGCGGGCGGACGCCTCGCGCCTCACTTCATGCTGTTGACTCGGACGCGCCCGCCCATGGTAAAAGGTCGCAGCCGAGGCGCGGCTGTCATGCCGCCTCGCCGCGGCTCATCCGGCCGAGAGCGCGAGCGGCGCGATCGGATCCGGCTCCGTGATGCCGCCCTCCTCGGCCTCGTCGAGAGGGACCGTCGGAGCCGCGATGCCCGGCGGGGTGCACAGCCACGCGTCGATGCCGTCGACCGCCCGGCAGTCGTAGCCTGGCATTGGGCCCGCGTTGTCGCACGCGGGCGGGCCGACGCTCGGGTTGCGCGCGCAGAACGCCGCCCGCTCCGCCGCCTCGCGCTGCGCGCTCATCTCGTCCGCCACGGCGTCGCGCAGGAGGAGCATCCCCGGCACGAGCGTCATGAGGACGGCCAGCATCAGGATGGCGCCGAGGACGGCGCTCACCCCCCTGTCGCGGTCGCGTTCGCCCTGTCGCATGCGGATCCTTCCGAGGATGGCTCGTCGGGAGGTTGACGTCAGCGTTGCGGCTCGCGCGGGCGCTTCACGTCGAAAAAAGCCAATGCCTTTTTATTCTCGGGAAAGAGCGATAGCTCTGGATGCACGCCTTGCAGGGCGTCGGCACGACCAAGCGGCTCCTCGCGCGCGAGCTTTTCCTCGCGTTCGGAGTACTCAAGTGCCCCGTCTGCGGCGACGAGAAGGACGTCGGCAAGCTCACGAAGCACCACATCCACCCCAGAAGCCTCGGCGGACCCACCGACCTTCGCAACCTCGTGCTCATCTGCCGCCAGTGCCACGACAACGTGCACTCCTTCCCCAGCGCCTTCTGGGCGCGCGCGGCGCTCGAGGCGTTCCTTAACTGCCGCAACGTGCAGTACCCGTTCCCGCCCCCGCCCGAGGAGGGCGGCTCGGGCGAAGAGAGCCTGCGCTTCTTCTTTGTGCGCGCGAGCGCCCGCAGCGAGCGCGAGCGCAAGGGGACCGAACGCCAGCGCAACCCGCCCTTCAATCCCAAGTGGCGCGTCGCGCGCCACTTCGGGCCGCTCGACGAGCCCACGCTCCACCTGCCGCCGGCGAAGGCGTGAGGCGCCTCAGACCGCCGGCAGCGCGGCGCGCGGCGCGGGCGCGTCCGTGGCCGCCGCGAGCGGGAAGCGCACCTCGAAGCGCGTCCCCTTCCCGATGCGGGAGTCGCAGCGGATGGTGCCGCCGTGCGCCTCGACGATGCGCTTCACGATGTGGAGCCCGAGCCCCATCCCCTCCTTCTTCGTCGTGAAGAGAGGGTCGAACGCCTTCCGCAGCGTCTCGTCGCTCATACCCGAGCCGTTGTCCTCGACCACGAGGACGGCGTGCTCCCCCTCGGCGCGCGTGCGCACCGTCACGATCCCCTGCGCCGCGTCCGTCGCCTCGGCGGCGTTCGAGAGCAGGTTGAGGACGATCTGGTGCACGCCCAGGATGTGGAGCTTGGCCGGCGGCGTCCTCGCGAGGTCGAGGCGCAGCTCGCGCGAGGTCTTGTTGGCCGAGTTGAACAGGCGCGCCGCCTCGCTCACGACCGAGTCGAGCGGCACGATGCGCATCTCTTCGGGCGCGAGCGCGTGGAAGCGGCGCAGCTCGAGCACGAGGGAGTTGATGCGCGCGACGCCGTCGCGGATCTCCTCCGCCTGCTGCCGGACGCGCGCTGCGAGCGGGTTGTTGGGCTCGCGCTCCGCCGCGCGCTCGAGGATGGCGGCGCTCGCGCCCACGACGGTGAGGGGCGTGCGGACCTCGTGCGCGAGGCCGGAGACGAGGCTGCCCAACGCGGCCATCTTCTCCTGGGAGTGGAGCTGGCGCTTGAGGTCCTGCGCCTCGCCGAGCGCGCGCGTCTCGGACACGCGGGCGCGCTCGATGGCGTTCCACGCGATGATGAGCGCGAGCGAGAGGCCGAAGATGAAGAGCGCGTGGATCGTCGCCCACTTCCACGGCTGCGCGATGGCGCCTGGGTGGTTGTAGACGCTCAGCGGGTCAAGCGTCCCGGCGATGCCGTGGTGCACGGCGACGTAGGCGACGGCGAGGACGTACGGGAGCCAATCCTCGTAGAGGAAGATGACGCCCAGCATCACGAAGAAGTGGAAGTGCGCCTCGATGTAGCCCCCCGAGAGGTGCGTGAGGACGGCGGAGCACGACATGAGCCCCATCGCGGCGATGACGCTTCGCGTGCGGCGGTCGAGGTATGGGAGGGCCGCGCCCAGCGCCAGCGCGCCGATGAGCGCGCCCTCCAGAAGCGAGTGCATGACGCTCGCGCCCGCGTAGATGCCGAAGGCGGCGAGGCCGACGGCGTGCCCGGCGAGAACGAGGAGGATGCCCGTGTGCCGACGTTTCCACGCTTCGAGGGGAAGCGAGCGGCCGGCCGGAAAGGTGAGGCCCGCGACGGATGCCTCCCCCGGGACCCGCCCCATCAGCGACACAGCTTCTCGACGTCGTGAAGCGCTCAAGAACTTGTTGCCTTGCAGCGCACTTGTTGCGTCCTGCGTTCAGGCGGCCGTGCGCTGGGCGCGCGGGAGGCGGACCTGCATGCGCGTGCCGCGCCCGGGCGCGGAGTCGACGCGGATGCTGCCGCGGTGCGCCTCGACGATGCCGCGCACGATGGAGAGGCCGAGGCCGAGCCCGTCGGCCTTTGTCGTGTGGAAGGGCTGGAAAAGCTTCGCCTGCACGTCGGCGGACATGCCGGGGCCGTCGTCGGCGACAAGGAGCACCACGTCCGTTCCGTCCTCGTAGGAGGACACGGTGACGGTGCCGTCCGGGCCCGCGGCGTCCGCCGCGTTCTGCACGAGGTTGAGGACGACCTGCTGGAGCTGGCCGCGGTCGACGAGGACGGGCGCCGTGGGCCGGAGGTCGTCGCGCGTCTCGGGGCCGCCGACGTGCGTCGCGCGCCAGAGCCGCAGCGCGTCGCGCACAAGGTCGCGCACGTCCTCCTCGATCTGCCGCGCGACGTCCTGCTTCGCGAACTTCCGAAGCTGCAGGACGATGCCGTGGATGCGGTCGAGCGCGGCCTCCATCTCGCGAAGCTGCGGGCGGATCGTCTCGACGGTGGCCTCGCCGTGCGCGTGCCGGAGCGCGGACTCGATGGCGAAGAGGTTGTTCATCGCGTAGGTGAGCGGCGTACGCACCTCGTGCGCGACGCCCCCGACGAGCTGCCCCAGCGCGCCCAGCTTTCCCAGAGCCGCGAGCTTCTCGTGCGCCTGCGCGACGTCGCGCTCGAGGTCGAGGGCGACGCAGGCCGCCTCGAGCTGGTTCGCCGCGATGACGCCGAGGAGGCGCTCGTGCTCGAGGCGCGCGCCGGAGCGGCCGACGAGGAGGATCTCGCCGTGGTGCGCCATCGCGCCGATGGGGAGGACGGCCTCGCTCTCGCTCGCGACAAGCCGCGGCGCCTCGTCGTCCGGCCAGTCCACGCGCACCCCCTCGACGGCGCGCCGCGCCTCGACGGTGCGCGCGGGAGGTAGCCGCAGCCGCACGCCCACGAACTCGAGGTCGTCGCAGAGGTGGAACAGCGAGGCGACGACGTCGTTGGCGATCCGCTGAGGCGGCGCGCCGGCCCAGCGCGACGAGAGCGCCGTGATGGCCACGATGTCCGCGGCGAGCCGCTGCATCCGGTCCTGCGTGGGAAAGCTCACTGGAGCCGCCTCAGCGGCGCACGCGCGAGGGACGCGCGCGGATCTCCGTGAGCATCCTCTCAGGCGTCACGTAGAACGGGTTCTCGTGGTAGACGCCGCCGATGATGACGGCGGGGTGCGAGCGCATGACGTCCATCAGCGTCGGCGCGTCGAACTGGTGGATGTCGTAGAAGCACACGAACGGGTCGCGGTGCTGCGCGCTCACGAGGTTCACGCGCGACTCGTACTCGAGGAGGCGCTCGGTGCCGCCGGCTTCCGGCTGGAGCGCCCATTCCATGTTCCCCGTCACGCGCAGCTGCGGGTAGCCCGCCTCGCGGCGCGCGTGGAGGAGCGACTCGAGCGTCTTGAGCGTGCGGTCCACGTCGAAGTGTCCGCCCTGGAGGTAGGCGTCCTCGCTCGTGACGACGTTGTACTGGCCGCTCGTGCGCGGCTCCTCGACGCGCACGCCGGCGCGCGAGAGGCGCTCGTCGTGGTCCTCGAGCACGCTGCGGCCGACGATCTGCACGACCTGCTCGCCCTGGTCGAGGCCTTCCTTGACGAAGGGCGCCATGACGGAGTATTCCTCGTCGCGGCCGTTGAAGAAGCAGCAGGTGTGGCGCGAGGCCTCGAGCTTCCTCCCGCAGAGGTGCACGGGGGGCGACTGGACAGGCGGAAGCGAGACCATGGCGTTACGACGGCCAGGGACGGAGCATATAGCTGTCGCCTCTACGCCTGGACGTCGGCCGGCTGCTCGCGCGCATGCTTCACGCGCCGCTCACGAGGTAGATGAGCACGAGGTCGACGATGAAGAGGAGCACGATCATTCCCTCGAGCACGACGCCGCGCCGGTGCTCGACCTCGTGCGACGCGAGCGTGTAGAGCTCGTTGAGCGTCGCCATCTTCTCGCGCACGATGGTCTCCCATTCCTTGAGGTGGAAGCGCTCCGCGAGGCCGAGGTGGAGCTTCGCGAGGTAGTAGTCGCCGAAGATCTTCCCGATGTTGTTGATGGTGTCCGTCACGCGCACGAGGTCGATGCGCGCGTCCGAGAGGTCCTCCTGCACGCCGCGCGCGCTGCGGAAGAGGCCGCCGCGCCCGTAGAAGCGCGAGATGTCCTCGTAGGCGGCCTCGAGGACGTCGTCGAGGTACTTGTCGTAGACGCGCAGCTCGAGAAGCTCGAGGTTGGCGGCCTCCATCACGGCGAGCACGTCGTCGTACTTGCCGCTGGGCTCGATGATGAGCGCGCGGTCCCAGTCCACGACGACGAGGTCGTCCTCGTAGTAGCGGTACCACGTGCGCAGGTTGTCGCGCGCCTCCTCGTCGGAGAGGCGCTCGGGCCGCTTCTCGCCCGCGAGGAGGCCCGCGAGCGTCTGGCGCTCCTTCTCGAAGAGCTCCATCGCGGGGCGCGACGTCTGCGTGAGCGCGATGACGAGGTACGCTTCCGGCTCGACGTCGGCCGTGTACGTCTCCACGAGCGCCTCGCGCAGGCTCGCCTCGATCTCGTTCGCAAGGCCCTTCGCGAGCGCCTCGAAGGAGTAGCCGTCCGGGAGGCGCACGTACGTGAGGTCGTTCACCGCCTCCATCGACGGCAGCTCGAAGGGGACGCGGACGCTGATGCCGATGGCGCCGATGGCGTACACGCGCGCCTCGAAGTCCGCCTGCAGGACGCCGCGGTCGGTGTCGATCGTGCGCGTGGGGTAGCGGAAGAGGAGCGGGCGCGCGAGCGCGACGTAGGGGGGCGCGCTCTTGCGCGGCTCGACGCGGACCGCCTCGGGCATGCGCGCGAGCAGGCGCGCGGCCTCCTGGAGCCGGATCTCGCCTCCGAGGTCGTAGAGGTAGGTGAAGACGAGCTCCCCTACGTACACGCGGGCTCACCTCTTGCGGGTGAGGAGGAGCGCCGCGAGGAGCGCGACCGCGACGGCGCCGAGCGTGGGCCAGGGCGTGTCGTTGCCCTCCTGGGGAGGCGGCGTGCCTGCGGCGGTCGCATAGACATGGAGAAGGGGCACGTCGGCGTAATTGAAGCCTCCGGCATCCGACGCGAACCGGATGTGGTACATGCCGGAGCTCCGGAAGACGTGGTCGATGCGCCACACGCCCGGGCTCAGGCGCGTCGGCGAGACCTCCTCGGCGCCGCGGAACTCGGTGTGGTCCTCGCTCCAGTGCTCGATGCGCACGCGCAGGTCGCCGGGGTCCTTGCGCGCGAAGGTCGTCGGGTCGATGACCTCGAAGGCGAGCGGCGTGCGCACGCCCACGATGGCGTCCGCCTCGCTGTCGACGGGGCGGATGCGGAAGGGGATGTTCGGGAAGACCTCGAAGTCCGTCTGCGCGGAGTATTCCTGCCCGCTCGAGCGGTCGGTGACGTGCACGCGCGCCGTGTAGTTCCCCGCCGCCGGCAGGACGAGCGAGGCGATGTGGTAGCCCGTCCCGTCGGGCGCCATCGTCTTCTCCTCGGCATACCCGTCGGGCCCCTCGACCTGCACGCGCGAGGGCACGTCGCGCAGCAGCGTGCCCGTGTTGTTGTCGGAGAACTGCGCGACCATGCTCACCGTGCTCTGCGCGAACGGGGGCGTGGGGCGCGGCTCGAAGTAGATGAGGAAGGGTCCGACCGCCATCGACCGCGACTGGGTGTAGCTCTCCACGTGCGCGCTGGCGAGGGGCGCGAGAGCGAGGAGCGCGAGCGCGATGGCGACGTGCTTCAACCGGTCTTCCTCCGAAGGGCGAGGGCGCAGGCGAAGCCGGCTGCGACGCCGGCGGCGCCAAGGGCGGGAACGCTCTTGCTCTCTTCGCCGCCCTGGACGATGAGCGTGCCGACCATGCCGCCCCCCTTGTGGCCGGGGACGTAGCAATAATACTCGAAGGTGCCGGCCTTCGGGATGTTCTCCACCGTGAGCGTCACCGTCTCGTCGGGGGCGACGTTGAACTTCGTCTGCCCCCAGCTCTGCTGGCACTGCTCGCTCGGCGTGGGTGGCGTGTCGCCGCAGACGCGGAGATTGTGCGGCGAGGCGCCCTGGTTGATGACGGTGAGGACGAGCGTGTCGCCGACCTTCGCGTTGATCTGCTCGGGGACGATGTGGAGCCCGCCCGTGTACTCGTGGAGGTAGACCATGTGCTCGTAGCGTTGCCCCTGCGCGTGCGCGCTGCCGGCGAGCGCGAAGACGAGGGCGAGGGCGAGGGCGAGGGCGGGGATGGCAAGGTTCGGTCGCATGGGTGTCACCGGTGTGTCTTCATGGGCCGGAAGGCGCGCCCCCCGCGCCTTGCACGGGGACCTGGAACGTGAGCCTCGAGTACTCGTCGGGGCGCTGGACGATGATGAGGACGTTCCACGTGCCGGGGCTCGTGAAGAACGCCTCCTCGATCTCCCATTCGTTCGGCGTGACCTTCGTCGGGTTGATCGTGGTCTCGGGCTCGCGCTCGCTCTCGTGCCAGACCTTCAGCGCGACGAGCGTCCCGTTGGGAAGCGTCGGGCCCAGCGGGTGGACGACAACGACGAGCTTCTGCACGCCCACCGTCACGGGGTTGGGCGTCACCTGGAGGATGATGTGGCTGCGCGAGGTGAAGTTCTGGAACTCGAGCGGGCCCGCGGGCGGCGCCGCGCGCTCCGCCTCGCGCGTCGGGGGCGCGCTCGCGGCGAGGACGCCGGCGGCAAGGAGGATCGCCGCCAGAAGGAGCGCCTCGAGCTGCACGACGCGGCGGAAGCGCACGGGCGTCCACGCGCCGCGCGCGAGGCGCGGGCCCACCGTGTACTTGTTGAAGGCGCCCAGCGCGATGAGGGGCGCCATGAGGAGGAGCTTCGCGAGGACGAGCTGCATGTAGCGCTCGCTGCGGAGCGCGTCCGCGCACGCGGCGGCGCCTTCCGCGACGCAGGGCATGTGCGCCGCGCTCGCGAGCGTGCCGGTGGCGAGAAGAAGGACGACGCTTGGCACGGCGAGGAAGCCGAAGCGGTGGACGAGGTGGCTCACCTCGAGGGGGCTTCGGCCCCAGAGGACGTGGAGGAAGGCCACGATGCCGCCGATCCAGACGGCGCCCGCGGCGAGGTGCACGGCGTCGGCGGCGACGTAGAGGAGCGTGTTCTCGCGCACGGCGGCGGCGTGCGAGCCGGCGGCGGTGGCGAGGACGCCGCCCGCGCCCAGGAGGAGGGCGACGAGGCTCGCGGCCCGCCACGACGAGGGGCGCCACGCGGCCCACGCGCAGGCGAGCGTGGCGGCGAGCACGAGCGCGCCGCGCGCGACGAGCGAGAGGCCGGGACCGCTGCGTGCGGTGGCGAGGCCGAGGCCCGTGCGGTCGGCCAGGAGAAGGAGGCCGACGAGGGCGCCGGCCGCGCCGACCGTGCCGAAGGCGGCGGCGGTGGAGAAGAGCGCGCCCGGGGGCGGGTCGCGGAGCACGACGAGCGCGAAGAGCGGCATGCCGGCGACAAGAAAGAGGCCCGCGTAGAAGGCGAAGCGCGCGAAGCCGTCGCGCGTGACGGCGGCGGGGTCCTGCACGTCGACGATGGGGTCGTAGCCGCCGGGGCGCAGCGTCGCGTCGCCCACGGCGAAGACGAACGTGCCGCGCGTCGTGTGCGTGTCGACGGAGAGCGCCTTCCAGCTCGCGCTGTAGACGCCGCTCTCGAGCGGCCGGACGGGCACGCGGATGACGTTGCGGCGGTCCGGGTCGAACTGGACCGGCCCGCTCTTCCAGCTCTCGCCCGTCGTGCTGTCGACGACGTCGCCGTCCGTGAACTGGCGCTCGACGTCCTCGGTGAACTCGATGACGACGACCGTCAGCCCTTCCGGCACGCGCGCGTTGGGCGCGGGGTCCGCGCTCTTGAGCACGGCGTGCGCGCTCGCGAGGGGCGCGAGGAGCGCGAGGAGAAGGACGAGGCCCGCGTAGCGCATGCGGATGGGCCGGCGACGCGGGCGCTGGAACATGACTGTTGCGCCCTACTTCCGTCGGAGCGCGAGCGCCGCGACGACCGCCGCGATGGACGCCAGGAGGATGCCGGCCGCCGGCGCGTCGCGCGTCGGCGTCGTGCCCGCGGGCGTCTGCGTGACGACGGGCGCGGGCGTCTGGCTCTGCGTCTGCTGCTGGGCGCGCAGCGCCTCCACCTGCTGCTCGAGCGCCGCGATGCGCGCCTCGAGCGCGGACGTGTCGCCGCCCGCGCCGCCGCCGATCGCGACCTCGTCGGGGAACATGATCTCGGTCATGGGGCCGTACTCGTGGGTGGCGGGGATGGTGAGGTCGACCTCGCTGCCGGCGATGGTGCCCTGGATGACGAGCGTGTAGATGCCGGGGCGCGTGAGGTAGACGAAGTTCTGCGACGTGTAGTTGCCCGGGCCCGCGAAGTTGGCGCCCTTCGCGCCGCGGTTCACCGTGATGTCGCCGAGGTCGTACTCCTCGTCGCCGTAGCGGAGCGCGAGCTTCGTGATGTTCTCGGCGGTGAGGCCGCCGATGCCCGCGCCCGTGCCGACCTCGCGGAGGATGAGGTCGAGGCGGTTCTTCTCGTGCGTGTAGCCCGGCTCCTCGAGGAGGCCCCAGGTGACGCGCACCTTGCCGTCGGCGCTGTTGGCGCTCGCGTGCGCCGCCGCGGGGGCGGCGAGGGCGAGCGTGGCGGCGGTAGTGAGGACGAGCAGCGTGAGGAGGCGGCGGGCGAGCATGGGGATCCCTGCGTGGAGTTTTACAGCCCTCGAACGGCGCGGCGGACTTAAGGGTTCTGGTGACGCTGCCTCGGCGATGCTCTTCCTCGCGCAGGTCGACCACGAGAGCCCCGGGCTCAACCCCTACTCCGTGGGCGTCTCGGCCGTCGTCGCGGCGCTCGCGTTCGTCCTCGCCGTCCTCGCGTGGCGCGCCGCGGTGCGGCGGGGCAACCCGGCGCTGCGCATCGTCGCCGTCGCCTTCGGCGTGTTCGGGCTGAAGAACGTCTTCAGCGCCTACAACGTTCTCACGCACCTCGTGCCGCACGACGCCATCGAGCTCGTGCTGAGCCTCTTCGACCTCGTCCTTCTCCTGCTCCTCTTCCTCCCGCTCGTGCTCCGGAGGCGGAGCTAGCGCGATGGCCAAGGCGCGCGACGGCGTCGAGGTGCGGCAGCGCGTCTACGACGCCGTCCGCCGCTATCCGGGCATCCACCTGCGCGAGATCGAGCGGCAGATCGGCGTCTCGGCGCCGCTCGCGCAGTACCACCTGCGGAAGCTCGCCGAGGAGGGGTTCGTCGAGGTGCACGAGCAGGGCGGCTACGCGCGCCACTACCCTACGGACAAGGGCAAGAGCGCGAGCGTCACGCCGCGCGACCTGCCCATCGTCGGCCTCCTGCGCGAGGAGGTGCCCCTCCACATCGCGCTCCTTCTTCTCGACCGGGGCGCGATGACGCACGCGGAGCTTGTCGAGGCGCTGGGCGTCGCCAAGAGCACGGTGAGCTATCACCTGGCGAAGCTCGCGGAGGCGGACGTCGTCGAGCGCGCCGGCGACGCGAAGCTGCGCCTCAAGGACCGCGAGCGCGTCTACCGCCTCCTCCTCGCGTACCGCCCCACGCCCACGCTCGTCGACGCGTTCGCCGACCTGTGGGAGGACCTCTACGGTTAGACGGGAGTCGAACGCGCCGCTCGGGCGCCGCGACCTCCCGAACCTTTTTCACCCGCGCGCATCTCCCGCGCCCATGGATTATCCTCCCGCGCTGGCGCACCTCCTCGAGCAGGCGGGCGCGACGCTGGGCGACGAGGTCGAGGTCGTCACCGCCGACGGGCGCGTGTGGAAGGGGCTCGTCATGGAGCACCACGCGTTCAGCGGCCCCGACATCCTGACGCTGAAGCTCGCGAGCGGGTACAACGTCGGCGTGAGCGTCGCGGACGGCGCGCGCGTGCGGCTCGCGCGCAAGGTGGAGCGCAAGGCGCGCGCGCCCATCGTCCCCGAGGCCTCGGCGGACAAGCCTCTCGTGTCCATCCTCGCGACGGGCGGCACCATCGCGAGCTACGTCGACTACAGGACGGGCGCCGTCACGCCCATCACGCGCCCCGAGGAGCTCGCGGCCGCCGTGCCCGAGCTCGCGAGCGTCGCGCGCCTGCGCACAAGCATCGTCTTCGCGATGTTCTCCGAGGACCTGCAGCCCGAGCACTGGCAGACGCTCGCGCGCGCGGTCAAGGCCGAGTTCGACGCGGGCGCGCGCGGCGTCGTCGTGACGCACGGGACGGACACGCTCCAGTTCACCGCGGCCGCGCTCTCCTTCTTCCTGCAGGACCTGCCTGGCCCGGTCGTCCTCGTCGGCTCGCAGCGCTCCAGCGACCGACCGTCGAGCGACGCGCAGGCGAACCTGCACGCGGCGGTCACGACGGCCGCCACGACGGACATCGGCGAGGTGGTCGTCGTCATGCACGGGAGCATGGAGAACGACGAGTGCCTCATCCACCGCGGCACCCGCGTCCGCAAGATGCACACGTCGCGCCGCGACGCCTTCCAGAGCCTCAACGACTTCCCGCTCGGGCGCGTCAGCGGCTCGCCGCCGACGGTCGCGCTCGAGATGCCGTACCGCAAGGCCGAGAAGGGTCCGTGCCGGCTCGACGAGGCCGTGAACGAGCGCGTCGCGATGATCCAGAGCTACCCCGGGCTGTGGCCCGACCACATCGAGAGCGTCGTCCTCGACGGCGTCGTCCTTGTGGGCACGGGGCTCGGGCACGTGGCGAGCCGCACGTTCCCCGCGCTCGAGAAGCTCCAGCGCGAGGGCAAGTACGTCTTCATGGCGAGCCAGTGCCTCAACGGCCGCACGAACATGAACATCTACTCGACCGGCCGCGACCTCCAGCGCATGGGCGTCATCCCCGCGGAGGACATGCTGCCCGAGGTCGCGTACGTCAAGGCGATGTGGGTCCTCGCGCACGCGAAGTCGCGCGAGGAGGTCGTGCGCCTCTTCCAGACGCCACTGGCTGGCGAGATGGCGCCGCGCACCGACGTCGAGCCTTACGCGGCGCCGCCCCGACAGGAGGGCCGTTGATGCGATCCAGCAGCAGCCGCGCGCGGCGAGGGGGGGACGCGTCTTGACCGGGCTCGACTACGCCGCGCTCGGCTTCAAGGCCGGCCTCGAGATCCACCAGCAGCTCGACACGCCGAAGCTCTTCTGCCGGTGCGCATCGCGGCTCGACGAGGAGGAGCGCGTCGACTTCACCTTCACGCGCACGCTCCGCCCCACGGCGAGTGAGCTTGGCGAGATCGACCGCGCCGCCGTCGAGGAGGCGCGCAAGGCGCTGCGCTTCGAGTACGTCGGCTCGCGCCACAGCGCGTGCCTCGTCGAGGCGGACGAGGAGCCGCCGCACGCGATGTCGCCCGAGGCGCTGGAGGTCGCGCTCGAGACGGCGCTCCTTCTGCGCGCGAAGCCGGTGGACGAGGTCCACGTGATGCGCAAGATCGTCGTCGACGGCTCGAACACGTCCGGCTTCCAGCGCACCTCGCTCGTCGCGACGGCGGGCCTTGTCGAGAGCGAGCACGGCGACGTGCGCATGGCGACGTTCTGCCTGGAGGAGGACAGCGCGCGCCGCCTCGACCGCGTCGGCAACGTCCAGCGCTACAGGCTCGACCGGCTCGGCATCCCGCTCATCGAGATCGCGACCGAGCCCGACCTCAAGGGCCCCGCGCACGCGCGCGAGGTGGCCGAGGCCATCGGCATGGCGCTGCGCGCGACGGGGAAGGTCAAGCGCGGCATCGGCACCATCCGGCAGGACCTCAACGTCAGCATCCGCGAGGGCGCGCGCGTCGAGATCAAGGGCGTGCAGGAGCTGCGCCTCATCGAGACGGCCGTCGAGTGGGAGGTGCGCCGCCAGGTGCACCTCCTCGAGGTGCGCAAGGAGCTCCAGGCGCGCGGCGCGACGGAGGCGAGCTACCTGCGCCCGGCCGTCGAGGTGAGCGACCTCTTCGAGGGGAGCGCCTCCAAGGCGATGCAGAACCTCGGCAAGGGCGACGTCGTGATGGCGGTCGCGCTCCCGCGCCTCGCGGGCCTCCTGGGCAAGAAGGGCAAGGAGGAGGTGCCTCCGCCGCGCGTGGGGCGCGAGCTCGCGGACTACGCGAAGGTCAAGGCGGGCGTCAAGGGCATCTTCCACAGCGACGAGCTCCCCGCGTACGGCCTCACCGCGGAGCAGTGCGGGCACGTCGTCTCGCGGCTCAACCTGGGCGCGCAGGACGCCTACGCGCTCGTCGTCGCGCCGCGCGCGGTCGCCGAGCGCGCGCTCCAGGCCGTCGCGCAGCGCGCGGCCATGCTTCTCCACGGCGTGCCCGAGGAGACGCGCGACCTGGAGCCCGACGGCACCTCGCGCTACCTCCGCCCGCTCCCGGGCGGCGCGCGCATGTACCCCGAGACCGACGTGCCGCCCATCCGCCTGGACCGCGCCGCGCTCGCGCGCATCCGCATCCCCGAGCTCCCGAAGGAGAAGCTCGCGCGCTGGGCCCGCGAGTACCCCGACCTCTCCGAGGACCAGGCGCGCCAGATCGTGCGCTATCACGCGGCCCTCTTCGAGCGGGCGGCGAAGGAGACGGGGCTCGTGAAGGAGGCGGCGCGCCTGCTCCTCTCCACGCTCCCGGAGCTGGAGAGCAAGGGCTTCGACGCCGCGCTCGCGACGGACGAGGTCGTTCTCGACGCGCTGCGCGCGCTCAAGGAGGGCGCGTTCGCGAAGGAGGCGCTCCCGCAGGTGCTCAGGCACGCCGCCGAGAAGCGGGTGCCCGCGAAGGACGCCGCGGCCGCGCTGGGCCTTGGCGCCGCGGACAAGAGCGCCGTGCGCGAGGCGATCGACGCGGAGATCCAGAAGAACGCGGCGATGGTGCGCGAGCAGCGCGAGCGCGCCGCGAGCCGCCTCATGGGGCCCCTCATGGGCCGCTTCAAGGGGCAGGTGTCGGGGCAGGAGCTCTCCGCGCTCCTCCAGGAGCGCATCGCGGCCTGGCTCGCGGCGAACGGCTGAGCGGACTCACGGCGGGAGCGCGGGACGCCGCGCGGCCCACGCGAGGCCGACGAGCGCGATCGCGTTCCCCGGCTGCCACGCCGCCATGTTCACGTCCGCGACGATCCAGACGACGCACGCGAGCGCGCCCACCGCGAGCCCCAGACGCAGGAGCGACGCGCGCGCGTCGGAGCGCACGAGGAACGCGATGGCGATCACCAGGAGGCCGAGCGTGAACAGGTGGCTTCCCACGAGGCCCAGGTCCTCGAGCGAGAGCAGGTTGTCGCCCAGGAAGAGGAGCATGCCGACGAACGCGAGCGCGATGCTCGCGACGGCGATGCCGCGGCTGCGCTCGACAAGAAGCGCGGCGGCCAGGAAACCGAGCGCGATGAGGAGCAGGCCGATCATGAACGGGTCGAGCACGCTCGCCTCGTAGTAGAGGCCGCCGAGGAACCACGCGAAGGCGCCGAGCGCCACGAGCGCATAGGGGACATTCATCGCGCCCGCAGCGCCGTGGGCGCCCACCTCCTTTGTGGGGGACGTTTTGACGCGCCCTCATGAGGCCGTGCGAGCATGCGGAACGCGTGCGCCACGCGGCGGCCGTCGCCCCTGCCTTCGCCCTTGCCCTCGTGCTCCTCCTGCCCGTCGTCGAGGCGCGCATGATCCTCTCGCCCAACGTCCTCACGGTCGAGGCGGGCGGCTCCGCGCAGTTCCACGTCCAGCTCCTCAACCAGGGGCGGCAGCCGCTGAGCTTCCGCGTCGAGCTCGACGGCGACGGCCTCCTGACGCAGGTGGACAGGTCGAGCGCCACCATCCGCGCGGGCGACTTCGTGACGCTGACGGTGACGGTGCGCGCGCTCCCGTGGGCGAGCGGCGAGCGCGTGGTGCGCGTCGTCCTCTACGAGAACGACGAGGCGGCGCCCGTGGAGACGCAGGAGGTGCGCGTGCAGGTCGTCGGCGGAGGTCCGACGGCGCTTCTCGCCGGCGGCGCGGCGGGCGCGGCGCTGGGCGCGGGCATCGGCTTCGCGCTCTGGCGGCGCTGGCACCTCGTCGCGCTCGCGCTCTACTCGAGGCTGCGCCGCGAGCACCTCGAGCGCCACCCGTCGCGCGCGCGGCTCGTCGAGGTGGTGCGCGCGTCCCCGGGCATCTCGCTCGCCGACGCGCAGCGCGCGTGCGGGCTCCCGAACGGCCCGTTCGAGCACCACCTGCGCAAGCTTGTCGAAGCCGGCCGCGTGGTGATGGTCGAGCA
>DASRYU010000234.1:0-2789 GCA_035687045.1 Thermoplasmatota archaeon | reverse complement strand
TGCCGGACGAGCCCGAGGAGGAGATCCTCGAGATGGAGATCGTCCCCGACGACGAGCCGGAGCCGAGCGTGCCGCTGCGCGCGGAGGCCGAGGCCCAGGCCGGGGCCGACGCTGAGGCCGACGCCGAGGCCGACGCCGAGGCGTCGCCGGCTGCGCCGGCGACGGGCGACCTCCACCGGCTGCGCGGCTTCGACGCCGCGGCGGGCGAGGCGCTCGCGCGGGCGCGCATCACGGAGATCGCGCACCTCTCGGGGCACGACGCGGGCGAGCTCTCCGAGCGCACCGGCATCCCGCTCGCGCGCCTGCAGGCGTGGGTGCAGGTGGCGGACCTCGTCCACGAGGTGGGCGTCCCCGTGGAGCCCGCGAGCGCGCTCGTGGCCGCGGGCGTCGCGGGGCCGAAGGGGCTGCGCGACGCGGACGCCGACGAGGTGGCCGACCGCGTCGCCGCCTTCGGGGGCTACCGCGTCGACGCGCGCGACATCAAGCGCTGGAAGCGCCGCGCGTAGAGGCGCCGCAACGGCGCCGCCTGCCTCGGAGCGCCTCTCCCGGGCCGCGCGCGTGCCTGCTATCAAGGCTCCGCTTCGCGCCGCGCGCTTTCAGCCTCCTCCGGCTCGAAGGGCTATGCAGGGCGCGCGTGTCGCACGTCCCGATGACGACGATGAACGTCGGCAAGCTCACCCACACGCGCGGCTGCTGCCCGGTCTGCGGGAACGAGGTCGACCTGCGCTCCAGCTTCAACGGCCGCCGCTTCCTGCAGAGCTACGGCTGCTATCGCTGCGGGCCGACGGAGTACGTCGTCGCGCTGGCGTGAGAGCGCGCGCTCAGCCGACGCTCAGGATCTCGAGCTCGAAGACGAGGTCGCGTCCCGTGAGCGGCCGCTCGTACACGTTGCCCGTGGCGTACGCGTCGGCGGCGGGGATGTGCATCGTGACCGTCTCGCCGACCTTCGCCGTCTTGGCGAGGTTCGTGAAGCCCGGGATGACGCCGCTGCCCACGGTGAAGGGGAACGGGCTGTAGCTGGGCCGCTCGCGGTACCCGCCCGTCGTGTTGAGCTTCGGCTGCGCGGGGTCGTGCGCGACGCGTTGCATGCTCGTGTCGAAGAGGCGGCCGTCAAGAAGCACGCCGGCGTAGTTCGCCGTCACGCGGTCCCCCTCGCGCACCTGCGCCCCGAGGTCGCCGATGCTCACGTCGAGCGTCGAGGCGCCGGTGGCGCCCCGGCTGGACGTGACGTAGACGGGGATGCTCGTCGTCCCCGAAGCCGACGAGGGCGGCGTGAGCGTGAGGAAGACGACGCGCGCGGTGCCCGCGTTCACGACGACGGGCACGTCGAGCTGGCACGTCCACCCTTCCGGCGGCTGCGCGCCCACCGCGAGGCGGTCGCGGACGTTCCCGTCGTTCTTGAGGATGACCGCGAAGCGGACGGGGCGCTGCGGCTCCGTCCTCTTCTGCGGCACGATGACGTGCACCGCCGCCGCAGGCTGCGCCTCGTAGGCCACCGGCTCGAGGATCTCGACGCGCTCGACGCGCACGGGATCGATCGGGCGGTCGTTCGCGCCGGTCTGCGCCGCGCCGATGCTCCGCACGACCTCAAGACCTTCCACCACGCGGCCGAAGACGCTGTGGCGGTCGTCGAGGTGCGGCGTGGGCCCAAGCGTCACGAAGAACTGCGAGCCGCCCGTGTCGGGCCCCGAGTTCGCCATGGACAGCACGCCGGCGGCGTCGTGGCGCAGCGCGGGGTGGAACTCGTCGGGGATCTCGTAGCCGGGGCCGCCGGTCCCGTCGTTGGAGGCGTCGCCGTCCTTCGAGAGCGGGTCGCCCCCTTGGATGACGAAGTCGCGGACGACGCGGTGGAAGACGGTGCCGTCGTAGAAGCCGTCGCGGGAGAGCGCGAGGAAGTTCTCCGTCGTGAGCGGCGCGCGCTCCGGCTCGAGCTCCGCGATGAAGGCGCCCTTGGAGGTGGTGATGCGCACGCGCGGCTTCTCCGCGCGCCACGCCTCGTCCGCGGGCGGAAGGGCGGCCGGGTCGCAGGCGGTGCTCCCGCTCGCGCGCGGCGGGGCGCCCGCGTCGGGCGTGGGCTCCGCGCAGCCGGCGGCGACGAGGGCGACGAGGACGGAGACGACCGCGACGCGCACGCGTGCTCAGCCCCAGTCGATGGTCGCGCGCTCGAGCACGATGGGCGGGTTGGGCCGGTCGCCCGGCGCCGTGGGCGCGCGGTTGATGGCGAGCGCGACGTCGAGGCTCTCCTGGTCCGCGATGCGGCCGAAGATCGCGTGGCGGCCGTCGAGGTGCGGCGTCGCGACGGCGGTGATGAAGAACTGCGAGCCGCCCGAGCGCGGCTGGCCGGTGTTGGCCATGCTGAGGACGCCGGCCGCGTCGTGCTTGAGGCCGAGCCCGGAGGGGCACTGCGCGGGCAGCGTGTAGCTCACCGTGCCGTCGGCGCAGTAGAACTCGTCCACGATGCCGTAGCGGTTCCCGCTCGCGTCGGTCGGGCCGCCCGTGCCCCAGCGCGCCGCCTGCGCGTCGTCCTTCGTGAGCGGGTCCCCGCCCTGGTTCATGAAGTTCCGGATGACGCGGTGGAACTTCGTGCCGTCGAAGTACCCCTCCTCGGTCAGGTTCACGAAGTGCTGCCCCGTGAGCGGCGTCTTGTCGCAGTAGAGCGTGAGGCGCATCGTGCCCATGCTCGTCTCCAGGACCCACGTGGGCTGCGACGCGCGCTCCTCGCCGACGGTGGAGACGCACTCGGAGCCCGACGACGCGGGCGGCGGGGAGCGCGCGTCGCAGCCCACGTG
>DASRYU010000233.1:0-4949 GCA_035687045.1 Thermoplasmatota archaeon | reverse complement strand
CTGGTCACGTAGGTACAGCTGTACCTACGTGGAGCCCGCAACGAGGCCTATTTCGCGCCGACCCGCTCGAGCAGCGCGTCCAGCGGCAGCGCCTCCGTCATCGACCCGAGCACGACGTGCGCGATGCGGACCGCGTCGGGCTTCGTCGTGCGCGTGTTGGGGACGGCGACGACGCTGCACCCGGCCTCGAGCGCGGCCGCGACGCCGCGGGCGCTGTCCTCGAAGGCGAGCATCTCCTGCGGCTTGACGCCGAGCCGCGAGGCGGCGACCTTGTACGGCTCGGGGTGGGGCTTGGGCTCGAGGACGTCCTCGCCGGTGACGACGGTGGCGAAGTGGTGGAGGAGCCCGGCGCTGCGGAGCGTCTCGAGGATGTCGTCGCGGTAGCCCGACGAGACGACGGCGCACGGGCCGCGGGCGGCGCAGGCTTCGACGACCTCGCGCGCGCCCGGCATGGGGACGGCAGGCGTCTCGTCGAGCGCGGCGAGGAAGGCGCTGTGGCGCAGCGCGAGGATCTCGTCGAGGTCCTGTGTTGCGCCGACGGCGAGGCGGAAGCCGTCGAGGATGTCGCGCGTGCGCTTTCCCACGACATCGTGGAAGACGTCGCGCGCCGTTTCTCGCGGGTAGCCCAACGCGTCGAGCATCGCGTTCGTGGCGCGCTCGTGGTGGTGCTCGCAGTCGACGAGCGTCTCGTCCAGGTCGAAGGCGAAGGCGCGGATCATCCCATCGCCGCGAGCGCCGCCTCGTACGGGGGCGTGCCCGGCTCGTCGGAGACGAGGCGGTAGTGGTAGAGGCCCGTGCCGATGTCGCTTGCCCAGATGGTGCCGTCGGCGGCCCAGACGGCGGCCCAGACGTTGGGCGCGTCCTCGGTGGCGTTGAAGGCGGGCTCGCCTTCGGGGACCGTGGGGAAGACGTAGCCCTTGACGACGGGGGTCTCGGGCTCGGCGAGGTCGAGGACCCACACGCCGCCGTGGTAGTGTGCGTAGACGATGCGGCTTCCCAGCGGGTCGAAGTTGTGCGGGCTGAAGCGGTAGTTGCCGTCGTTGACGGGGTCGCCGGGGAGCGTCCACTTGGCGAGAAGCTGCGGCGCGGCGGGGTCCGTCGTGTCGAGGATGTACGCCTCTCCCGCGTGCTCCGCGCTGCTGTATTCGGGCGCGGCGTAGCTGATGTGGCGCTCGCCGATCATGCCGATGGGGCGCGCGAAGTGGATGTTGCCGTAGAGCGCGGCGTCGAACTCGCGCCACGCGGCGATCTCTCGCGGCTTCGAGGGGTCCGTGACATCGACGATGACGACGCCGCCGTCCCAGTAGGCGATCCACATGAGCATGCGCTTCGTGAGCGGGTGCTCCTCGATCCACATGTCGTGGACAAAGGTGCGCACCTCGCCGTCGTTGCCGGAGAGGCGGCTCGCGAAGAACTCGGCGACCGGCTCCATGTGCGTGCCGATGGGCGCGGGCGACTCGACGACCTTGAGGATCTCCACGTGGCTTGCGAGGCGGTTGGCGTAGCTGAAGCCGTAGCTCGCGATGAAGACGTAGTGCGCGTCGGCGTACTTCACGACCTTCGCCGTGTGCGCGCCGCTCGGGACGCTGCGCCACGTGTCGATGATGCGCGGGTCCCGCTCGTCCTCGACGTTCACGAGGTAGACGCCCGAGGGGACGAAGGGCGTGCAGAGGTTCACCATCGGCGTGCCCGTGCAGGTGTTCGCGGCGGACGGGAGCGCGTACACGGGGTCGGCGTGGCCGGCGAGGACGGCGTACTTGCCGTCGCCCGAGACGTGGACGTCGATGGGGACGATGTTGCTCGTCTCGAGCGTGGCGGTGAGGACCGGGTCGTCGCCGCTGATGTTGAAGACCGCGAGGCCGGGCGCGCTGCCGTTGGCGAGAGCGTACGCGCCGACGAACGCGCGCGTGCCCTGCACGACGACGTGGTTGTAGCGGCCGAGCTTCGTCGTGTCCGGCGCGATGGGGTCCCAACCGAGAAGCTCCATGTTCCACGCGATGCGGTGCTGCGCCGGGTCCTTGTGGTCGTGCGCGTCGGTGAGCTCGAGGTGCGGGAGGATCTCCTGCGGCGTCTTGCCGCCGAGCGCGTCGAGCTGCGAGGCGGGGCTCACGCAGCCGGCAAGGAGGGCGAGGGCGAGCGCGGGGGCGAGAAGGGTGCGGGGGAGGTTCATGCGGTCACCTCGAAGGTGGCGCCGGCGGTGGCGCCGGGCGGGAGCGCGTCGGCGGCGAGCGGCCCGCGCAGGAGCGTGGCGGTGAAGACGTCTGCGACGCCGTGGCGCGTGTCGACCCACACGGGGTGCGCGGCGCCGGCGCTCGAGTCGATGTCGATGTAGTCGCCGATGAAGATCATGCCGTTCTGGTGGTGGCTCTTCGTCGGGTCCGTCGCGACCTCCGTCACGCGCTGGTTCGCGCTCCACGTGAGGCCGCCGTCGGTCGAGAACGTGTAGTAGAGGTGGAGAAGCTTGTTCTCCGCGTCGTCGCGGCGGTCGTAGAAGACGACGTCGAGGATGCCGTCGGGGCCGACGCTCATCGCGGGGAAGAACTGGTCGCCGCGCGGCGCGTCGCTCACCTTCACCGGCTCGCTCCACGTCTTGCCGCCGTCGGTGCTGCGCGAGACGAAGATGTCGCGGTCGCCGTCGCGCGTGTCCTGCCAGGCGAGGTACACGTTGCCGTAGTGCGGCGAGTCGGCGCTGTCATCGGCGACGATGAAGGGCATCCCGCCGCTGCGGTACTCTGCCTCCATGCCGGCGTCCTCCGTCTCGACGGCGAGGATGGCGTCCGCGAAGCTCGCGCCGCCGTCGTGGCTGATGGCGACGACGATGCCGCCGGCGGCGTTCCACGAGACGTAGACGTCCTTGCCGCCGTTGCCGACGGTGATGATGGTGCCCTGGCCGGCGGGCCCGCCGGGGCCGTCGAGCGGCGTGAGCGTCTCGGCCCAGGTGCTGAGCACGATGGGGCCCTCCCACGTGCGCCCCTTGTCGAGCGAGCGGAAGTACTGGTTGCCCGGGACGAAGAAGGAGAGCCACGCGACGTGCACGGTGCCGTCGGCGCCGACCTCGATCCACTGCTTGTCGTGGAAGTTCACCGGGAACGTGCCGTCGAAGATGGGCGTCATGTAGTCGAACGTGACGCAGCCGTCGTTCGACACCGCGACAAGCTGCGCGGCGCGGTTGAACGCCCAGTCGTTGAGACCGCCCAGCGGCGTGCCCTCGCCGAGCTTCGACGCGGTGATGGGGTCGGCCTGGTAGGCCATGAGCGAGAAGTAGCACGTGCCGTCGGGGCCGAACGCGACGACGGGGTCGGTCGTGCACCAGAACTGCGACGCGTACGTGGGCTGCCAGCTCGTGTTCCCGCCGACAAGAAGGTGCGGCGAGCCGGGCACGTGGTGGTTGATCCACGTCCGGCCGCCGTCCTTCGTGACGTAGATGCCGTCCCACACGCAGTCGCCGGCCGTCCACGGCGAGTAGTCCTTCGCGCCCGCGACGATGTTGAGCGGGTCGGTCGGGTTCACCGCGATGGTGACCTCGTTCCCCTCCGTGTTGACCGTCGTCGCCTCGAAGTTGCAGGCGGCCTCGAAGCACGCGAGGAGCGCGCGGCCGTCGGCGAAGGAGGCGGGGGTCGCTCCGGTGTCGGCCGCGGGGGCGACGCATCCGGCCGCAAGGAGCATGAGAAGGACGGCGGGAACAAGGCGACGCATGGGGCGGCCTCCGAGGCGCAGGACTCCGGGCGCCGCCTCATAATGCCTTTTGTCGAGCCGTTGACCGGCGGGCGGACCCGTCAGGGCCGCCGCCCACGCACGCTTCGAAGGCCGCCCGAGGGGGTTCATATAGGGTCAAGCACGAGCGCGCCTTCGAGGATACCACGATGCGAACTTCCCGGACCCTTCTCGCCCTCGCCGCCATCGGACTCCTGGTGGCGGCGGCCGCCCCCGCGATCGCGCAGGCGCCTCCCCCGCAGACCCCTGGGGGCGGCGGCGGGGCCGCAGGCCAGGACGCCGCGGCGAAGGGGGCGGAGCGCCAGCAGGCGGCGCAGGAGCGCGTCGCGGCGCTCCAGGCCGCGCGCCAGGCCATCCTCGACGGCTTCAAGGCGAACCGCAGCGCCATCCTCAGCGAGTACCTCGCGACGCTGAACGCGACGCGCGAGCGCTTCCTCGCGGAGAAGGCGAACGTCCTCGCGGCGTGCAACGAAACGCGCGCGCAGTCCACCAACGCGAGCGAGACGCAGGAGGCGCCCGACCACGCGACGTGCGTGAGCGACGGCCTGCGCCCCCTCATCGAGGAGGCGCGCGCCGCCAACGCCGCCGCGCGCGAGCTCGCCCTCTCGAAGCTCCAGGAGGAGCGCGCGAAGGGCATGCAGAGCTGGGCGCAGACGCTGCGCGCGGAGAACGAGCGCTACCAGGCCCGCACGGGCCAGCCCGCCGGAGCGTGAGCGCGCTGCGGGGAGGCATCTTCCTTCTCCTCACCGTCGCGACCGTCGGCATCGCCGCCGCCCAGAGCGAGCCGGACGTGAACGAGAGCGACTTCGACACCGGCGCGCCGGAAGCGGACGAATCGTACCTCGACGAGAGCGGCGAGTCGTCCGACCCCACCCTCAGCGAGGGCGACTTCGACACGAGCGCGCCCGAGCCGGACGAGTCGTACCTCGGCGAGGACGCCGCCGCCTCCAGCGGCTCCGGGCCGACGCTCTCCGAGGGCGACTTCGACACGAGCGTCCCGCCCGCCGAGGAAGCCTACCTTGCCGACGACGGCGCGGGAGGCTCCGGAGCGGCCGAGGGCGGCCGCGGCGTCCCCGCCATCGGCGTCCTCGCCGGGCTCGCGGCCGTCGCGCTCGTCGCCGCGCTGCGCCGCCGCTGAGGCGCGCCGCTTCTCGGCACGCGTCGCGGCTTAGGGGCGGCGCGAGCCGCTCTCCGGGCGCTCGACCGCGCCCGCCGTTCTCTCCCTTCTTCTCCGC
>DASRYU010000232.1:0-8364 GCA_035687045.1 Thermoplasmatota archaeon | reverse complement strand
CCCGCCGCGCCCCCTCCCGTGAGCACGACGCCCGCGCCCGCGCAGGCGACGCCGACGCCCGTCGTCACGACGGCGCCGCGGCCGGTGCCGCCGACCACCGTGACGCCGACGCCGCTGTCGCCCCCTGCGGACGACGGGAGGATCCCCGGCCAACCCGGCGCCATCGTCCCCGACGCGCCCGCGCCTGGAGCCGCCGACGCGCTCACGCAGATCCCCGCCGCGGGCGCCGCGCTCGCGCTCCTCGCGATGGCGGCCGTCGCGCTGCGCGCGCGGCGGCTAAGGTAGCCCACGCACGAGCTCCGCCCAGTCCGCGTCGACATAGAAGGTCTCGTCCGCCTCGACCGCTCCGCGGACCCGCACCCGGACGGAGCGCTCCGCCAGCGGCTCCTCGAGCGCGCCGTCGGCCTCGGGGTCGGGTCCCCACGCAAGTCACTCGCCCCCCCGCGACGCATAGCATACGATGATATCCGTCTCGCGCGTCTCTTCCACCACGACGAGCACGGCCGTTTCTTCCACGCCAAGTTCGCGCGGCACGACCACGTTGACCTCGGCTGCCGGGAGGCGCCGAAGGGCGAAGATGCCGATGCTCTCGTCGACGATCGGAGTTTCGGCCGTCAGCACCACCCGCCGCTCGTCAGCCGCGTCCGGGCCGACACGGAGGGTCGCGAGATGCTGCTCTCCCACAGGGGACTCGACGAAGGCCTCGGGCCCCAGTACCTCCTGGCTCATGACCACGACTCGCTCCTCATCTTCGCCCACGGATTGTTCAGTCGTCAACGCCGACGTCGTGGTGCCGGTCGCCTTCGCCGCTGGCGACGCGGGGCCGCGGGCGGCGCTGTTCGCGGCGGACACACGGTAGCTGCAGGTCGTGAAGGCGGGGCACCACGGATCGTCAAGGTGGTGTCGCTCTCCGGGCACTTCCGCAAGCACTGTGGTGGCGTTGCCGATGGTGCGCTCTACGGTGTAGGAGACGATGGGCAAGCCCCCAGTGTCTCCCGGTGGAGACCACGAGACGCGGATGCCGCGCGCCACCGGATGGGCCAGCGCCTGCACGGCGCGTGGCTCTTCCGGCAGGTCGCCCACCCCCAGCGTCACGTTGGCGGGGGCGCGCCCTCCTGCATTCCCGGGCAAATCCGCGAGGCTGATCCACGTCATTGTCCATACGCCTCGGGGTGCGTCGCGCGGAACATCGATGTGCACGTCGCCGCCGTTGAGCGAGCCCCCGGCCAACGACGCGTTCCCCCTCTCCAATACCACGAAGGTGCTCCGGACACCGCTGGCGTCTTCCGCGATAACGCGGATGCTCGTGCTCCGCCCCCGCAGAACAGCTGGCGGGTCGAACCTGACGCTGGTGGCTTCCGGTGCTCGCAGGTCCGCTGGCCCGTGTTCTTCGCCGACAATAACGGTCCGCCCCTCCATCGGAAGGTCGTCCAGCGAAAGGAATACTCGAACACCCAGGACATCGGCGAGCCCCACATGCGTGACTATGTATCGGCCCGGCTGCGCGTGCTCAGGCCACTCCAGGCGCAGCACGTGCTGTGCGGCGGTGACGGGGATGGCGAAACGATCACCCGCATGGAGCTGCGGCCCACCGCCGATACGCTGAATCGTCGCGTTGATGTACAGGATGTCAGCGCCGGGCGCAAGTCGGATGGACAGGAAGCTCACCGTGCCAGGGGCGGCGGCAGGCTCAGACCAACTCGCATCCGTGACGCTCGGCGCCGCGCGCGCTCCAGGCACAACCACAAGGAGCGCCAGCACGGCGAAACAGCACACACCATAGAGCACGCGCATGGGAGCTCCCCGCGCCTCCGACGAGGTGTGTCGGGATGAGCGTTGTGAGCGCCGGCGGCGGCGGGGGGAAGCGTCCACCTGGATACCCTAGCTCTCCGCCACGATGCGCGAGGTGCCGTCGTCGAGGGCCTCGATGCGTAGCACGTGCTCCGCGCTCTCCTTCACGTCCGCGATGTGCGTGATGAGGAGGATCTGGCGGAAGCGGCCGGAGAGCGCCTTGAGCGCGCGGAGGATGTTCGCCTTGCGGACGTCGTCCTGGCTGCCGAAGATCTCGTCGAGCGCGAGGAAGTGGAACCCGTCGCTCCCGGCGCGCTCCGCGACGACCTGCGAGACGGCGAGGCGCAGGCACAGGTTGGCGAGGTCCGCCTCGCCGCCCGAGAAACGCTCGAGCGGGAAGGGCTGCCCCTCGTCGTGCACGAGGAGGTCGTACCCCTCGTCCACCTCGAGGTCGGCGTAGCGCCCCTCGCAGAGCTCGCGGAAGAGGCGGCCCGCGTGGAGCGAGAGGAGGGGCCGGGTGCGGCCGATGAGGTGGTCCTTGAACTCGGGCAGGAGGCCGCCGTCGCGGTCCGCCGCGAGCGCCTCGAGGAGCGTCACGCGCCGCTCAAGCTCCGCCGCGCGCGACGCGAGCGCCTCGATGGCCGCGAGCTGCGACGCGAGCGTGCGCTCCTCGTGCTCGCGAAGGAGCCTCTCGCCGAGCGCCTTCTCGCGGGCGACGCGCGCCTCCGTGAGCCTCGCCTCGGCGGCCTGCGCGGCCTTCTCGAGCGCGTCGTGCGCCGCCGGGTCGAAGCCGAGGAGCGCGCGGCGGCGCTCCGCGTCGCTGCGCTGCGCGAGGTGCGCCTGCTCCTGCGCGGCGAGCTCCGCGAGGCGCGGCGCGATCTCCTTCTCGCGCTCCGCCTCGGCGCTCGCGCGCGCGTGCCGCTGCTGCGCGGATTCGAGCGCGCGCAGCGCGAGGCGCGCCGCCTCGAGCTCCTTCGGGTCGAACGGCGCCGCCGCGAGCGCGCCCTCCTGCTCGCGCATGCGCGCGGCGCGCGCCTGGCCGTCGGACAGACGCGCCGCCGCCGCGCCCGCGCGCGCCTCGTCGGCCGCGAGGCGCTGGAGCTTCGCGCGCAGCTCCGCGTCGCGCGCGACGAGCGCGGCGAGCGCCTGGCGCGCCTCCGCCTCCTGCGCGCGGGCGGCGTCAAGCTCGGGGCGCGCGTGCTCGATGGCGACGCGCAGCGCCTCCGCCTCGCCGCCGAAGCCGCGCAGCAGCTCGTCGTAGTGCTCCCCCAGCGGCCGCGTGCACGTGGGGCAGGGCGCGGCGGGGCCGATGTCGCGCACGCGCCGCTCCTTCGCGGAGAGCTCGTTGAGAAGCTTCGCCGTCTGCTTCGCGCCGGATTCGATCTCCGTCACGCGCTTCTGGAGCGCAGCGACGCGCGCCTCGACCTCGGGGCGCTCCCTCGCGATGCGTTCCGCCATGGTGCGCGTGGGCGCGAGGACGGCGAGGCTCTCGCGCGCGGCCGCGAGCTCCTGCTCCGCGGCGGCGGCGTCGGCCGTGGCGCGCGCCAGCTCGCCGCGCACCTGCGCGAGAAGCTTCGCCTGCTCCGCGCGCGCGGTGAGCGCCTCGACGCGCTCGCGCGCGGCCGGAAGCGCCTCGACCTGCGGCGCGAGCTGGAGCGCCTCGATGGCGGCGGCGCGGGCGCGCTGGAGAAGGACGGACTGGCGCGCGTGCTCGTTCCGCGTGAGCGCGAGGCGCTCGTCGCAGCCGCCGATCTCGGCGAGGAGCGACTTGTGCTCGTCCGCGAGCTTGCGGCCGGAGTCGCGGCGCGCGCGGACATCCTCGACCTCGTCGACGAGCGCCGCGACGCGCGCGTCCAGCTCCGCCGCGCGCGCCTTGTCGTTCTCGATGAGCGTGCGCACGCGCTGGAGCGACTCGCGCAGCGGCGCGGGGTCCTGCATGCCGGCGCGGATGCCCATGAGCTCCGAGCGCGCGTCGCGCTTCCTCTGGCGCGCCTCGGTGATGGCCGTGTCGACCGCGTCGAGGCGCAGGAGGCCGATGAGGATGCGCTTACGGTCGGCGCGCCCGATGTTCGTGAGGGCCGCGAGCTCGCGCTGGCGCGCGACGAGCGACGTGAAGAAGGCGGCGCGGTCCATGTGGAACGCGCGCTCGATGTACGCCGTGGCCTCCTTCCCGCTCTGCGCGCCGCCCGAGACGACGACCTTGCCGTCGCACTTCACGGTGGCGGAGTGCGACTCGCTCTTGCCGAGAAGCTCGCGCGTGACCTCGTAGACGTGCGGGCCCATGCGGAACGCGAGGTGCACGCGCACGTCGTCGCCTGGCCCCGCGCCGCGCCGCTTGAGGAGGTCCTTCCCGGTGCGGGCGGCCTCGTTGCCGTAGAGGCACCAGCCGATGGCCTCCAGGAGCGTGCTCTTGCCCGCGCCGTTGCGCCCGACGACGGCCGTCACGCCGTCCGCGAGCTCGATGTCGACCTGGCGGAAGCGGCGGAAGTTCTCGATCCTGAGGCGCTCGATCCTCATGCGGTCCCTCCTCGAGGAGGAGCCGCGAAGACGCGAAGACGCGAAGCTGCTGGACGCTTTCGCGTCTTCGCGTCTTCGCGGCCGGACACGGAGGCAAGCATCAGGCGGCCTCCTTCGTGACGGCGTCGCGCAGGAGCGTCGTGGCGGCGGCGAGGAGCGCGTCGCGGTCGTTGCCGGTGAGGGAGCGTTGGGCGAGGAAGGCGCCGAACTCGTCGGCGAGCTCGCCGACGGCGTGCTCGGAGGAGAGGCCCTGCTGCTGCGCGCGCACGATCTCGGGGAGGAACTCGAAGTGGAGCGCGCCGGCGGTGGCGTCCTTGATGCGGCGCACGTCGAGCGCCGCGTACACGTGCGCCGGGAGGCCGGTCACGCGCAGGCGCGCGATGGCGCCGTCGGGCACCGCGAGGCGCGCGTAGATGGCGGCGGGGATGGCGGCGTCCTGCATGCCTTCGCACGCGAGCGTCGGGAGCTCGACCATCGGGCGGCTCGGGAGCGCGAGCGGCGTCACGGTGCCGCGCGCGAGGTCGACGAGGTTCACGCTCTTCGTCTCGCCCGCCTCGCGGAACGTGCAGCGCTCGGTGGAGCCGGCGTACCACACCTTCGGCGCGATCTCGACGGCGCGGTGGTAGTGCCCGAGCGCGACGTAGTCCATGCGCTGCGGGAGCTCGTTCTGGTTGAGCACCTGCTCGTGGAACTCGCCCGTCCGGAAGTCCGCGACGCCCATCACGCCCACGTGGAGCATCGCGACGTTCCAGCGCGCGCTCGCGTCGGGCACCGCCTTCGCGACCTCCGCGCGCAGCGCGTCGTTGTCCGCCGCGTGCGGGATGGCGTGGACGGCAAGCTCGCCGATCCGCACCTTCTCGTACTGCCCCTTGTAGACGCTGTGCACTCCCGGCATGAACTCCAGCAGGCGCAGCACGGCGCCCGTCTCGCGCAGCCGCGGCGCCTCGTGGTTCCCCGAGATGACGACGAGAGGGATGCGCGCCTCCGCCAGGCGGCGGCACAACGCGAGCACGTGGTGGATGGCGCGGTTCGTCGGGCGCACGCTGTCGAAGACGTCGCCGCTGTGGAGCACGACGTCCACCCGCCGCTCGATGGCGACGTCGACCGCGCGCGCGAACGCGTCGAAGAAATCCTGTTCTCTCTGATTCAGGCCGTCCGGCGTGAGGCGCGCGTACGTCGCGTAGCCGACGTGCGTGTCGGAGACGTGGAGGAGCTTCATGCGGCGCCTCCGTCGGAAGGGGCCGCGAAGACGCGAAGACGCGAGATCTGAGAACGCTTCGCGTCTTCGCGTCCTCGCGGCAGGATGCGGAGCGTCAGTAGAAATCCGCCCCCGGCCGCGCCGTTGCGCTCGCGGTCGCGGGCGCGGAGAGCCCACTCTTCGCGAGGCGCTCGACGTACTCCTCGTACAGGTGCACCTTGCCGGGGATGGCGAAGGGCGCGTACGGGCTCGTGATGAGCACCTCGCCGGGCATGAGCGTCTGGATCTCGTTCTCGAGGCTCGCCACGTCCTGCTTCGCGCTCTCCTTGAGCGTCTGGCGGTCCTGCGCGTCCGCGAGCCCCATGATGAAGAGCGTGTTGAACTGCGAGAGCACCTCGCGGTCCACGAGCTTGGGCTGCTGCGTGATCGCGCAGAGGCCCGTCTTGAACTTGCGCCCCTCGCGCGCGATCTGCGCGAACACGTTCGACGCGCCGCCCTTCCCGAGCACCCGCTGCGCCTCCTCCAGCGTGATGAGCACGGGCGCCACGTCATCGAACCCGTCCTCCGCGAAGAGGCGCTTGTTCTCCTCGAAGATGGCGCGCGCGAGCACGCTGTTCACGAGAAGCTCCTCGTTCTCCGAGAGGCCGCCCGTGTCCACGAGGACGACCTTGCCGCTGTGCAGCTCCGCGATGAGGTTCTTCGTGACGCTGACCTTCTCGTCGCGGTGCACGAGGCCGCTGCGGAAGAGGCGCTGGATGCGGCGCTTCACGACGCTGATGGTCCCCTCGTGGAAGTTGGGCAGGTCGTTCCTGAGCTCCGACGGGCTCTTGTCGTGCACGTCCGCGAGCCACGAGTTGCCGTAGCGCCAGCGCGCCGCGTCGAGAAGCTCCCCCTGCGGGCCGCTGAACTCGTAGAGCTGCTTGAGGTCGAGGATCTCGATCTCGTGCGCGCTGATCTGCAGCTTCGCGTACGAGCCGCGCAGCGCGCGCGTCGCGTACACGCGGAGGTTGCGGCTCGCGAGCGGGTGGTGCTTGAGCCCCATCTGGCTCGCGCGCCCGCCCCCGTCGAAATACTCCCCGTGCGGGTCGACGATGAGGAGGCCGTACCTGCCCGTGTTCATGACCGACGCCGCGAGCACGCGCATGAGGTTCGACTTCCCCATGCCGGTCGTCGCGAAGAGGCCGATGTGGTAGGGGAAGCTCACCTCGCCCCGGATGCCCACGGGGAACGGGACGACGTTCTCGCCGCTGCGGAGGTAGCCGAGCTCGACGTCGCCCATCTCCTTCGCCAGGAACGCGTAGTCCTTCTCGTTCGCGCGGCGGACGCGCGCGAAGTGGGGCGGCAGCGTCTTCGCCTTGCGGAAGCGCCCGTCGCGGACGTAGCCGAGCGGCACGGCGATGCCCGTGCGGTAGAGGCGCTGCTTCTGGTCCCAGAAGCCGGTGGGCTCCCAGCGCCCCTCCTCCTCGAGCGCCATCATGCGGCCGGCCATGCGCGCGGCAAGCTCCGGCTCGCCCTCCAGGCCGTACAGGATGTTCGTGACGCGGAGAAGGAACGGGAGGCCGCCGTCCTCGCCCTCCGCGACGAGGAGGTCGCCCACGTACACCTCGGCGTCGTGGGGGCAGCGGAAGGCCAGCTCGAGGACGCTGTTGCCGACGATCCTGCCGAGGGGGCCGTCCATACGGCACCGACTCGGGGCCGCCACCTAAAGGCAACGGGGGGGCTCGCCGAACCTGCGAAGGGGGCGGCTCGGCTTCGCGTGCGTCCGATGCGACCTTACGACGAACGGACGAGGAGGCCGACGAACGTGCCGCCGATGACGACGGCGCCCACGGCGGAGGCGATCTCGACCGCGGCGACGATGCCCGCACCCAGGAGCGCGGCTCCGGCGAGGAAGGATGCGATGGGGACGGGCAGGATCCGCAAGGCAGCCCGCCCTCTGGGCCCTCTCCTCATGAACCCTCCGGTGAATCCCATTCGCCTGCGCGTCACGGCTCGCGCATGAAACGCTCGAACTCCTCGCGCGTCCGAGGGCGCAGCGTGTAGTTCGTCCGCCGCTCCTCCTCGAGCGTGGACGTCGGCGTCTCCCCGTAGTCGTGGCCCGGACAGACGACGAGATGCCCGGGGAGCGCCGCGAGCCGCGTGAGGAGCGTGCGGTGCATCTCCCCCACGTCGCTCCCGGGGAGGTCCACGCGGCCGCACTCGCCCACGAAAAGCGTGTCGCCGGTCAGCAGGTGCGTGCCCTCGACGACGTAGCACGCGGCGTCGAAGCGGTGGCCCGGCGTGTGGCGCACCTCCACCCGCAGCCTTCCCAGCTCCACCGTCTGCCCGTCCTGCAGCGGGATGTCGACCGGGTGGTCCGCCTTCTCGTGCGCGGCCACGAGGGCGCCGGTCGCGCGCTTGACCTCCTGGACCCCCTCGATGTGGTCGTGGTGGCCGTGCGTGACGAGGACGTGCGTCAGCGCGACCCCCATCGCCTCCACCTCGCGCAGCAGGCGCGGCACCTCGTAGCCGGGGTCGACGACGAAGCCGCGCCCGCCCCGCGCGAACACGTAGACGAAGTTGTCCATCGGGCCGAGCTTGAGCTGGCGGACGAGCACGCTCGCGTCACCCCGCCCGGGGTGCTAAAGCGGCTCGCCTACTGCCACGCCGGGCCGCGGCGCGACGGGTCCACCGTGAGGCGGCGGGCCGCCGGCACCGCGCGCAGCCCCTTCGGGAGGCGCGGCTTGATGAGCCACTTGACGAGCATGATGAAGGCGCCCGTGAGCACGAGGTTGAGCGCGAGGCTCAGCATCGCCACCGTGAGCACCGGACCGCCGATGCCGTAGCTCAGGCCGACGACGAGCACGCCGGCGCCGACC
>DASRYU010000231.1:0-2268 GCA_035687045.1 Thermoplasmatota archaeon | reverse complement strand
CCGCGCCCCCCGCGGCGCCCGACGTCGCGCTCAGCGTCTCCGCCGACAGCTCCGCGCGCAGCGGCGAGAACGCCACCGGCACGCTCACCATCATCAACCGCGACGTGCGCACCGTGACGCTCCAGGTCTCCATCGCCCCGAGCGGCGGCTGGTCGCCCAGGATCCCGGACGCGGACCAGAACCGCGTGCTCGCGCCCGGCGCCACGAGCACCGTGCGGCTCACGGTCCTCGTGCCCGAGCTCGAGGCGAACGCCACGAACAGCTTCCCCATCACCGTCCGCGCGCGCACGAGCGACGGCGGCGCGAAGGACCACGGCGCGACCTGGACCGTCACCGGCCTCGCGCGCGAGCGCTCGGAGCCCACGCCGACGAGCGAGCCCGAGAGCAGCGTCATCGCCACGCCCACGGCCGTCGCCCCTCGCGGCGGCGCGGCGCGCGCGGGCGCGAACCTCGACGTGTACGTCGACCCGCTCGAGGTGGAGATCCCGAGCGGCGGCACGCAGACCGCCATGGTGCAGCTCCACAACACGGGCGACGTCGCGCTCGTCGTCACGCTCCAGGGCGTCCCGCCCCCGTCGTGGCGCAACTTCGCCTTCGCGCCCGACGCCGTCGTCACGCTCGCGCCCGGAGAGCGCGCGGACGTCCCGATGACCATCACCGCGCCCGACGCGCCTCCGGGCGGACGCGCCGACGCGAAGGTCATGGCCGTCGCGGACAACAACCTCGTCCGCTCCGCCTCCTTCATCCTCCGCACCGTGCCGAGCGCGCCGCGCGACACGACGACGGCCGCCGCCATCGAGGCGCCCGCGAGCCCCGACGGCGGCCTCCCCGTGCAGGGCCCGAGCGTCCTCATCGTCACCGGCCTCGCGGCCGTCGGCGGCGCGGCGGTCCTCGTCGCGAGCCGCCCGCTGCGCGAGAAGCTCCTGTGGCTTGGCGCCGGCCTCTACACGCGCCTCGCGCGCCCGGACGTCCTGGGCCACGAGGACCGCGAGAAGCTGTACCGCCTCGTTGAGACGCAGCCGGGCATCCACTTCCACGCGCTCCAGCGCGACCTCGCCTGGAACACGGGCACGCTCACCTACCACCTGCGCGTCCTCGAGCGCCACGGCTTCGTCGTGAGCCGCCGCGACGGACTCTACCGCCGCTTCTACCTCAGCGGCGCCGCGCCGCGCAAGGAGGTCTTCGAGAACCAGGGACCGACGGGCCTGCGCGCGGACGTGCTCGAGGCCATCCGCAACGCGCCCGGCATCTCGCAGAGCGACCTCGCGCTGGGCCTTGGCGCCAACAAGCAGACGGTGAACTACCACGTCAAGGCGCTCGAGCGCGCGGGCACCATCCGCGTCGAGAAGCGCGGCCGCGACACGTACCTGTTCCCGGGCGGCGCCGTCGCGCCGCCGGGAAGGGCCGAGGCTTAGGCCGCCGCCGAGGAAGGACGAGGAGCAGGCCGAGGCCGAGGAAGGACGAGGGCGCGCTTGCGCGCGCCAGGCTCGGCTGTACCCGGGGTCCAGGGGCAGCGCCCCTGGGACGGAGTGGCGCGCGCGTGCGGCGCGAAGCGGCGCACGCTGGGAGGCGCGCCACGCAGTGCGCGCTGAAGGAAAGGGGGGCCGGGCGTCGAGGGCTGTGAACTCGCCGCCCTGGCAGCGCACGCTCGTCGCGCGGCGCCGAAAGCCCATCGCTTCCGCCCCAGGGGCACTTGTCCCTACGCGGCCGGCGCGGCCTCTTCGTCGGCGGGGAAGCGCACGACGAACTGCAGGAGGTCGTGCGCCTCGTGCGACTCGGGGAAGATCTTCCGCGCCTCCTCGACGAGAGGCTTCGCGTTCGTGTAGCGCGGCGAGATGTGCGTGAGGAAGAGCCTGCTCGCGCGCGCGGCCTTCGCGATGAACGCGGCCTGCGCGGCGGTCGAGTGGCCGTGCTTGTTCGCGTCGGGGAAGTCGTTCGCGTACGTCGCCTCGTGGATGAGGATGTCCGCGCCCTGCGCGAGCTCGACCGTATGCTCGGAGGGGACGCAGTCGCCGGTGTACACGACCTTCCGCCCGCGTCGGGTGGGACCGAGCACCATGTCGGGCGTGATGAGGCGCCCGTCGGGGAGCGTCACCGCCTCGCCGCGCTGGAGCTGGCCGAACGCCTTGCCCTCGGGCACGCCGAGCTCGAGCGCGCGCGGCTTGTTGAAGCGGCCCGGGCGCGGGTCCTCGACGACCGCGTACGCCAGCGCGTACACCGTGTGCCGCACCTCCTTCGCGAGGATCTTGTAGCCCGGGAACTCGAACG
>DASRYU010000230.1:0-21601 GCA_035687045.1 Thermoplasmatota archaeon | reverse complement strand
TCGGCGCGCGGCCCCCGCGCCCGAGGCGCCGCGCGCCGATGCGCCGCCGCCCGTCCCGACGCCCGCCGCGCCCCCGCCGCCGGTGGCCTTCGACGGGCCGCGCCCAGCGTACCTGCAGCAGGGGGACACGCCCGTCTGGTCCGCGCGTCCGCGCCTCGTCGCGGCGCTGGGCGCGCTGCGCTCGCTCATCGGCATCCTCCCGTTCCTCCTCTTCTCCAACTTCATGGAGGGGCCGAGGCGTGTGCTCATCCCGCTCGCGGCGATGGGCATCGTCCTGATGTTCGTCGCCATCCGGTTCATGCAGCTGCGGCGCACGGAGTACGTCGCGACCGAGCGCCGCGTGTACGCGCGCTCCGGCCTCGTGGGGACGACGGTGAGCCAGCTCACGTACGACAAGATCACCGACATCACCTTCCACCAGGACCTTCTCGGCCGCCTCCTCGGCTACGGGAGCGTCACGCTCCAGACGGCCGGCTCGAACCAGGCGCCCATCACGATGATCGGCCTCGCGGAGCCGCTCGCCGCGAAGGAGACGGTCGAGCGGTGGCGCGACACGGTGGTGGCGCAGCGGTGAGCGGGCCCGCGCTCGAGCGCTGGCAGCTTGCGCACGTGCGCGCGGACGAGCGCGTGCTCTGGTCGGCGCGCCCGTCGCTCGTGGGGCTCGTCCCCATCGTTCTCTACTTCATGGCCGCCTTCGCAGGGCTGTGGCTCACGCGCTACCTCGGCGTGGAGGACCCCGGCGCCATCGTGCGCGGCTCCGCGGGGCTTGTGCTGGCCATCGGCGGCATCCTCATCGAGACGGGGCGCCGCTTCGTCCGGCTGCGCTTCACCACGTTCGTCGTGACGGACCAGCGCTTCTACTCCATCACGAGCTTCCTCGAGACGAACGTCCGCAGCATCCCGCTCGCTCGCGCGTCGGCGGTGACCGTGCGCCAGGGGCTCGCGGGGCGCATCTTCGGCTTCTGGAACGCGCGCATCGCGACCTACGGCGAGGAGGGGCGCGCGCTCGACATCCCCGCCATCCGCGACGGCGAGGGCCTCCTGCGCGAGGTGAGCGCGGGCATGGGCCGCGGCGCGAACGTCGGCTGGCTGCGCGGCGACTAGGTCGTCCCGTAGAGCCACTTCACGGGCGCGGCGTGCATGTACGCCCAGCCGACGGGCGCCTCGACCGGCAGCTCCCCGACCTGACGGAGGAACGGGCGGCCCGCGACGGCGCCGACCCACCGCCCCGGCTCCGCGGGGAGCATCCCGTGGCGCCACGTCTCGTCGCCGGAGAACTCGACGCTCCACGAGGGGCCGCCAGGCGTGTCGACGCGCGCGCGTCCGCCCTCCGTGCCCCCGGCGGAGACGATGACGTGGTCGTAGCCTTCGGGCACGTCGAGGAGCGCCGGCTCGTGCGGGTTCGACGCGACGGCGAGCGGACCCAGCTCGTACCACACCCAGGGCTGCGCCTGCGCGACGCGCGTCATGCGGAGGTCGCTCCAGACGGTGCCGTCGGCGCCGGTGGTGACGAGGCGCACGATGTTCTGCGCGCGCGGCGAGTACTCGACGCGGAGGGAGCGCCGCTCGTCCGCGCCCTCGATGACGAACCCCGCGTCCTTCCCCAGTGGCGTGTCGACCTCGGCGGCGCGCGCGGTGAGCGTCGTCGTGTCGGAGAGGGGCCACGACGCGCCGTCGCGCAGCGGGAAGGACAGGAACGGGCGGTCGAAGTCCACGCGGTTGAGCGAGCGGTCGTGCATGCCGTACCACATGCTCCACCAGAGCGCCTCGTAGACGAGGTCGTCCTCCGCGCCGCCGGCGAAAAGATAGCCTTCGCCCGTGACCTGCGCCACGACGACGGTGAAGGACGTGTCCTCGTTGTAGAACTCCTTGCCTTCGTACGTCCACGCCTGCCCCGCGCGAAGCTCCGGCGCGAGCACCTCGCCGGCGCGCGAGGCGCCTTCCGCGCGCTCGGCCGACGCGGTCCTCTCCTGGGTAGGCGTCACGAGCGCCTCGGGGAACGTGCTCGCGTTTCCGCCCACGCACCCCGCTAGGAGGAGCATGAGCAGGACGGTGGCCTCGCCTCGCATGAGGGTGGACCGGGTGGCGCAGCTACAAGGAGCGCGGCGGCGACGTCGAACGATGCGACGTCGTCACCACGTGGTGAGCTTCCCGCCCTTGCCGCCCGGGCCCGCCTTGGGCGCGGAGGCGCGGTGCGCGTGCGCGGGGGCGCGCGCGGCCTTGGCCACCTGGAGCTCGCGCCGGATGGCGGGGCCCACGCCTTGGCCGGAGCCGGGCTTGCCGCCGGCGTTCTCGTCGAGCATGAGGAAGTCGCGCGAGCGGTCGCGCGGGCCGTGCTCGAGGGGGCCCGCGCGGCGGAGGTGGAAGCCGTGCTCGTGCTCGCCCTCGATGTCGCGAAGCATCGCGCGCTTGGAGAGGCGGCGGCGGTGCTCGACGCGGTGCGCGAGGCGCGCGAGGCCGGGGAAGAGCGCGCGCACGGCGCGCAGGACGGCCTCGACGACGATGAAGAGCGCGAAGTACTGCAGGAGGACGGGCGTCATCATGAGCGCCTCGCCCATGCGGCGCCACGCCGTCGCGAAGACGTTCTCGAGGTGGCCGGGGTCCACGACCACGACGGCGAGGAGGCCCAGGGGGAGAAGCTTCGCGACGTCGTTCGCCGTCGTCTCCGACCAGTGCGCCGTGAAGCGGACGCCCATGACGCAGGCCATCGAGAGGAGCAGGATGTCGGCCGTGGAACGGTCCGGCTTCGCGAGGACGAAGATGGCCAGCGCGAGGACCGCGAAGTAGCCGAAGCTGAGGACCGGGAACGTGAGCGCCGTCTCGGCCACGTGGACCGTGCGCCCCCACCAGCCCTTGCGCGACTTGGTGTGGAGCGGGTCACGGCGCGAGATGTTCTGGTAGAACGCGAACACGAGCGCCGTGTAGAGCGCGATGCCGGCGCCATAGATGAGGAGCGTCTCCAGGTCCGGGTGGAACCCCTCCCACACCGCGAAGCGGTCGAACCAGTCCCTCAAGGCCATGCCGGGCTCAACGGCGTAGGATACTTGAATTGCGCGAAGTGGAAACGGCCCTTCCTCAGGGCGCCTTGGGCTTGGGCGCGGGCGCCTCGGCGTCCCCTTCGACGACGTCGAGCGTCACCGTCTTCACCGCGTCGCTCTTGCGGGCGCGACGCCGCGCGAGCGCACGGCCGATGCCCACGTGCGCGCCGTGGATGAGGCGCAGGCCCGTCTCGAAGACGAGGAACAGGAGGAAGAAGCGCCCGAGCACCGGGAGGAGCGAGGGGATCTCGAGATAGCGCCCCCAGATGGCGCCGAGGTTCGCGTACTTCGGGCTCACGATCATGACGCCGAGGAGCGAAAGGGGGAGAAGCTTCCCGAGGTCGGCCGCGGCGCCCTCCGTGATGAACGCCGTGAGCCGCACGCCCGCGACGACGGCCATCGAGAGCAGGAAGATCTGGTAGGTGGTCCGGTCCTCGCCCGCGAGGAAGAACAGGCTCGCCGCGAGGACGGCGAAGTAGAGGAAGCTCATCACAGGGAAGACGAACGCGCTCTCGAGCGCGTGGATCGCCTTGCCCCACCAGCGTCCCCCGCCCCAGCCCGAGTGGAACGCCGCCCGGCGCGACAGGTTCTGGTAGAACGCGAAGACGAGCACCGTGTAGACGGCGATGCCGATCGTGAAGATCGTCAGGCGCGTGAGGTCGTCCTCGTAGCCCCGCCAGACGGCGGCGCGGTCGGCGTAGGGCTTCGCCTTCACCCAGAGATCGACGAGCCAGGACGGCCACGCCATGTCTCCCGACGAGCCGCCGATGGCTACATGAACTGCGCGATTGTGTCGTCAGCGTGCGTTCCCGTTCCCAGATGGCGGCGGCCGCCTGGTGCGTCCTGATGGTCCTGCTGCTCAGCGGCATCCAGCTCACGACGACCGGACCCGGCATGCCCGCGGAGCTGTGGCTCGTCTTCAGCGCGGTGTGGGCCTTCGGCGCCGCCATGCTCTGGTGGTTCCCGACCTTCGGCGCCGTCGGCACGGCCGTCTACGGCATCCTGCTCACGGTCCTTCTGCAGCGCGCGCACGGCCTGGGCGGCTCCAACGCCCTCATCGCCGCCGGCTCGCTCATCGGCACGGCGCTCGCGGTGTGGGTGCTCGTCGAGCGGCGGCGCGGCGCGGCGGCGTGAGGGGGCGGGCGTCCTCTCCGCCGTCAGGGGCGGCCAACGGTGCGGGTGATGCCACGCCCGTCGCGGCGGCCGCGTGCGGGCGTGCGCACGCCCGCCCTACTGCCCCGAGTCGACCGCCGGCACGAGCCCGTACGCCGGCTCGAGCATGTAGAGCCCCGTGTGCATGTCGGGGACGACGAGGTAGCCGCGCGCGTCCCAGCCGGCGCCCCACACGAAGGGGACGACGGGGATGGCCGTCTGCGCGAAGGTGGCGGGGACGACGTTGGGGAGCTCGTGGGGGAGGTAGGCGGCGAGCGTCGCCGGCGACTCCTGGCGCTCCTGGGTGCTCACGTCGAGGACCCAGATGCCCGCGTGGTACCAGGCGACCGCGACCTGCCCGGTGGGGGTGGCGGCCATCTCGTGCACGCTGTAGAGGTAGCCGGCCCAGGGGAGCGTCGCGCTGAACGGGGGCGCCCACTCGGAGAGGAGCGTGGGGTTCGCGGGGTCGGTGACGTCGAGGAAGAAGACGCGGTCGGGGACGCCCGTGGGGGAGACGAACGTCTCGCCGGCGACGGCGAGGATGACGCGCCCGTCGACGACGCCGGGGATGAGCGTCTGCTCGTGCCAGCCGGTCCAGCCTTCGGAGCCCTCGCCTTCGTAGACGAGCTGGGGCTGCGTGGGGTCGTTCACGTTGTAGATGGAGAGCTGGCCCGTGCCGGTGAAGAGGAGCCAGTCGCCCGTCAGCGGGTGCTTCGCGACGGTCGCGTCGTGCACCCCGGGGACCTCGGCGACCTGGACAAGCTCCTGCGCCTCGCGGTCGAACTTGAGGATCGCGGTCGAGGCGGTGAAGACGTAGTCGACGCCGTCGATGGCGACCGCGTAGAGGTTGTGGCTGCCGCCCACGGGGAGGAAGTGCACGAACTTCGGCGCGGCCTTGTCGCTCACGTCGACGACGACGACGCCGGCGACGTTCTGCCCGGGCAGGTGGGGCGCCGTCGGGTCCTCGCACGTGCCGAGCACGATGGAGGTCGTGACGTACGGCGCGCCGAGCATCTGGCAGCCGTAGAAGACGTAGTTGCCGTCGTCGCTGAAGCGCGCGGTCCAGCCGTCGGCGACGCTGGGCCACCAGGAGACGGCCTTGGGAGCGGCGGGGTCGGTGATGTCGACGATGGCGAAGGCGAGGCCGCCCTCCATGCCGGAGACGACCGCGTAGTTCTGCCAGACGTCCACCTGCGTGATGCTGCCGCGGTGCGTGGGCGGGATGATGTCGCCCAGCGCCGCGTGCCCGACGAGCTTCAGGCCGTGGCCGCCCGTGTGGAGCGCGGGGAGCTGGTGGCTCGCGTGGTCCGGGTCGACGACGCTTGTCCAGTCGAACTCGGGGATGGGCGGCACGAAGGCCCCTGGCGCGCCCGCGGCGCCGGCCGGCTCCACCTGGGCGGCGTTGGGCAGGGTGATGCAGCCCGCGAGGGCGACGATGAGGGCGAGGACGGCGACGGCGCGCACGGATGAATGCCTCCGGCGCGCGAGCGGCCCGGGGCGACCATGAACTTTCCTGCGGCCATAACCATCAAGAGAGGGGGCGGCGAGGAAGCGCTGATGACGGACCAGGAAGCCCCCTACAAGCCGAAGTACAAGGGTTTCGACGAAGAGGCCACGAAGCGCGCCGTCGATACCGTGGAGCGCGCCGATGAGACGAAGGGCGCGAAGGGGGAGGACGCGAACAAGGAGTACATGGACGAGGGGCGGGCGGAGTACAAGCGCCGCACCGGCGACTCGATGGAGTCGGACGTGAAGTAGGCGCGAATGTTCACGCGACGGCGCGCAGCACGTCGAGCTCGGCCTCGAGCCGCGCCTGCGCGTCGAGCGCCTCCAGGAGGCGCTGCTTGGTCTCGAGGTCGACCGGCAGCGCGGCGGCGACGGCGTGGCTCACGGTGACGGGGTCGTCGAGCACGTCGGAGTCGCGGTCGACCTTGCCGCCGATGGCCTCCACCGTCTCGAGCACCTCGCCGATGAGCTGCTGCGCCTCGTCCTCGTTCCCCGTCTCCTCGTCGAGCCACTCGACCAGGGCCTCCTGGTAGGGCTTCTCGCTGAGCACCTCGATGATGCGGAACCGGCGCACGCCGACGGTCGAGAGCATGTACCGGTCCTCGACCTGCTCCACCTCGATGACCTTCGCGGCCGTGCCGATGTACTCGGGCTCGTACTCGATGCGGTCGTCGGGCTGGTCCTGCCGCGCGAGCACGATGCCGATGGGGAGGTCCTCCGCGAGGACCTCCTCGGTCATCATGACGTAGCGCTCCTCGAACACGTGGAGCCCGAAGAGCTCGCCGGGGAAGAGCACCACGTCGAGCGGGAACAGGGGGATCCGGTCCACGCCGTGAGTGTCTTTGTCATGGCACATAAGCCTCGTGGGATTGTTCGCGTCGGGACGCGCCGCCTATCGACGAAGCGTATGCGTCAGTAGCGCCCGAGGACGCCCAGCTCGCGTGCCTTCGTCTCCATGAAGCGGAACGCGAGGAAGCCCACCGTCATGAAGACGGCGCCGGTGAGGGCGAGCCTCCCGAAGACGGGGAGAAGCTCGGCGAAGCCTCGGTCGAGAAGGATGGCCTCGCGCACGATGTGCAGCCCGTGCGTGAGCGGGATGGCGTTCGCCAGCGGGTGCGTCCACGCCGGCAGCGCCTGCACGGGGAACATCATGCCCGAGAGGAGGATGATGGCCGGCGAGAGGATGAACGCGAGCGCGTAGGGCTGCTTCCACACGAGCCCCAGCGCGGCCATCACGTACGCGACGCCCTGGAGCGCGAGCACGGTGAGGAGGATGCCGACGAGCGCGACGAGGAGGCCGCTTGCCGTCGGGGCGACATCGAAGAAGAACGCGCCCAGCGCGAGCACGGCGAAGAAGTCGATGAAGCTCGTGACGAGCCCCGCGAGCGTCTTCGCGAACATCCAGACGAAGCGGTTGAAGGGCGCGAGGCTCAGGAGGTCCCACGTGCCGTTCGACTCCTCCTCGTAGATGGCGTTCCCGCCGTCCTCCAGGGCCCCCACCGCGAGGCCGTTGAACGCGACGCCAAGCACGACGAACGCGAGATAGCTCGGGTAGCCGGTGAGCTCGAAGAAGCGGCCGGGCGAGTCGCCCGCGTCGAGGAAGCGGAGCACGACCCACGCGCCGGCGAAAAGGAAGATGGGGACGATGACGGCCGTGACGGTCCAGCCGGAGAGCGTGTAGGCGCGCACCTGCGTGATGAGCGAGGCGCGGAAGGTGGAGCGGAACGTGCGCGCGAAGCTAGTAGTGATGCAGCGTCCCCCTTTGCTTGGCGACGTCCTCCATGCGGCGCACAAGGATGACGCCGAGGACCCAGAAGAAGACGGTGAAGCCGACGAGCGCGAGGATGGTCGTCGCGAGGCTCGCCCACGTGCCGCTCCGCGCGAAGACCTGCCGCACGGCGATCATGCCGTACGTCATGGGGAGCGCGTAGCTCACCGTCTGGAGAAGGACCGGAAGCGCGCTCACGGGGAAGTTCGTGCCCGTGAAGAAGCGCACGGGCGTCTGGATGGAGAAGCTGAGAGGGCCGGCGCTGCGCGTGAGCACGTAGAACGCGGCGAAGAAGAGCGAGAGCGCCACCATCGCCGCGAGCGTGAGCGCGATGACCGTCACCGCGAGGAGCGGGTCGCTCAGGTGGAAGTCCGCGCCGAAGGCGAAGGCGGTGACGATGAGCGCGAGAAGCACCGTCCAGCCGCCGTCGATGAGGCCGAACAGGCTCTCGCCGAGGATGTACGCGACGCGGCTCGTGGGCGCGAGCATGATGATCTCGAGCGTGCCCTGCCACCGCTCGCGCTGGATGGCCATGCCGCCACGCCAGTTCAGGTTCGTGAAGAGGCTGAAGATCGTCTGCCCGAGGATGAGGAACGCGACAAAGTCCGGCCCGTGCCCCTCGCGCACGAACGCCGCGCTCACGTCCTCCGCCGGCACGAGCGCCGTGTAGCTGAACACGCTGATGCCCACCCACACGATGGGGCCGAAGATGCGGTTGATGAGCCAGCTCGGGTACGTGATGCTGAGCTTCCAGTTCTTCACGATGCCCGCGCGCACCACGCGCCCCCACGCGCTCGCGCTCAAGGCTCGGCCTCCTGCTGGAGGCCTTCGCCTGTGAGCGCGATTCCGACGCGCCTGCGGTCGCGTCGTCTCTCGCTCAAGGCTCGGCCTCCTGCTGGAGGCCTTCGCCTGTGAGCGAGACGAACACGTCCTCCAACGTCGGCTCCTCGAGCTGCAGCCCCACGAGCGTCGCGCCGCTCTTCGCGACAAGCTCCGCCGCGCGCTGCGGCTCGAAGGTGCCCGGCAGCCGATGCGTGGTGATGCCGGTCGCCGCGTCGTGCGACGTCGCCGCCGCGCCAAGGTCCGCTTCTCCGCGCACGCGCACGACGAGCGCGCTCTTCGCCGAGTGGCGCGCCTTGAGCTGCGCCGGCGTCCCCTCCGCGATGATGCGCCCCTGGTGGAGGATGCCGATGCGGTCGCTGAGCTCGTCCGCCTCGTACAGATAATGCGTCGTCAGCACGACGGTGCGCCCGTGCTCGTCCACGAGCTTGCGCACGAGCGCGCGCAGGCTCCGCGCCGCGTGCGGGTCCAGGCCGATCGTCGGCTCGTCGAGAAGAAGGATATCCGGCTCCGTCAGCAGGCCGCGAGCGATGTGCAGCCGCTGCTTCATCCCCTTGCTGTAGTTCTCCACGCGGTCGTCGCCGCGCTCGAGGAGGTCCACCTGCCCGAGCACGCGCTCGATGCGCTCGCGCGCCGTCGCCGCATCGATGTCGTAGAGCTGCGCGAAGTAGAACAGGTTCTCGCGCGCCGTGAGGCGCCAGTAGAGCGCGCGGTCGCCGCCGAGCACCACCCCCACGCGCTTGCGCACCGCGTTCGCGTCCGCGCGGACGTCCAGCCCCGCCACGCGCGCGTCCCCCTCCGTCGGCAGGAGAAGCGTGCTCAGGATCTTCACGAGCGTCGTCTTCCCCGCGCCGTTGGGCCCCAGGAGGCCGAACAGCTCGCCGCGCTCCACGCGCAGGTCCACGCCCTTGAGCGCCGCGAACGCGGGCTTCTTCGGCTTGCGCTGGAGCCACTCGACGAAGTTCCGGCGCTTGGGCGGGAAGACCTTCGTCAGGCCGCGCGTCTCGATGGCCGCGTCGGGCAACGGCGCGACGACGCGGCGGAGGGGGATAAGGATTGATTCGAGCGAGAGCGGGTCACGCGGGCGCGGCGGCCGACATGTAGGTACACCTGTACCTACGAGCGTAGGTAGCCCTGTACCTACACGCACGCGAGGTTGATCCTTCCCTCCCCACCGGCCTCGGTCCTCGCCCGCGCGTCCTCGCCTCCGACCCGGCGTGACGGCGCACGTCACGCGCCCCCGGGTCCCGACGCGAAAGGTTATGCGGCATGCTCGACCGAAACACGCCGTATGGAACTGACCTGCAAGTTCGGCCTGGAGTACCAGCCCCTGGGGAAGACGGTGGATCCGGTCGTGGAGCAGCACGTCTCGAACTGCCGCGACTGCCAGTCGCAGGTCGCGCTCATCTGAGCGTGACGTCGTACGTCACAAAACAGACATAGCGTGTGTGGCGGGTGTCGGCTGGATGCAAGGCGTCGAGGTCCGCGGCCCCCCCACTCCCCGCTCGCGCGACGTCCTCACCGAGGACGCGCTGGCTTTTCTGGCTGAGCTTCACCGCCGCTTCGAGCCCACGCGCCGCGCGCTGCTCGCGCGTCGGGTCGAGCGCCAGAAGGAGTTCGACGCCGGGAAGCTCCCGGACTTCCTGCCGGAGACGCGCGAGGTGCGCGAGGGGTCGTGGAAGGTCTCCGCTGTGCCCGCCGACCTGCAGGACCGCCGCGTGGAGATCACCGGCCCGACGGACCGCAAGATGGTCATCAACGCGCTGAACTCGGGCGCGCGCTGCTTCATGGCCGACTTCGAGGACGCGAACAGCCCGACGTGGGAGAACTGCGTGGAGGGGCAGGCGAACCTCCTCGCGGCCAACGAGCGCCGCATCGACTTCACGTCGCCCGAGGGGAAGGAGTACAAGCTGAAGGAGAAGCCCACGACGCTTCTCGTGCGCCCGCGCGGGTGGCATCTCGTGGAGAAGCACGTGCTTGTCGATGGCGAGCCCGTCAGCGCCTCGCTCTTCGACTTCGGCCTCTACTTCTACCACAACGCGCGCTTCGGCAAGCCGTACTTCTACCTCCCCAAGCTGGAGTCGCACGTCGAGGCGCGCCTCTGGAACGACGTCTTCCTCTTCGCGCAGGAGCGCCTCCGCGTGCCGCGAGGCACGATCAAGGCGACCGTCCTCGTCGAGACGATCGTCGCGGCGTTCGAGATGGACGAGATCCTCTACGAGCTGCGCGAGCACAGCGCCGGCCTCAACGCGGGCCGCTGGGACTACATCTTCAGCGCCATCAAGAAGTTCCGCAACCGCGGCGACTTCCTCCTGCCCGACCGCGCGCAGGTGACGATGGGCGTGCCGTTCATGCGCGCGTACGCGGAGCTTCTCGTGAAGACGTGCCACAAGCGCGGCGCGCACGCGATGGGCGGCATGTCCGCGTTCATCCCGAACCGCAAGGACGCGGCCGTGACGGAGGCGGCCCTCGCGAAGGTCCGCGAGGACAAGATGCGGGAAGCGTCCCAAGGGTTTGATGGGACGTGGGTCGCGCACCCGGACCTGGTGCCGGTCGCCATGACCGAGTTCGACCGCGTCCTGGGCACGAAGCCCAACCAGCTCGACCGCCAGCGCCCCGACGTCGACGTGAGCGGCAAGCAGCTCGTCGACTTCGTCGTGCCCAACGCGAGCGCGACGGAGAACGGCCTGCGCGCGAACATCGACGTCGCGCTGCAGTATCTTGGCCACTGGCTCAACGGCACCGGCGCCGTCGCCATCCACAACCTCATGGAGGACGCCGCGACCGCCGAGATCTCGCGCGCCCAGGTGTGGCAGTGGGTGCGCCGCGGCACGTTCCCGCGCGAGCGCGCGGAGGCCATCCTCGAGGAGGAGGCCGCGAAGCTCCGCGCCGCCGGGCTGCCGCGCATCGACGATGCCGTGCGCATCTTCCGCGAGGTCGCGCTCTCGGAGAGCTTCCCCGACTTCCTCACGCTGCCCGCCTACGAGATCCTGAACTGACCCTCACGCTTCGGAGACCGAACAGATGACCCCGCCGACCCCGAACCCGCAGACGCTCAAGCTCGACCCTGCCAGCGAGGCCAAGCTCCTCCAGAACGAGTGGGCCACGAACCCGCGCTGGAAGGGCATCCGCCGCGACTACACCGCCGAGGAGGTCATCCGCCTCCGCGGCTCGTTCACGGTGGAGTACACCATCGCGCGCATGGGCGCTGAGCGCCTGTGGAGCCTTCTCCACAGCGAGCCGCACGTGAAGGCGCTGGGCGCGCTCACGGGCAACCAGGCGATGCAGATGGTGCGCGCGGGTCTGAAGGCCATCTACCTCTCCGGCTGGCAGACGGCGGCCGACAACAACACGTCGGGCCGCATGTACCCCGACCAGTCGCTCTACGCGGTCAACTCGGTCCCGGAGCTTGTGCGCCGCATCAACAACACGCTGCGCCAGGCGGACCAGATCGAGTGGGGTGAGGGCAAGGGCGGCCGCTACTGGATGGCGCCCATCCTCGCGGACGCGGAGGCGGGCTTCGGCGGGCCGCTCAACGCGTTCGAGCTGATGAAGGCCATGATCGAGGCGGGCGCGGCGGGCGTCCACTGGGAGGACCAGCTCGCGAGCGAGAAGAAGTGCGGCCACCTCGGCGGCAAGGTGCTCATCCCGACCATGCAGCACATCCGCACGCTTCAGGCGGCGCGGCTCGCGGCCGACATCTGCAACGTGCCGACGCTCATCGTCGCGCGCACGGACGCCGAGGCCGCGACGCTCATCACGAGCGACGTCGACCCGCGCGACCAGCCGTTCGTGACGGGCGAGCGCACGCCCGAAGGATTCTACCGCGTGAAGCCCGGCATCGAGCCGTGCATCGCCCGCGGCATCGCGTACGCGCCCTACGCGGACCTCGTCTGGATGGAGACGAAGCACCCCGACCTCGACGAGGCGCGCCAGTTCGCGGAGGCCATCCGCGCGAAGCACCCCGGCAAGCTCCTCGCGTACAACTGCTCGCCCTCGTTCAACTGGAAGAAGTACCTGAGCGACGCCGAGATCGCGAAGTTCCAGAACGAGCTTGGCGACCTGGGCTACAAGTTCCAGTTCATCACGCTCGCGGGCTTCCACAGCCTCAACTACGGCATGTTCGAGCTCGCCAAGGGGTACGCGAAGGAGGGCATGTCGGCTTACGTGCGCCTGCAGGAGGCCGAGTTCGCCGCCGAGAAGGACGGCTACACGGCCACGAAGCACCAGCGCGAGGTCGGCACGGGCTACTTCGACGAGGTGAGCCAGGTCGTGAGCGGCGGCAAGGCGTCGACGCTCGCGTACAAGGGCTCCACCGAGGAAGAGCAGTTCCAGCACTGAATCGCGAGCTCGGGGGGCCTCAGCCCCCCGACGCCGGCTTTCCTCATCTTCTTCTGTTCTTGCGCACCAGCGCGAGCCTCACGTCGCGCTGGGAAGCTCCAGCGTCCCGCCCACGAGCACGCCCACGCCCGGCGACGTCGCCGGCCAGTAGGACATGCCCGCCTCGGCGCCGCCCTCGAAGCGGATGGCGACGCTGAGGCGCGTGCCGGCGGGCACCGTGCGCTCCGCGGGCTCCAGGTCGACGCGGACCGCGGTCGGGCCGCCGACGGCCCACGGCTCGAGCTGGTTGCTGTCCGGGTAGAGCGTGTTCGCGCCGCCGTGCGCGATGAGCGCGTTGTTCGCGCAGACCGACACCGTGAGCGTGCCCGGCGTGGGCGGATCGAGGAGCACGGTGAGCGAGCCGACGCCGGAGAGGCGGAAGGGCTGCGTCGTCACGGCGCTGAAGTACGTCGGTCCGCCCGCGCCGTTCATGCACGGCCGCGCGTGCGCCGTCGTCCCGGCGGGGCTCGCGAAGGGGACGGAGAACGACGAGGGGGCGCCCTGCGTGAGCTGCTTGTTCGCGCTGAGGTGCCACGTGTGCACGGACGCCGGCGTGGGCGGCCACTCGCTGTACGTGCGCCACGTGCCGCCGAACGCGTCGGCGACCTCGACGGTCGGGCCGGTGCTGACGTTCATGCCCTTGAGCTCGCGGTCGAACCAGTTCTTGAGGATCTGCGCGAAGTCGTTGCGGTTCGTCGCCTGCCCTTCGTCGGCGTAGTGGTGCGCCCACTGGCCGAGCATCATCTTCTTGGGGACCTGCAGGTCGTTGAAGAACGGCGCCACCTGGCTCGGGATGACGTTCCAGTCCTGCAGGCCGTGCACGATGAACACGCTGCCGTTGTAGTTCTGGAGCGTGCGCTCGCGGAAGGCGCGCTCGCCCCAATAGTCGGTGACCACGGGCACGTTCTGCGTGTCGCCCGTGTACGCCGAGTAGACGCCGAGCGCCTGCCCCTTCACGAGCTCGGGACAGATGGCGTTCTCGAGGCGCTTGTCGAGCGGGCGGTACCACGGGTCGGGCGAGAGGCCGCTCTGCGAGAAGCCGAAGCCGAAGGGCCAGTAGACGACGGAGTGGAACACGGGGCCGCGGAACTGTGTGCCGCCGCGGTGGTAGAGGAGGTCGCCCTGGTCCGTGACGCCCGCGATGGGCACGATCGTCTTGAGGTGCGGGTTGCCGAACTGCGCGACCATCCACGGCGTCCCGCCGTCGTACGACTTGCCGGTCATCGCGATGTTGCCGTTCGACCAGGGCTCGTTGGCGAGGAACGTCACGAGCTCGTCGAGGTCCTTCGCCTCGCGCAGGCTCATGAGCTCGATGCAGCCGCCCGAGAGGCCCGTGCCCCGGATGCTCACCGGCACGACCGCGTACCCGTGGCTCACGAAGTTGTCGATGAGGAACCCCGTAAGCCGGCCCGTCGAGGGCACGTTGACCGGCTCCTCGAGGAGCCCGAAGTACGGCCCTGCGGAGACGATGACGGGGACGCGCGTGCCCGGAGGCACGTTCGGCATGAACACCGCGTACGAGATCTCCGTCCCGTCGCTCGCGAGGAACGTCTGCGGCTGCGGCGGCGCGTAGGAGTACGGGCCGTCGGGGATGGTGCTCCAGTGCCGGTGCCCCTGGTGCCAGGCGGAAGCGACCGGCAGCAGGAGGAGGACGAGGGCGAGGACGACGAGCCTCCGGGACATCGGGTCGCCAGCGCGGACGGGAGGCTTGACCCTATGCGCGAGTCTCTATGCGGCGGCGCGCGGTGGTCGCCGCGTGCCGGTGCGCATCGGGACCTCCGGATGGTCCTACGACGACTGGGAGGGGCACGTCTACCCGCGCACGGTCGACCAGGGGGAGCGTCTCCCGTTCTACGCGCGCCGCTTCGCGACCGTCGAGATCGATAGCACCTACTACCGCGACCCGGCGCCGGCGGTCGTGAAGGGGTGGGTCGAGAAGACGAAGGAGGCGCGCGCGTTCGAGTTCAGCGTGAAGGTCGGCAAGCCGCTCACGCACGACGCGCTCGTCGACGGCACCCCCGAGGAGATCCGCCGCGTCGCGGAGGCGTGGCGCGCGCTCGTCGCCGACCCTCTCGCCGAGGCGAAGCGGCTGGGCGCCGTCCTTCTCCAGCTCTCGCCTGCCATCGTGCGGAAGGCGAGCGCCCTTGAGCGCCTGGAGGTCGCGCTCGACGCGCTGCGGCCGCACGCGTGCGCCGTCGAGTTCCGCAACCGCACGTGGCACACGGACGACGCGCGGCCCGCGCTCCATAGCGACACCGTCGCGCTCCTCGACGCGCACAACGCGGCCGCCGTCATCGTGGACGGGCCGCCGTTCCCGCCCATCGTCGCCGGCGAGGCGGACCACGCGTTCGTCCGCTTCCACGGGCGCAACGCCGACCGATGGCACAAGAAGGAGCGCTACTACGGGGACCGCTACGACTACCTCTACGGCGACGAGGAGCTCGATCCGTGGGCGAAGCGGCTCGCGGAGCTCGCGAAGGCGAAGCGCGACGTCCGCGTCTACTTCAACAACCACGTGCAGGGGAAGGGGTTCCGCAACGGCGAGACGTTCGAATCGATGGTCGAGCGGGAGGGCGCTCCGGTCGTGAAGGCGAGCTCGCCGCAGCAGCGCCTCTTCTGAGGGTGAGGCCGGAGCCCACCAGAACCCGAAGCGCTATGCTCGCCGCGCGCGAGGGGAGGCGCATGAAGCGCGCGCTCGCGCTCGTCCTGCTCCTGCTGCTGCCCGGCTGCCTCTCCGGCCCCTCCGGCGAGGCGGGTCCCGGCGGCACGCCGCCCACCCTGACGCCAGGCGTCACGCCGCCCTCCACGACGCCCACGCCTTCCATGCCGACACGCCCCCCGACGCCCCCCGCCGACGCGAGCGAGGCGGACGACCTCGTCGGCGCGAACAACCGCTTCGCGCTCGACGCGTTCCGCACGCTCGGACGCGAGTCGCCGCGCGAGAACCTCGTCGTCTCCCCGTACAGCATCGCCACCGCCCTCCAGATGCTCTACGCGGGCGCCGGCGGAAGCACGCGCGAGGCGATGGCCGAGGCGCTCCGGCTGGGCGCGGCGGAGCCGACGCTGCACGAGGATGCGAAGGCGCTTCTCGAGAACCTGACGCTCTTGGACCCGAACGTGACGCTCGCCATCGGAAACTCGCTGTGGATGGAGCGCCGCTTCGCGCCGGAGGTCAACGAGTCCTACGTCGCCCTCGTGGAGGACGCGTACGGCGGCGAGGTGCACGCGCGCGACTTCCGCGACCCCGCCACCGTGAGCGACATCAACGCGTGGGCGTCGAACAAGACCCAGGGGAAGATCGACAGCGTCCTCGACAGCATCGCGCAGGACGAGGTCCTGTTCCTTCTCAACGCGGTCTACTTCAAAGGCGCGTGGGGCGCGTCGTTCAACGAATCGTGCACGCACCGCGCGCCGTTCACGACGGACGACGGGAGGCGCGTCGACGTCGACATGATGTGCGGCGCCACCGGCCACGCCTTCGCGCGGACGGAGGAGCGCACCGTCGCGCGGCTCCCCTACGGCGAGGGCCGCTTCGCGATGTACCTCGTGATGCCGCCCAACGGCACGCAGCTCGACGCCTTCGTCGCCGGCTGGAACGGCGACCTCGACAGCGGCGCGTGGTCGCCCTACGTCGAGCTGGAGATGCCGCGCCTGAAGCTCGCCACGCGGCAGCTCGACCTCCGCCCCCTCCTCGACGAGATGGGCATGGGCGTCGCGTTCACGACCAACGCGGACCTCTCGCGCATCGCTCCCGCGCTTGCCGTCAGCCGCGTCATCCACGACGCGGTGATGGAGGTGGACGAGCGGGGGACCGTCGCGGCCGCCGTCACCACCGTGGGCGTCGTGGCCACCTCGCTCCCGCCGCCGCCCACGCACCTCGCCTTCGACAGGCCGTTCCTCGTCGCCATCCGCGACGACGCGACCGGAAGCATCCTCTTCCTGGCGAAGGTGCACGACCCGACGTCGACGTAGCCCGGCTAGGGCTCGCGCTGCGACCAGTCGAGGCGGTTCGGGCCCATCGAGGGCTCCGGCTCCATCGTGCTGCAGACGACGCCGGTCCCGCGGAAGGCGGCCCGGAGCTGCAGGAAGAGGCGCTGGTAGTACTTCTTGTCCGCCACGGCGCGCGCGAACGTCTCGTACGCGTCGGCCGGAAGGCGCTGCTCGAGGACGGGCAGGACGCTCGCGAGATAGCGCCACGGCGTGACGTGCACCACGCGCACGCCCGCGTCGCGGAAGGCGCTCGCGATGTCGCGCGGGGTCACGCCGCCGCTCAGCGGGTACGCGGGCGCGATGTTCGCGAACGTGTCGAGCCCCTCGTCCGCGAGCTCGCGCAGCGTGCGCAGGCGCGCGTCGATGCTGGGCGCGCTCGGCTCGACAAGCCTCCGCATCTCGTCGTCCAGGGTCGGCACGCTCATGCCGACGGAGCAGGACGAGAAGCGCTTGAGGAGCGTCGCGTCGCGGCGCACGAGCGGGTTCCGCGTAAGCACGTGGATGGGCCAATCGGCGCGCGCCAGGACCTCGAGGCAGCGCCGCGTGATCTGATGCGTCCCCTCGACCGGCTGGTAGGGATCCGTCGCGCTGGAGAGGAACACCTCGCGCGGCTCGCGCCGATGCACCTCGTGCGAGAGGAGCGTGGGCAGGTTGCGCTTCACGATGACGTAGCTCGCCCAGCGCGGCCGCTCCACGTGCGCGACGTCGGGCACGTAGCAGTACGCGCAGTCGTGCGAGCACCCCATGTACGGGTTGAGCGCCCACGGCTCGCTCGGCATCGCGCACTTCGTGAGCGCCTGCTTCGCGTCGATCTCCCGCACCTCGTACGTCCCGAACTCCGAGGGCGGAAGAAGCGCCTGCGCGCGCCGCCCCTCCTGCGCGAGGAACGCCGAGAGCGCCGTCTGGCTGAGCGGGCGCGCCTTCGAGAGCACGCTGTGGCGCGAATCGTCCGCGTTCACGGGCTTCGGCGGAAGGCCGACGCGCTGCATGGCGAGGGTCTGGCGCGCGGCGCGTTCAGGGGGCGCGGCAGGGGGCGCCGAAACTATGCCACGTGGTCCCAGGTGGTCCCACGTGGCCGGAACGTCAGCCCAGCGCCCACGCGCCCACCGCGTACACCGCCTCCGGTCGCCCCGGCAGCGGCGCGCCGCGGACCATGCGCAGGCGCGCGCGCCCTTTTGTGTACCCGGCGGCGGCGAAGAGCGCCTCGGCGCGCGGGTTCCAGGCGGGGACGATCGCGCGCGGGGGGGCGCGGGCGGTCTCGAGCGCGCGCAGGAGCTGGGCGGCGCTTTCCGGCGCGTCGGCCACGAGCGGTCCGATGCCGCGCTCGTGGGCGAAGCCGTGCCCTTCGAAGGCGCCGCTCTTGCGGTGGACGGCGACGAAGGAGCGGTGCGGCTCCTCCCCCATGAGGTGCGCGAGGTGGCGCCCGCGGCCCGCGCCGAAGCGGGGCGCGTCGTAGGCGAGAAGCTCCATGATCTCGGCGGGCGAGACGGGGTAGATGGCCCACGCGCTCGTGGGCGGCGGCTGCGCGCGCGGCGCGCCTTCGCGCGTCCAGAGCGCGCTCTCGCCCCACGTGGGGACGAACCCTTCGCCCTCGTAGAGGGGGCGCGCCTCCGGCGTCGCGTCCGCGCCGATGCTCGTGGCGCCGCGCGCTTCGGCGTGGGCGATCGCGCGCCGGAGGAGCGCGCGTGCGACGCCCCGCCGGCGCGCGTGGGTCGCGACGACCATGCTGCCGATCCAGGCGAGCTTGTCCCACACGACGCAGGTGACGATGCCGAGAGGGGCGCCCTGCGCGTCGCGCGCGGTGAAGGCGCCGTCGGGCTGCATCGCGAGCACGCGCGCGACGGAGCGGGGCGTCCACGTCCACCCCTCCGGCCGCGCGAGCGCGAGCGCCTCCTCGACCCGCACGCCCGCCTCGATGCGCGGCTCCACGCCTCGGCGACACAAGGGCGCGTCGTGAAGCTTCCGCACCCAGGCTGCGTCGCTCGCGGCCCGCCCGCGCGGGACATGTCCCCCCGCAAGCCTATGTGCCTGAGGACGTTCGATGGCGCGGGGCGGGCTCTGCACCGCCCGTACGGAGGTTGCAAAAGATGAACCTGAGGATCCTTCTCGCCGCTGTTGTCGCGCTCGCGCTGCTCTCGATCCCCGCCGGCGCCATCCAGGTCCCGAACGGCATGGACGCGCCCGACGTCGACCTCTGCGCGACGCACGATGCGCTGGAGATCGCGGAGAACGGCGGCGTCGCGACGGAGACGTTCCCAACGGCCGACCCTGCGATCACGGTGACGGTCCACCAGGTCTGCTTCCTCGAGGCGGCGCTCCTGGACACGGACTGCTCGTCCACCGCGTACTCGCACACCGGGTGGAAGTGGAGCTCCGCGTACTCGGGACGCCTCGACACGAAGAACCCCTACGGCCTCTCGTCTTCGGGCCTCCTCAACGCCTTCAACGCGGGCGGCAACGAGTGGGACGGGGCCGTCGGCGCCGACATCTTCGGCTCCATCAGCGCGGGCGGCAGCGCGTCCGCCATCCGCAAGTATGACGGCGTGAACCAGCACGGGTTCAAGCAGGGCGGGAACTACGTGGCCGTCACCTATACGTGGTCGTCCGGAGGACGCGCGCTGGAGTCGGACGCGGCGTACAACACGTACTACCCGTGGTCGCTCAACGGCGCCTCCAACGCGATGGACGTGCAGAACGTCGCCACGCACGAGCTCGGCCACACCTTCGGCATGGGCCACACGGGCAGCCAGTCGCAGCACTCCTGCGCGACGATGTACCCGTACGTCGACTACGGCTGGACGCACCAGCGCACGCTCGGAGACGGGGACCTCCTCGGCATCCGCGCGCTGTACTGAGGCGCGGTCGCGCGGGCGGGTGCCGCCTCTCCTCGCCCGCGCTCCGCTTCTTCGGCGTGACCAGTCGGGGGCGCACCCGGTCACGCTCCCGCTTCTCGTAGCGCCTCTTTATGGCGACGCAGGGCGTAACGCTCCGGCGTAGATGCCGGAAGCCGATGCTCCCGCCGCCGCGCCGCAGGCGCCGCCGGCCGCGCCTTCGCCCTCGCCCGCCCTGGAGGAGCGCGAGCGCAGCGTGCTGGCCGAGCTCGCGCGCGAGGTCGACGCCTGGGTCACCTTCCAGGGGCTGCGCCGCCAGCTCGGCGTCCATCAGCAGGCGCTCGCGCGCACGCTGCGTCGCCTCGAGCAGGCGGGGCTCGTCGCGCACGCGGGCAAAGGATATCAGCTGACGGACGCCGGGTTCTCCGCCCTTCGCGGCGACCGCGCCGCCGCGCCCTCGCGGCCCGTGCTCCCGGTGGTGCACGCGCTTCTTCCCCCTCACGTGGCGCCGGAGGCCGTGGCGCGGCAGCTCTCGCGCCGCTGGTTCGGCGGTCTCCGCTGGTATGGCCAGTCGGAAGGTCCAGGCGAGACGAGCCTCCACTGGATGGCGGAGCGCACGCGCGTGACGGTGCGCGTGAGCCCTGGCGGCGTGACGCTCGAGGTGGAGGACACCGGCGACGCGCGCGCCTTCGCCGCCGCCCGTCCGGTCCTCGCCGCGCTCGCGGAGCTCTACGGCGTGGGCGCCTCCTGAACCGTGACCGGCCGGGCGGACGCCTTGGTCACGCGCGCGCCGAGTCATGATGGAATCGCGCGTCCTCTCTCCTCTTGCGGCTTCGGCCGCGAGTGATGAACGATGTGCTACGGATATGGCGGCCGGCGCTACTTCACGCGCGAGGAGCGCAAGGCCTGGCTGGAAAGCTACGCGAACGAGCTGGAGAACGAGCTGAAGGCGGTGAGAGAACGCATCCAGGAGATCTCGGCGAGCACCGCGTGACGTTCGAGTTCGTCGAAGACCTCGGGAAGCCGCACGGGCCGGAGCGCCCGGCGCGCTAGCGCTCCTTCAGGCCCGCCTGCTCGAGGAGGCGCACGACCTTCGCGTGCCCCTTCTCGCGCGCGAGGTCGAGCGGCGTCTTCCCCTCGGGCCCCCGCTGGTCGGGGCGCGCCCTCGCCGCGAGGAGGAGCCGCGCGGTGGCGTCGTCGCCGTTGACGGCGGTGACGTGGAGCGCCGTCATGCCGTTGAGGTACGTCGCGTTCGGGTCCGCGCCGTGCTGGAGAAGGATCGCGACGCACGTGCGCTGCTGGCCTGCGGCGGCCGCGTGGAGCGGCGTGTTCGCGAGCGCGTTCCTGGAGCGCGCCTCGACGGGCGCGCCGCGCGAGAGGAGGTACGCGCAGATCTCCTTCTGCCCGAAGTGCGCGGCGAGGTGGAGCGGCGTCCAGCCGTCGTGCGAGAAGGCGTCGATGGCGGCGGCGTTGGCGTTGAGGAGCTCGCGCAGGCGGTCGAGGCGCCCGACCGCGGCGGCCTCCCAGACGTTCGGGCGCGCGCCTCGCATGAGGAGGAGCTCGACCAGGGGCTTCGCGTGGTGGTACGCCGCGACGAGGAGCATCGATTCGCCGGCCGGCGTCCGGGCGTGGCTGAGGGACGGGTCGTCCGCGAGAAGCTTCTCGGCCGTGGAGAGGTCTTTCGCCCGGATGGCGGCGACCATGTCCTCGACCGTGGGCATCGCCGGCGCATCCTTCGTCCCCCTGAAGAAGCCTGCTGGTCCGGCGCGCGCGGAAGGTGCAGCCGAAGCTCTGCGCGCGGCTCAATTGTTGCCGCTCACGACGGAGAAGCTGACGCTCGAGACGACGTTCGCGCCGCTCGCGTAGACGAGGTGCGTGCCGGCGATGCTCGTGACGCGGGCGGTCCATTCGCCCGTCCTCGCGCTCTGCGGCAGCGCGTAGCTCACGCTCGCGACGCCGTGGGCATCCGTGGTGCCGGTCGCGGTGTGCTCGACGCCGCCCGCGCTCACGAACTCGATGGTGACGGTGGCGCCGCCGCGCACGAGGTTGTTCTCGTGGTCGCGCACGGTCGTCCGCACCTCCACCGTGTCCTGCCC
>DASRYU010000229.1:0-22914 GCA_035687045.1 Thermoplasmatota archaeon | reverse complement strand
GGGTGGGCGTCGGAGGTGGAGGTGACGCCGTTGGGGCTTCACCAGGCGTCCTTGAGGGGTAGATGAGGCTTCCTCGGGCTGTCATCGAAGGGTGCGGGACGCTTCGATGCCCGTCGGAGCCGCCTTATCTGCCCCCTTGGCGTCGTGCGGTCTGATGAGAACGGTTATCCTGGCTTTCCTGCTCGTCGGGCTCCTTGCGGCGCCTGTCGCCTTGGCGGGCGGCCCCGGCTCGCACGGCGACGAAGGCAAGGCGAAGGCGGCGGCGCAGCGGTCGTCGGCGACGAACGCGACGGCGGACGACGAGCGGCGCGCGGATGCGCGGCACGCGTCGGCGGAGCGGGAGAACCGCACGCTCGCGCGCGAGCGTTTCGCCGAGAACCGCTCGGTGCTGGCGGAGTCGTTCGTTTCGCGCTTGCACGCGGCGCGCGCGTCCTGGCTCGAGAACGCGACGGCGGTGCGCGAGGCGTGCCACGCGGCGGAGGGCGACAACGCGTCGCACTGCATCCGCGACGGCTACCGCGCGTGGCGCGCGGAGCACCGCGCGGAGATGAAGGAGCTGCGCGCGGAGCTGCGCGCGCTTCTCGAGTCGTGGTCGAGCGGCCGCCGCGCGTCCCACTGAACGGATCATGGAGCGCGGCGGGCGGTCCGTTCCGCCCCCGCGTTGTTGAAGGTTCCCTGAGCTCCTCGTCGGGCGCGCGGCCTGCGCTCCCCCCCACCCGACCGACCCTGCGGGTCGCGCGCCTGGCGAGGGCGTTTCAGTCGATGAGCGGCGCGTTGCGCAGCCATTCGACGTCGCTGATGTAGAGCTCGCGCAGGTCCTTGAGGCCGAGCTTGAGCATGGCGAGCCGCTCGAGGCCGAGCCCCCACGCGAGGACGGGCACGTCGATGCCCCACGGCTTCGTCACTTCCTGGCGGAAGATGCCGGCGCCGCCAAGCTCGAGCCACTTGTTGTTGTACCACACGGCGACGTCGAGCGAGGGCTCCGTGTACGGGTAGTAGGAGGGGCGGACGGTGACGTCGGCGAAGCCCATCTTGGCGTAGAACTCCTTGAGCACGCCGATGAGCTGGCGCAGGTTGGCGCCCTCCTCCATCACAATGCCTTCGACCTGGTGGAACTCGGGAAGGTGCGTCGCGTCGATGGCTTCGTTGCGGAAGACGCGGTCGATGCTGAACACCTTGACCGGCGGCTTCGGGTGGCGCGCGAGGTACTGGATGGTGTCGACCGTCGTGTGCGTGCGCAGGAGCATCTGCTCGGCGACGTCGCGGCTCCACGGGTTGCGCCAGCCGACGGAGCCCGTGTCGCCGCCGTGCTCGTGCACCGCCTTGACCTTCTGGACCTCCGCGTCGACGAGGCGCGCGCGGCGGGGCGCGTCGAGGTAGAAGGTGTCCTGCATGGCGCGCGCGGGGTGGTCCTGCGGCGTGAAGAGCGCGTCCATGTTCCAGAACGCGCTGCGCGCGTAGGGCCCTTCGATCTCGGTGAAGCCCATCTCGAGGAAGGCCTGCCGGATGCCGTCGATGATCTGGCGGAGCGGGTGGCGCTTGCCGCCGGTGGCGACCGGCGCGAAGGCGGTGACGTCGTAGGGCCGGACGTCGACCTCGCGCCAGCGGCCGCTGCCGATGAGCTCCGTCGTGAGCTCGTTCACCTCGGGGCGCACCTCGATGCCTTTCTCGAGAAGCATCTGCCCCTTCTTCGTGAGGTGGATGATGCGCGTGATCTCTTCGCGCTTGCGCACGACGTTCTGCCGCTGGAGGAGGAGCGCGAGACCGTCCTTGTCGAGCTCGTTCTCCGGCACCTCGCCGCCGGCGAGCTTCTCGAGCACCAGCTCGTCGGGCGTGGGAAGGCCGCTCTTGCCGGCTTCGGTGAGCGTGAGCATCGTGCACGCGGGCTGCTTCTCGATGTTCGCGAGCCCCTTGCGCTTGAGCCACCCCGTCGCGACGTTGATCTCGCCCGGTGCGAGCGCAGGGTGCTTCTGGAGCGTGGGGAGCATCATGCCGCCGCCGCTCTCTGCGAGAAGGCGCACGACCTTGCGCTCGGGAAGCCCGTCGCGCAGCGCCGCTTCGCCCTCCTTGCCGAGGCCGATGAACGTGCGCATCGTCTCCTCGTGCCGCACGAGACCCTTGGCCTGCAGCCAGGAGGAGGCGTTCATGACCTGCACGAGCTCGCTGAAGCCCCCCTTCTCGAGGATCTGCTCGGGCGTGGCCTTCTCGCCGATCTGCCCGAGCGCGAGAAGGACGCGCTTCTCGAGGTGGGAGAGCTCCTGCATGCGCCGCGGCGACGGGCCGCGCGCCCTAAAGGGTTTTGCGCCCCCTCCCGGCGGCCGGCGCGCGGGCGCCCGCCCTTGAGCCTTGCGCCGCGGCCGTTCCGCCGCGCCCCCGTCCTGTCCGGACCCGACGTCGCTCTTGATATCCTCGGGAGCGAACGGTCGCGGGAAGCCCATGCTCGCGCTCCCGAAGCTCCACCTCGCGCTCGCCGCCGCCGTCCTCGTCGCGGTGGTGGGCGGCGCCACCGCCGCCGTCAGCCTTGCGTACTCCTCGAGCTCGTCCGGGGCCTCCGTCAAGCAGGCGCCCATCGTGTTCGAGCCGGGCGCCGACGCGGCGTTCACCGACTACGTGCCCTCGTTCGCGCTGAGCCCCAACGCGACAAGCTTCAGCATGACGCTGCGCGGCATCCCCGAGGTGCCGGTCGCGATGACGGACCTCCTCCGCATCAAGAACGTCGACGCGCGCCCGCACACGGTGACGCTGGCCACGGCGCAGGTGGCGAACGCCTTCGTGTCCTCGTACAAGCTGGAGTTCTACGACGGTGCGACGCACGTGGGCACGCTCGACCTCAAGGCGCCGAACCCCAGCGTCTCGTTCGCGATGCCGCCCGGCAAGACCTACACCGCCCAGGCGACCATCGCGCTCGCCTCGGGCGCCGGCCTCCACAACGTGGCGGACCAGCGCGCGCTCCAGCTCATCGTGACCGCGTGAGCCCGATGCTTCCCCGCGTCGTGCTCGCCGTGTGCCTCCTCGCGCTCGTCCTCGCGCCGGGCGGAGCGAGCGCGCTCGTTCGGCCGCTGGTGGCGGAGGCGCCGCTGCAGCTCTCCGTCGGCGCCGCCCCCGCGGTGTTCGCGCCCGGTACGAGCGGCGCCACGAGCGTCAGCGCGGGCGGCGCGCTCGCGACGACGACCCTCTCCACCGTCGTCCGCGCCTCGCACGTCCTCCACATCCGCAGCGGCGCCGACCAGCCGCAGCTTGTGCAGCTGCGCGTCCTCCACGTCGAGGGCCCGGAGCACTTGCGCCGAGGGTCCGTGAGCGTCGGCGGCATCGCGCAGCTCGCGATGGTGGAGGGCGTCCTTGTCGCGAGCGCGGCGCCGGCGCACCTGCCCTCTGGCGGCACCCTCGGGGTCGAGACGACGCTCACGCAGCACCCGACGCGGACGACGACGCTCACGCTCGGCGTCGACGTGCGCGCCGTCGCGGGCGGGCCCGTGGCGACGCAGACGTGGACGCTCGTGCTCACGTGAAGCATCAGGCGTCGTGGACCAGCTCACTGTTCAACGACAGGTACCCAGATCTTCTGGAGGGGGACCATCCGCTGGTACTCCGGCTCGAGCTTCTCGTAATATTCCGTAAGAAGGCCGATGAACTGCTCGTCGTCGAAGAGTGTCATCCTCTTGTGCGCCTTCTCTGCCGCGACACGCGCCTGCACGCTGAACCCACCAGTCGATACAAAGAGCCCGCGTGCATGCGCGCCAAGGGCGCTCTCAAACTGCTGGATTTCTGGACTCCCGGCTGCGCCGCGGCGGTGCTTCACCTGCACGTAGATCGAGGGATCTGTAACGAGGATCGAATCGGGGCTCGCTCGGATGTCCACGCCGCCATCGGCTCCCTTCGGGCTCACCCGGGTGCGATAGCCCATCGCTCGGAGCACGGCCGCCACGAGGTCTTGGAAGTCGTACGGGTCGATGCCGTCGAGCATGTCGCCGATGAGCGCACGCGCCTGCTCTCCGACCTCCTGGTGGTAAGGCCGGCGTTCCGGCGCGACCTCGGGAGCGGCGACGGGCACATCGGCGACTCCACCCAAAAGGCGCTCGAATTCGGCCCAGTGCCCTCCAATGCTGAAGACGGTGAGCGTGCTGCCCAAGGTGTTGCGCGCGTCGAGGCTCAGCCGGTCGCGCGCGACTCGCCCTCTCCAGACAACTCTGCGCACATGCGGGTAGTTCGCCCCGAAGATACTTGGGTCGTGACGGTACTCGCCCTCGACCCGGCCGACGAGGTACTCCCGGCTGGCCTTGTGGTACGATAGCACCATGTCTCCCTTCTCCATCTCCACCGCGAAGCGGTAGAGCTGGCCGACGCTGATGCCGATCGACTTCGGGCCATCCTCTGGGTACGACTTCCTGATGAGGGCGGTGAAATCGTCCCACTCCGTGAGGCCGGCGACGCTTGGGACCTCGGACCAGCCGAGCGCAACGTGCGCGCGCTTCTCCAGCAGGTCAGCGAGCTCGTTGTCGTTCCCGGCGCGAACCATGAACGCGCGCATGCTAAACAGGAAGCCGCCAAGCGTGCTTCAAGGCGACGCGCAACTGCATCCCGAGACCCCCCGACGCGAACGCTTTGTTCGAGGCTTGTGCCGAGGCTTGTGCGCGAGTTCAAGCCCAGCGCAGAGCGGCCTCGTTTCCGCGCGCGTCCCGAAAGATGTCCTGCCGAGGCCATGCGACGGCTCAACGGAGGCTTTCCTTAGAGATGCGCTTCAATCGGACCGAACGATCTCCTTGACCAGGTGCTCGCGCTCGTCGCGCTTCTCCTTGAGGTCCTTCATGAAGGCGTGGACCTTCGCGCGCGCGATGCCCTTGCATTCGCCGCAGAGCATGCGGCCGCTCTTGCAGTCCTCGTAGAGCTTCTGGAGCTCCTGCTGGTCGGGCACGAGGTGGTACACGTACGATTCGTACACCATGCATTCCTCGGCGCGGCCGCCGAGCCTGCGCTGCTCCTCCGCCGTCTCGCGGCCGCCGGTGAGCGCCCCCGCCATCTTCTTCTCGGCCGACTCCGGCGTGTCGATGAGGGAGATGTGCGACTCCGGCTTGGAGGAGGACATCTTGCCGCCCTGCAGCCCGCCCATGAAGCGGTGGTACGTCGCGGCCGGCGCGATGAAGCCGAAGCCGCCGATGGCGGACTCGAGCCGCGCGAGCGACGCGTCGACGGCGGCCGATTCGCTGGCGCTGTAGCCGGAGATGGAGAGGACGCCGTGCGGCGCGTTGGGCGTCATGCCGCGCTTGTCGAAGCCGAGCGACTCGAGGCCGAGGTTGCGCACCGCGAGCAGGATGGCGGCGAGGTGCGCGGCGCGCACGTCCTGCCCCTTCGCGATGGCCTTCTCCGTCTTCTCGACCTGCTTGCGCCACTCCTTGAAGAACTCGCGGTTCGTCTCGCTCGACTGGAAGGCGGGCGTCTCGGAGACCTTCGCCACGTGCGCGCGCAGCGCCTGCCAGAGCGCCGCCATCGCGGCCTCGTTCTGCGAGTCGCTGACGGTGACGAGGCCGCCCTCGCCCGAGGCGGCGAGCTTGAACAGGCGGTTCGCGAGCGCGAGGTCGCGCGTGAGGCGGATGTGCGGGTCCTGGTCGACGCCCACGGGCACGACGATGGGGCGCGGGCCGCCGTACTGCGGGAGCTGCGGCGCGAGGATGTCCCCGACCTGCACGAGGGGCGCGATGGCGTGGCCCATGTTCGTGTTGCCGCCGAAGCCGTAGATGGCCTCCATCGTGCTCCAGTTGACCTTGCGGCCGAGCTTCCATGCGAGGTCCTTCACGGGCTCGCGGTCGCTCTGGAAGTAGATCTGCGCGGTCTTCGGGTCGAGACCGAGCGCGAGGTAGTTCGGGATGTAGTGCTCGTACGCGATCTCGCGCGCCTTCTCGAGGCTCATGCCGCGCGTCGCCCACGCTTCGATGTCGGCGACGGTGATGGTGACGTCCGCGCCGAGGCGCTGGTAGTACGTGACCTGGTCCATCACGAGCTTGTGCCCGAGGTGCATCGGCCCCGACGGCATGAGCCCGGTGAGGACGCCCCACGGATCGGCCATGCGGATGGCGCGCGCGACGCTGTCGAAGCCGCGGTGCCCGAAGATGACGCCGCGCTGCATGAGCGGGCTCGGCTCCGGCATGACGTCCGGGTCGAACGCCTCGATGCCGAACTCGTCCCGCAGGCGCTGGTAGTCCGTGCTCTGGGAGGACGCCCACGGGTCGATGCGCATCGGGCCGCGCATCCGGCCGCCACCTTATGAAAGGTGTTCGTGGCGGGAACGCTTAAGGAGGCCGCGCCTCGTGGTTCGTGGGTGAAGCGCGGCGCGCTCGTCCTCCTCGCGCTTCTTCTGGCCGGCTGCACCGCGCCCGATGCCGCGCCGCCCCCGGAGCCGCGCGCCGTGCAGGAGGCGCCGCTCCTCCTGGGGCTCGCGCCGCCCGAGCGCGTCGTCCCGCTGCCGCTCGCGCTCTCCGTCTCCCTCTCGGAGCGCTGGCTCAAGCCGTTGCGCGGCGTCGAGGTGGACGTCGAGGCGTCGCCGGGGGCCATGGTGGCTTGGTTCGCTTCCCTCGAGGAGGCGGAGCCGCGCGCATCGAGCATCGGCGGCGACGTGTTCCTCATGCGCGCCTCGACGCAGGAGCGGCGCGATGGCACCGGCCCACGCGCGCCCGCGTCGCTCGCGCCGCTCGAGCCGGACGGCCGCGCCCGCACGATGCACGTCGCGCACGCGGGGCGGTACGCGTTCGCCGCGGAGGGGGCTCGGCTCGTGGTCAACGCGTGGCCGCAGGCGCCCGCCGGCGCCGCGCAGGCGTTCCTTCTCGAGGAGGACGGGGCGCTGCGGTTCGAGCCGCCGGAGCTCGACGTCGCCCCCGGCGCGCGCGTCCTCGTCTGGAGCCAGGTCGCGCGGGCGGTCGTCGTGGAGGAGGTCTCGTACGCCGCGTGGGTGCCCCTCGAGGCGCGCGGCGGGCGCGTGACGCCGGTGGACGAGGGTCTGTGGACGCTGGTCGCGGTCGCCGTCGGCGCGAACGCGCGCGGCGCGGCGAGCGCGTCGTTCCTCGTCGACTTCGAGCGCCCCAGCGACCGGCTCGCCGTCGGCCCCTATGCCGGCGACTTCGCGGCGCCCGAGGCGGGCGCGCACGAGCCGCGGCGGCTGACGTTCGGCGCCGAGCACCCGCTGCAGCGGCTGCGCATCGGGTTCGCCGCGCGCTCGTCCGCGCCGGCTCCGGCGTCGGTCGTCGTCGCGCTGTACCACGAGGACGCGCTTCTTGGCGAAGCGTCGAGCGTCGCGTCGAGCGAGATGCTCTTCGAGGAGCTGCCGGCGGGGAAGTACGCGCTGGTCGTGCGCGGCGAGCACGGCGCGCTCGTCGGCTACGAGGTCGCCGCCGAGGGGCTCTACCGCCTGCCGACGCCGGCGCGGCTGCGGGAGACGACGACCACGTAGAGCGCGAGGAGCGCGGCGCCCGCGAGCGCGGCGGTGGCGTAGCGCACGGCGAGCTCGCGCCCGTTCACGTTCGCCGGGTCGTCCGGCGCGAGGCCCGGCTGCACCTGGGGCTTCTCGGTGGCCGCGATGGAGGTGATGCGCTCCGCCTCGATCTCGCCGCGAAGCGGGCGCTGCGTGGTCGCGGGCGCGGGCGGCTCGTAGGCGACGGCGGAGGCGGGCACGGTGGCGACGCCGCCCTCGCTTCCCCACGATACGACGCGGACGCTGATCTCGCTGGAGGGCGCGTGGCGGATGATCGCCTCGCCGCGGTCGGAGGACTCGAACTCGCTCCAGCCCGGCGCGTTCGCGACGACGCGGATGGGGAGCGGCTTGCCGTTGCTCGTGGCGACGACGCGCAGACCGTCGCTCGTGCGCTCGGCCTTCACGTCGAGCGCGCCGCGCTGCTTCGCGGCGTGCTGGAAGATGAAGTCGAGGTTGTCGCCGCCGTCCGCGAAGCCGGCGAGGCTCGCGCGGGCGTAGATGTGGTCCATGAAGGCGTTCTGCGGCGCGACGTACTGGAAGGTGAAGCGGCCGTTGGCGTCGGTGACGCCCTCGATGCGCAGCTTCGACTCCTCGCTCCAGACGCGCACGTTCGCGCCGGCGACGGGCGCGCCGTTGGCGTAGACGTCCACGTGCGCGGGCATCGTGCCGCCAAGGCCGGGGTGCGAGAGGGGGGAGACGAGGACGACGGCGAGCTGCGGCTTGCCGGTGAGCGACGCCTCGTAGTCGAGGAGGCCCGCCTGCGCGCGCATGACGGTGCCCGGGCGGCGCTTCATCGCCTCGGTGGCGAGCTCGTCGTACGGGCGCTTCTCCGTCGCGAGCTCGTAGGCGACCGCGAACGCGGCGGCGCGGTGCCAGCCGTTGGTGCAGTGGATGTAGATCTTGCGGCCGGCGGCCTTCTGCGCGAGCGCCCACTCGACGAAGGCGGCGAACTGCGCCTCGCTCAGGTCGCCGGCGCTCTCGATGGGCATGTCGAGGAACGCGATGCCCTTGGACTCGATGTAGGCCTGCGGGTCCTTGTGCTCGGCGCGGAAGTCGGCGATGGCGCCGAAGCCGTTGGCCGCGAGCCAATCCACGTCGGCCTCGACGAGGCCACCGCCACCCACGGCGAGGACGCCCTCCTCGACCCAGGTGAAGTTCCGCGGATCCTTCGCGGCGGTCGCGTCGGCGCCGCCGCCCGCCGAGGCGAGCGGCACGCCGAGCAGGGCGAGCACAAGGAAGACGCTGACGACGCGCACGGAGCGGTCCGTACCCCTTCGGAGGGCTATGGATGTTGGAGCACGGGTCGAACGTGCCGCAGAACGTCCACGGCAGGCCGCCGCGAGGCGGAGCCTACGCTGGCAAAGAAGGGATGAGAGAAAGAGGAGAGACGGACGCGACCGGGGCCGCGTCCTCCCACAGACCGCCCGCTTACGCGGCCGGTTCGACGATCGCGCCGCCCGCTTCCTCGACCTTGGCCTTGGCGCCAGGGGTCGCGGTCGCGACGGTGATGCGAGCCTTGCTGCGGATCTGGCCGCCGCCGAGAAGCTTGTCGACGCCCATCTTCGCGAGGTCGACGACGTAGACGTCGCCTTCCTTCGTGGCCTCGCCCATCTCGACGAGCTGGGGGAGTCGGTCGTCGAGCTCAGAGACGTTCACGCTGATGACCGTCTTCTGCGCCTCGTCGGGGATCTTGAACCCGTAGTTCGTGTAGCCGAACTCCTGGCCAAGCTTCGCGTAGTGCACGCGCTTGTGCTTGTGGCGGCCGGCGTTGCCGCGGCCACCGCGAAGGCCCGCGCCGCGGCCCTTCTTCTTGCCGCGACCCTGCTCGCGGTCGCCACGGCGCTTCGAGGACTTCCTCTTCTTCGAGAAGCCGACCATCTCAGATCATCCTCTTGATGAGCTCGTTGATCTCCTTGCCACGGTAGCCAAGCTCGCCCTTCACGGTGAAGTGCTTCTTGGTGGAGCCCTTGAAGCCGCCGACCGGAGGGTTCAGGCGGAACACGGGCTTCGCGTCCTCGCCGAGGTCCTTCATCGTCGCCGTGCCGTCCGCGAGCGCCTTCGCGAAGGCGTCGACGTTCGCGTACTTGTTCTCCGTCGCGCTCTTGACGAACGCGTCGTCGATGGGCTTGTCGCCCATCACGCGGCCGCGGCCCTTGAGGAGCGCGGACATCGTGGCGGCGTCGATCTCGCCGTACGCGACGTAGTCCTTCACCTTCCCGACCATGCCCATGTAGGACTCGGTGCGGGGGATGACGACGGCGTGGTTCGGGCGGTTGAGGCGGAGCATCTCCATCGTGTCGGCGATCTTGCCGTTGAGGCGGACGGTGCCGCGAAGGCGCACGAGGATGAGGCTCCCCGTGCCCGACTGGCGGCCGATGCCCTTGGAGGCGTTGCGCGTCGCTTCGGTCGAAGCGGGCGCGGCGCTCACTGCGCCACGCTCCCTTCGACGAGGCTGAGGTTCTGGCGGTGGTGCTCCTGGACGCGCATCTTCGAGGCGTTCTCGAGCGCGTTGAAGACGGCCTTCGCGTAGTTGATGGTCGTCTTCGTCTGGCCGCGCGCGAAGCTCCAGACGTCCTGGACGCCCGCGAGGCGCAGCACCTGCTTGGCGACGTCTCCGGTCGCAAGGCCCGTGCCCTGGGGCGCGGGGGTGAGCACGACCTCGGTCGCGCCGCACTTGCCCTTGACCTTGAACGGCACGGACGTGGGCGGAGCGCCCTTGCCCGACTCCCAGCTGCCCGCGCCGCGGCGGACCTCGATGAGGCCGAGCTTCGCGTTGTCGATCGCCTTGCGGATCGCAGGGCCGACCTCCTTGCCGCGCGCCTGGCCGATGCCGACGTAGCCGTCGCGGTTGCCCACGACCGCGGTGATGCGGAAGCGGACGCGGCGGCCGGAGTCGGTCATGCGCTGGACCATGTTGACGTCGATGACGTCGTCCTCGATGCCCGGGAGCAGGATGTCGACGATCTCGGGCTCACGCAGCGGAAGACCGCTCGCGAGGGCCTGCTTCATCGTCGTGATCTGCCCGCTCTTGACGCGGCGTCCAAGCTCGGTCTTCGGGACCCAGTCCCGGGGGTCCGGCTTGTCGCGGTCGTCTCTTCGTCCTCGGAATCCCATGTGTGTGCCTCCTTACTCGGGGGTCTTGGCCTTCTTCTCCTTCGCGGGCTTGTTGCCCTTCGCAGGCTGACCCTGCTGAGGCTTCTCGCCCTGCGCCGGCTTGCCCTTGCCCTTGTCCTTGCCCTTGGGCTTCTCGGACTTCGGGGGGAGGGGCTGCCCGACGATCTTCTCGTAGGACGCGGCGAAGGCTGCCGCTTTCTGTTCTCCCAGGTGCTCTCCGCGCCAGCGTTCCTCGGCGGGGAGAACGTCTCCGTGCGGGACCTGCACGCCGCCGTCGACGACGCCCTTGAGGGCGCCGAAGATGACGCCGCCCTTGTGCGGGGCGGCGCGGCCGAGGTCGAGGACACCGGTCTCGATGCCCGCGTCCTTGGCGCGCTTCGCGGCGAGGCGGCCCGTCAGGTACGCGGAGGGCGTGTTGTTGCCCGCGGCCGCGTAGCCGAGCTCGGGGAGCTCGCGCGCTTCGGCCGAGGCGACGATCTTGTCGCCCTTCTCGTCGTACTCGACGAACTGCACGATGACATTGCGGTTGGTGGTGCGGACAACGACGCGCGTCTCGCCGCTCTTGAGCAGGGCGAGGCGGCGGCGGTAGTCCGTAGCGCCCTCACGGCGGCGGCGGAGGGGGACTCGGTAGAGCGGTCCGTGGGCCATCGAGTTCACTCCTCCTTGAGCGCGCCGTCGGTGCGCATGTGGCTGACCAGGTGGGCCTTCGAGCGGAAGACGCCACCCTTCGCCTTGCGGTAGTAGACGCGGTAGACGCTGGGCGTCACCTTGCCCGACTCGCGCAGCTCCTTGAGCGTCGAGCGGATCGGGCGGATGGTGCGGATCCAGCGCTGCTTGCGCGGGCTGCGAGCGCCCTTGGCGCCCTTGCGGGAGCCGGGGCCCTGGCGGCGACCGGAATCCTTCTGGATCTTCAGGGCGCGCGCGCGGCCGCGGGACGTGCCCGCCTTCTGCGCCGCGCGGATGTACCCCTTCTTCACGAGGCCGCGGATGTCCTGGCGGGTGACCGCCTCGGCGACCGCGTCCGCGTGCAGCGGGTCGATCCAGACGCGCCCCTCACCGCAGCCGAGAACGGCGGCGGCGATGCGGCGCTGGTTGCGAAGGTCCGTCATGTTCAGGTCCTCCTGGGGTTGAGGATGCGGATGTTCTTCTCCGCCGCGGCCTTCTCGATGAGGGCGCGCTTGCGGGCGCCGACGGTGCCGACGATGCGGGCCGCCTGCGTCTTGGGGTCGACGACGAGCGCGAGCTCGTCGGGGTTGGCGACAAGGACCTCCTCGAAGCCGGACGGGTGCAGGCCGCGCGTCGCCGCGGGCTTGCCGTAGCCGACCTTCACGCGCGGCGGGCGGTACTTGAAGCCGCGGCGCTGCTTGGAGAGGACGCCCTTGGGGGCGCGCCACGCGTCGGGGACGCGCTTCGAGTGCCACTTGTGGTAGCGCGCGAAGGCGGGCTCCTGGGACGCGCGGAGCTCGCGGATCTGGAGGGCCTTCTGGAGCTCCTCGGAGAGCTCGGCCTTGATCTTCGGGCGGTAGACCTTCTCGGCCTCGACGACCTCGGGCTTCTCCTCGGTGGTGGCCTTCTTGGCCTCCTTCGCGGCCTTGCCCTTGGTCTTCTGCTTCGCCTCGACGACCTCGATCTTGTCGGCGCCTTCGTCGGCGGCCTCGCCCTCGTGGAGCGCGTCGTAGACGGCCTTCGCGGTCCTCGCGGTCATGCCCTCGAGGTCCTTCAGGTCGTCGACCGACTTGCTCTTCAGCTGGTCCATGTTGTGGATGCCAGCCGCGTAGAGCGCCTCGGCGGTCTTCTTGCCGACGCCGGGGAGGTTGGAGACCTGCTCAACGAACTCTTCCTTCGTCATGTGCTATCAGGCCCCCTTCTGCGTGATGTAGATGCCATCCTGGAACACGCGCTGGTCGAACCCGCGGATGACGCAGGCCTGCTCCATGTTGGCGGCCGTCTGCGAGACCGCCTCGAGGTCGGGGCCGGTGACGGTGATCTCCTCACCGCTGGCCTTGACCTTCGTCGCGGCGCCCTGGATGCGGGCCCTGCGGGGCGTGCGCTCACCGAGGAAGTTCTCGATGATGACGCGGTCGCCCTGCACCTTCACCTTGATGGGGAAGTGGCTGAATCGCACCACGAGCTTGTATTCGAACGGCTCCTGCGCGCCCTTCACCATGTTGCGGAGGTGGGCTGCCCAGGTGCCGACCAGGGCACGCGTCTTCTTGCGCGGAAGGTCGGCGTGGACAATGACGTCGTTGCCGCTCTTCTTGAGCTGGACCATGGGGCTGGCGAACGTGCGAGTGAGCTCGCCGGCCTTCCCCTTGATCTTGACGGTGGACCCGGTGATGGTCACGTTCACGCCCTCAGGGACGTGGATCGTTTCTGTGACTTCTGCGCTGACCATTCGGTTTCACCTCAGTACACGTAAGCGAGAAGCTTGCCGCCCGTGCCGATCTCCTTGGCGCTCTCGTGGCTGATGACGCCGCTCGTCGTCGTGACGATGAGCGAGCCAAAGCCCTGGGCGGGGAGATAGCGGGCTTCCCACTTCTCGAAGTCGGTCTTCTTGATGGCGTGGCGGGGCTTGATGACACCGCAGTTGTTGATGTGGCCGATCAGCTTGACGCGGAACTTGCCACCCGTGGTGTCTTCGACGAATTCGAAAGGCCCGATGTAGCCGCGCTCCTGCATCACCTTGAGCACGTGCCCGACGAGCTTGGAGGCCGGTTCGACCTCGCATTCGAGCTTGCCCGCCTTTTCGGCGTTCTTGATGAGCGTCAGAGCGTCAGCGAGAGGATCATTCAGCATTTTTCTCACCTCAGCTGTACTTCTTGAACCCGATCTGCGGGGCGGTCTCTCGGAAGCACTGGCGGCACATGAAGATCTGATAGCGCCGGATGATGCCGCGCTTGCGGCCGCAGCGGACGCACTCGTTCGCGACGCCGCGTCCGAAGATCGTGTGGTCGACCAAGCTTAGATCACCTCGATGTTGAACTTGGCCGTCATGAGGGCCATGGCTTCCTCGCGCGTCACCTTGTGCTCCTTCCCGATCTTGCGCGCCTCGAGGCGGCGGTTCTTGACACGGTTGCCGGGGCGCGCGATGACGATCGCGATGTCCATGCCGAAGATGCCGATCTCGGGGTCGTACTTCATGCCGGGGAAGTCGGTGTAGTCCGACACGCCGAAGTTGAGGTTCCCGCCGTCGTCGAACGAGTAGTCGGGGACCTTGAACTGGCGGATGTCGAGCGCGCGCTTGACGAACTCCTCGGCCTGCTCGCCGCGCAGCGTCACGCGGACGCCGATGGGGGTGCCCTCGCGGAGACCCCAGTCGCGGTTCGAGACCTTCGAGATCGTGCGGGCGGGCTTGACGCCCGTGACCATCTCCATGACGCGCTCGGCCTTCTGGAGCTTCTCGCCGCCTTCGCCGACGCCGATGTTGACGACGACCTTCTCGATGCGCGGGACGCGCATGGGGTTGTCGTACTTGTAGGACCCGAGCGTGACCGTCTCGGGCATCAGGCGTTCACCTCAGGGAGCTGGATCTCGGGCTTGTCCTTCCCGACGAGGAAGACGTACGGCTTGATCGTCGAGAACTCCTCGGAGCCCGACTGGACGCTCACGAGGTTGGGCGTGGGGGAGCGGATCTGCTCCTCCTGCTTGACCTTCGCGAGCTCGCCGACGTGGCTGCCGCCGGTCAGGAGGGCCGTCATGCCGTTGCCGAAGGCGTAGTGGCCGACGATCTTCTGGTCCGGGAGGCTGATCTTGACGACGTCGCCCGTCTTGTAGTTCGACTCCTTGACGAGCACGTTGCGCCCGTCGTGGAGGTTGAGCTGGAGCTTCGCGCCCTTGACGACGCTCTTGTTCTGGATGCGGCAGAGCTTCCAGGCCGCCTGCGCCGCCGGGATCTCCGCGAGCACGACGCGGCCGTGGTGGTCGATGACCACGCGGTAGTTCTTCTCCATCTTAGGGACGGAGACGACGTCCATGAGGCCGAGGGGCGTCTTGTGCGACGTCGCGATGCGGCCGTCGACGAGGATCTCGCGGTTGCCGAGCACGCGCTTCGCCTCGACCATCGTGTCGACGAGGCCGAGGTAGTCGCGCATGACGACGCCGAGGGGGACGCTGCGCTCGATGCTGTGCTTGCCGGGCGCGGGCTTGGGGACCCACTTGCTGCCCTTCTTCGCGATCTTCCAGGCGCGCGGGGACGCGAGCCTCTTCATGTGCAGACTCATTAGGACTCAGCCTCCTCGCCAGCGCCCAGCGCCTCGCGGCGCTTGGGGTCCGTGAGATCGAGCTTCGTGATGACGAGGTTCGACGGATCGAGCGGGCGCGCGACCTGGGTCGCCTTCGCCTTGCTGACCGTGACGCCGTCCACCGTGACCTTGCCGGTGCGGGTGTTGACCTCGAGGATCTTGCCGCTCTGGCCCGAGAACTCGCCGCGCATGATGCGGACGGTGTCGCCCTTGCGGACCGTCAGGCTGCGCTTGCCGTACTTCTCGAGCAGCGGACCATCGAGGTGCGCCGCGATGCGTGCACGGTTCTTGTGCACGGGCAGATTGTAGAGCGTCTTGCGCTCTTTTCGGGGTTGCGTGGACACGTCTTCACCTCACACGATCTGGCTCGCGGTGGCCGCGATACGGGGCCAGCGCTCGGCAGCTTCGCGGGCGACGGGGCCCTTGATGTCACTGCCCTTCGTCTCACCGTTCGGGGCGACGATGACCGCCGCGTTGTCCTCGAACTGAACCATCGTGCCGTCAGGGCGGCGGAACGGGCGGCGCTGCCGCACGATGACCGCGTTGAGCACCTGGCGGCGCATTTCCGGCGTGCCCTTCTTGACGGAGACGACGAGGAAGTCGCCCACACCGCCCGCGTTGAGGCGCTTGTGGTGGCCGCCCGCGCGGGGGACGGCGATGATCTGCACTTCCTTCGCGCCGGAGTTGTCGATGCAATCCAGGCGCGCTCCGACAGGGAGGCCACGCGTCTGCTTTCCGGGAAGTCCCTTCATTGTGTGGTCGCCTCCGCTTCCGCCTCACGGCGGGTGGCGTCGTCGCCCGCGATGCGCAGCTCGCCGCGCTTCGACTCGATGATGACGAAGCTGACGGTCTTGCTCAGCGGGCGGCATTCCATGATCTTCACACGGTCGCCGACCTGCACGTTGAGGCAGGGGGGCGCGTGAACGTTGTAGCTCGACGTCCTCTTCTCGAAGCGCTCGTACTTCGGCACGTAGCGGAGGTACTCGCGCTGAACGCGGGCGGAGCGCTCCATGCGGGTGCTCACGACCTGACCGTCGATGATCTGGCCGCGCACGGGGAATCCGCCGTGGAAGGGGCAGTGCGGGTCGTTGCACTCGGCGGCGGGTGCCGCGACGTCAACGCCGATGTCTCTTGCCTTGGCCATAGTGATATCACATCCGTACTTTCTTGGTCCTGTCTTCTGGTCGGAATGTTATGTCGTCGCCGTTGACCACGAAGCGCTCGTTCCCGACGCGGAAGACGAACCGGTTGCCCGTCTTGGGCACCCGGATCTCGGACCCGGGGTCCAGTTCCACGAGGAGCGTATGCTTCGTCTCGTCGACCACCGTCCCTTCGAGACCGTTCCAGCCCGCGTGCGCGGACTCGATGGTCACGAAGAGCCCGATGAGCTCGTGACGCGCGACGTCTGCGTTCTCCCTTTTCACCTGAACTCCGCGTTGAAGCCCATCTTCTCTAAGACCTGCTTCACCTTCTGCTTGTGATCTCCCTGCAGCTCGATGGTGCCGTTCTTGGCGGTGCCACCGCAGGCGCAGGCGCCCTTGAGCTCGGAGCAGAGGCCGTTGACGTCGATGTCCGTCGTCAGCCCTTCCACGATCGTGACCATCTTGCCGTACCGGCGGGCCACGGTGTAGATCTGGATCTCCTGCTGCTCGCGGGCGATCTCTTCGCAGACGCAGATCTCCTTGGGGAGACCGCACGTGTCGCACATCTGGCTCATGGAACTTGGGGTCCTCCGGAGAACACACGTATCTCCGGCCTTACGGCCGGCGAACGCGCGCCTCCTCGTTCTCGATGGTCAGGATGCGAGCGATGGTGGTCCGCAGCTGCCGGATCTCGCCGGGGTTCCGCGGGGCGCCACCCATGGCGGCCACGCCACGCGCGTTCATGAGCGCGTCGCGGGTCTCCTTGAGCTTCGCCGTGCGGTCCGAAGCCGACATTGCGCGAAGTTCCTTCGTCTTCATCCGCTATCACTTCCTGAGCTTCTTCAGCTCGTCCTTGATCTTCATGGCGAGCTTCGGGCCGATGCCCTCGACCGCCGCGATGTCGTCGAGCGGAGCCTCGTCGAGGTCCGCGAGCGTCTCGAAGCCGGCCGTCTTCAGGGCCTCGGCCTTCTTGGGGCCGATGCCGGGAAGGTCGCCGACGTTCCCCTCGAGCTTCGCGCCAGGCGAGGCCGGGGCGGAGGCCGCGGGGGCGGGCGCGGGAGCGCGCTGCACCATCGGCTGGTTCTGCGGGCCCGCACCGTACATGCCGGTGGTCAGGCCAGCGACCTGCCCCTTCTTCTCGTGGCCGCGACCCTCGCGGGTGATGCCGGGGGCCTGCTCGCGCGGGCCGTCCGTGGCGGGCGTGGGAGCAGCCTGCTGGCCGCCCTTCATGCCGCCGTGGATCTCGACCTCGTCGGGAAGGCGCGCATCCTTGTTCATGATGGCGACAGTGCACCCGATGATGCCGAGCTTCTTCTTGGCCGTCGCGTAGCCGACCTCCATGTGCTGGAGGGCGGTGTCGCCGCACCACTTGATGTGGCCCTCGAGGAACTTCTCCGTCCTCTTGCGGCCGCCCGTGAGCTTGCCCGCGATCGTGATGAGCACGCCCTTCGCGCCCGCGTCCATGATGCGGCGGAGCGTCGAGTGGCCCGCGCGGCGGAAGTGCCAGCCGCGCTCGAGGGCCTCCGCGAGCTTCTGCGCCATGATCTGCGGGTTGAGCGACGGGTCCGCCGCCTCCGCGACCTCGATCTGGGGGTTGTCCAGGCCGAAGCGCTCGTGGAGGTTCTGCGTGAGCTTCTTGATCGTCTCGCCGCGGCGCCCGATGACGAAACCGGGGCGCTCCGTGACGAGGTGGATGCGCGTGCCCATGGGCGTGCGCGAGATCTCCGCGCCGCCGAAGCCCGCGCGCTCCGTCTCACGGTGGAGATACTCGCGGACGGCCACGCGCTTCTTGTGTTCCCTGATGAGCTTGCGTTCGACCGCCACGTTCACTCCTCCTTGTTCTTGAGCACGAGCTCGAGGTGGCTGCACTGCTTGTTCCACTGCGTCGCGCGACCCTGGGCGCGGGGCATGAAGCCCGGCAGGGGCGCGGCGCGGTGGGCCGCCGCGTGCCACACGTACATGTTGTCCGGGTCGAGGCCCTTGTACTCGGCGTTGGACGCCGCGTCGTTGAGCACCCGCAGGTACGCCGCAGCGACGCTGACGGGGTACTGGCCGGGGCCGACCTTGCCGCGGCGGTGCTTGACCTGCCGCTTGTGCACGCGGAAGGGCACGGGCGTCTTCAGGGCGATGACCTCCTCGAGGAAGGTGCGCGCCTGCTTGACCGACTTGCCCTTCAGCGCCTTCGCGACGTTGACCGCGAACTTGGGCTTGACCGGGATCTCACGACCTGCCGCCTTGGCGGTCGTTTCCGGGTCGACGTTCTGTGCCGCGTAACCGTAAGCCATGTTGATATCACCTCACTTCAGCGGCATGAACTTCGACGACCGGGTCGCACCCACGCCAGGGCCCGTGTGCTTCACGGACTTGCGCGTGGCCGCGAACTCGCCAAGCTTGTGGCCGATCATGTCGGTCGTGATGCCGATCTTCTGGAACTCCTTCCCGTTGTGGATGTGGATCATCTTGCCCACGAAGACCGGCGTGATCGGGAAGTCGCGCAGGTGCGTGCGGAGCTCGTCGCCCTCGCCCGCCGCCTGGACCTTCTTCCAGAAGACCTCGGTGTCGTGGTCGAACTGCCGGGAGAAGAAGCGGCGGGCGCGCGCGGGGAGCAGCTCGAGCTGCTGGTCCCACGGCATCGCCTGGAGCTCCGCGATCGTAAGACCGCGGTAGACCGCTTCCTTCGTGCGGCGCGTTTCCACTGCTGCCTTCTTCTTGCGCGCGCGGCGCGGCTGGCGCGGCGCGGCGGCCTTGGTCGGGGGGATCGTGTTCTCGTCAGCCATGTGCTATCACCCCTTCCTCAGACCGGTGCGGCGAGCCGCGATGTGACCGACGTTGCGGCCGGGCGGCGTGCCACGCTTGAGGGTGGTAGGCTTGCCTTCCTTGCGGTGCGCGTTGCCGCCACCGTGGGGGTGGTCGACGGGGTTCTTCGCGACGCCGCGGACGCGCGGGAAGAGCGCGCCCTTGGAGCGGTACTTGTGGTGGACCTTGCCCGCCTTCGCGAGGGGCTTGTCGCCCTGGCCGCCGCCGGCGATGACGCCGATGGTGGCGCGGCACGACGGGTGGAACACCTTGAACTGGCCCGACGGCATGCGGACCGTGACGCGGCTCGCTTCGCGCGAGACCACGAACGCGGCCGTGCCGGCGGCGCGGACGAACTTGCCGCCGTCGCCGGGCTGCCCCTCGATGTTGTAGATCGGGGTGCCTTCGGGGATCGCGTGGAGATACGCGAGGTTGCCCGCCTTCAGGTCGCTCGTGGTGAACGCGATCGTCTGACCGACGCTCGTGCCCTCCGCGGCGATGACGTTCGTCTGCGTGCCATCCGCGAACTCCACCACGGCCATCGGAGCGCTGCGACCGGGGGCATGGACGATGTCCTTGACCGTGCCGGCCGTCTCGCTCGGGACCTTGGGGTGCTTTGCGGGCCCGAGGTGGCGGTGGCCCGGGCTCATGTGCACGGGGGACGCCTTGCCTCGGCGCTGTGTGATCAGTCTCTTGCCCATTCCTTCACCTCAGAAGATTCCGATGCGGGTCCCGACGTCCTCAGCCTTCGTCTCAGGAGCGAACTTGACGATGGCGTGCTTCTGGCCGTCGCGACCGATCTTGATGTTGACTTGCGCGACCTTCGCGTCGAAGAGCTTCTCGATGGCCTTGCGGATCGCCGGCTTGGAGGCCGTGCGCGCGACGAGGAACTCGAGCTTGTTCTCGCGCTCCATCTGGGCCATCGTCTTTTCGGTCACGAAGGGGTGGATGACGACGTCGTAGGGGGACGCTTCCATTCTACATCTCCTCCAGGGCGTTGAGGGCGCTCCTCGTGAAGACCACGAGGCGGCCCGCGTCGCCACCGGGGGCGACGAGCTCGGTGGAAAGCATCTCGGGGGTGGCGACGTCGACGCCGGTCAGGTTGCGCGCGGCGGTGAGCACGGGCGCCTCGAGGCCGGAGACGACGAACAGGATCGAGCGGGGCGTCTTGTAGCGGCGGCCGCGGAGCTTGCCGATGCCGGGGCGCTGGTGCTTGCCCTCGCGAGCGCGCACGAGGTCCGCGCCGACGCCGATCTTCTCGAGCGTGTCCGCGAACTCCTGCGTCTTCTCGATGGCCTCGATCTCGTCCTCGACGACGACGGGGAGCGTGAGGCCCTCCTTGAACTTGTGACCGCGCGTGCGCACGATCTCATCGTTCGCGGCGGCCGCGAGCGCGGAGGCGCGCGCGAGCTGGCGCTCCTTCTTGTTCGCCTTCTCGCTCCAGTTCTTCTCGACCTTGGGCGGGTGCGCGCGGCGACCGCCGACCGTCGGGGGAGCGAAGGTGGCCTGGCCGCCCTGCGTCTCGCGCGGGATACGCGCGATGCCCTGGCCCGAGCGGACCGAGGCGTGGGGGCCGTGACCGGCGAGCTTGTAGGCGCCGTACGGCTGGCGGCGGTTCGCCTGCGCAGCGTTCACGGCCTTGCGGATGACGTCGGGACGGAACTCCGTCGCGAACACCGCGGGGAGGTCGACCTCGCCAGCGGCGCTGCCGTCCTTCTTGTAGATGTTGACCTTCATTCAGTTCACCGTCCCTGCTTCGAGGCCGTGCTGACGTACGCGAGCTGCGGCTCGGCGACCTCGATGCCGCGCAGGTAGCGGGTGGCGTCGCGGAGGCGGATGAGGCGCTTCGCGGGCCCGGGGATGCTGCCGTGGAGAAGGAGGTAGCCGTTGCGCACGACACCGTAGTTCATGAAGCCGCCCGCGGGCGTGATCTCCGCGCCGTCGGTGCCGATCTTGAGCACGCGCTTGTTGTACTCGGTGCGGTTGTGGTAGCCCATCTGGCCGGGCATCGGGACCTTCATCGCGCGGATGAAGCGCGGCTGGAAGGGACCGAGGGGGCTCGCGTCACGGCGGTTCTTCGAGTCCTTGTGGCCCTGGAGCTTGACGCCCCAGCGGGGAACGCTGCCCTTGTAGCCGTGACCCTTCGTGACGGCCGCGACGTCGATCATCTCGCCGTTCTTCGTGAAGTCCGCGATGGTGATCTCCTGGCCGAGCTTGGAGCGCGCGAACTCGATGCGGGCGTTGATGTCGCCGCCGCCGATACGCAGCTCCATGATCTCAGGCGTCTTGCTCGCGGTGCCCGAGACAAGCTTGGGCTGCGTGTAGGCGAGAAGGCGCACGTCGTCGACCTTGCCGGCGTCCACGTTGAAGGCCTTGACCTCCTTCGGGACGGGCAGGCGGAGCTTGAGGCGCGCGTCGGTGCCGGCGGCCCACTGCTCGCCGAGGGTCTTCAGGCCGTACGGCGTCTCGCGGTAGAAGCGCACCGCGGCGACGCGCATCGGGGGGACCTCGACGACCGTGACGGGCACGGTGACTTCCTGCCCGGCGGTGTTGGAGTGGGGGCGGTAGTCCGTCAGGACCACGTGCGTCATGCCGGCCTTGTAGCCTGCGAAGCCCTGGATCTTCGGCGCGTCTCCGCCGACAGGCCACGAGGTGAGGCGGGGGGTCTGCTTCGTCGCGCGTACGCGCGGCGAGAAACCCTTCGAACCCTTCTTTGGACGGTGGGGCTGGCCCATGGTATTCCTCTCCTTGAGCGGTCCGTCTCCAGCACGTTCGAGTCGCGCCTCGAGCGTTCTGTTGGCGAATCTGGAGCCCCGTCCGGGACTCTGATATCAGCGCGGGGTGCCGAAGCACCTCGCTTCATCCAACCGTGACGTCTCCTTCGACAGCCACACCGACTTCGCGAGCGAAGCGGGGACCGTCGAGCGCGGGGTTCCAAGAGCGCATCGCGCTCCTGCCAGGTCTTGCGACCCGGCGAGGATTGCCCCTCGCGTCTGGTCTGGACTACTCAGGGTGTAGCGCGGCGAAGGCACACCCCCCATATAAGCGTATGGGAGGTGGGTTTCAACTGGAGAAGTGCGCCACGAGGCGCCCTCGCCGCCGCGCGCGCACGCGCCGCCACGACGCAGGCCCCCCATAGGCTTGCGGGAAGCGGCGGCCCGGCGGCGTGGCCGGACCGGCGCTCCTCTAGAATTGAACGAACGCTCGACGAGCGCCCCGCCGCGCCTCGACCGGCGGGGGCCGCGGCGAGGCTTAGTGGACGTGCTTCTCGTCCGCCGCGCTGATCTCGGCGAAGTAGTCCTCGAGCGCCGCCTTCACCGTGTCGGAGATGGGCACGCCGCTCACGACCTTCACCGTGTGGAGCTTGATGTGGTAATCCAGCGGGATGCGGACCTTGATCTCCTTGTCGTCCGCCATCGACGCGGGCTTCTTCCGTTCCTGGAACTCGTCGATCATCATCGTGATACAGCCTCGTCTCCCGGTGCGCCCGTGCGGTACGGGCCACCGGCCATACGCACTCGAACGAAGAGCGGCACGGGATTCGGCTGTTGGGAAGTTGTGCCGAATGGGAAGCGTTAACATGGCCCTTGCCACGCGGCGCGACGAGGCGGGGGGCGTCGGCGCGCGGTTCGAACGTTCGACGCGAACGTTCGGCGCGAACGATCGACAGGCGCGTTCGACGCGAACGTTCGCAGCGAACGCACGGCGCGAACGTTCGAGGCGGAGGTTCGACGCGAACGTTCGCGTCGAACGTTCGGCGCGCTCGTTCGCCCGGAACGTTCGCGCGCGCTCACCCGCGCCGCGCGCGCCCCTTGCGCGACGCCGGCACGTCGTCGGGCGGCGGCGTGCGGTCCACGCGCGGCTTCGGCACTTTCTCCTCGCGCGCGGGTGCCTTCTTCGCGCCCGCGCGCGGCGCGCGTGCGCCCGCGCCTGGGCGCGTCGCGCCGGTGGCGGGGGCGCGGGTGGGCTTCGCGCGCTTGGCGGGCTCGTCGCTGGGGAGCTTGACGGCGGCGACCTGCGCGGGGTCGAGCCGGTAGGGGATCCACTCGCTGCCGGTCTCGCGCTCGAGCTGGAGGCGCTCCTCCTTCTGGTCCGGGAGGACGAAGCTCACGACGCGCCCTTCGCGGCCGAGGCGCGCGGCGCGTCCGGCGCGGTGCGTGTA
>DASRYU010000228.1:0-46185 GCA_035687045.1 Thermoplasmatota archaeon | reverse complement strand
CCTCGACGCGTGTCCGTGCCCCGCGCCGTGCGCCACACGACCCACGCCGAGACGGGGATCATGAGCGTCACGCTGTAGAAGAACCAGCCCGCGCTGAAGCGCTGCGGGCTCCACGGGTAGAGGAGCGGGACGCCCCAGTGCGTGAGGCCGTCGAGAAGAAGGTGCGTGTAGCTGAACGCGAGCGCGACGAGCGTGAGGCCGCCGCCGAAGCGCAGCTCCTCGTGGATGGGCAGCACGCGGCGCCAGAAGGGCGCGCGCAGGAGGAGGACCGCGCCGAGCGCGTAGAGCGGCGCGCCGAGAAGCGAGTGGCTCACGCCGCGGTGCCCGAGGAAGTAGAGCGGGTCCCAGAGGGAGACGACGGCCGTGAGCGCATCGAGGTCGGGCGCCACGCCGCCGATGCCCGCGGCGAGCGCGACGTGCCGGCGGCCGGTGAGGGCGTACACGACGAGGTACGGGAGGACGAAGTGGCTGAAGACGTCCACCTAGCGACGCCTCTCGATGAGCTCCACCCAGTTGCCGTCGAGGTCGTGCACGAAGGCGATCGTGCTCCCGCCGCCCGAGAGCGAGAAGGGCTCGCGCGCCACCTTCACGCCCGCCGCGCGCAGGCGCTCGACGAGCGCCCGCAGGTCGGTGTCGACGACGATGGCGATGTGGTCGAACGTGCTGCCTTCGGTGTACTCTTCCGGCTTCCACGTGCGCCAGTGCGTGAGCTCGAGCTTCATCGCGTCCTCGCCCCCGTATCCGACGAACGCGATCTCCGCGTCGTTCTCGGGGATCTCGCGCCGGCTGAGGAGCTTCATGCCGAAGTGCGCCTCGTAGAAGCGGATGGCGGCGTCCATGTCGCGGACGTTGAGGCAGCAATGGTCCAGCCGCATGCGCCCGCGCGAGGTCGCGGGCGGCGGTTAGCCCTTGTGGCCAGGGCGGCCGGGAGGCCGCCCCTCTCCCTGCGCGCGTGGCGAGACGGCCACGGAGGACGAACCCAAAGGGTGTAAGTAGGCGGACCGAGTAGCTCGTGACGACCCGCCATGGTGGATGAGTCCGACCTCCAAGTGCATGAGTTCCAGGACGTGGACCTCACCGGCGCCACCATCATCGACGGCTTCCCGTCGGTCGGCCTCGTGAGCACCATCACGGCCAACTACCTCATCGACGTCCTCGAGCTCCAGCAGATCGGGATCATGGACTCGAAGTTCTTCCCCACGGTGAGCATCGTGCGCAACGGCGTGCCGCTCTACCCGGTGCGCATCTACGCGGGCAAGGGCGTCTGCGTCTTCATCTCCGAGTTCCAGCCCGCGCCGAAGCTCATCCGCCCCATCGCAGAGAGCATCCTCGCCTTCGCGAAGCGCAAGGGCGCCTCCACCATCATCAGCCCCGAGGGGCTCGTGCTCGACCAGGAGGGCGAGGAGAACGAGGAGGTCGCCGTCTACGCGCTCGGCAGCACGCAGGCCACGCGCGACCTGCTCGCCAAGCACGAGATCGAGCAGTTCGGCAACGGCATCATCACCGGCGTCTCGGGCGTCCTCCTCAACCTCGGGAAGAAGGAGAACGTCAACGCCATCAGCATCCTCGCCGAGGCGAACCCGAACTACCCGGACGCGCGCGCCGCGGCGAAGGTCATCGAGGCGATCGACAAGCTCCTGCCCGACATCGAGATCGACGTCAAGCCGCTCTACACCGAGGCGGAGAACATCGAGAAGACGCTCCGCATGATGCAGAAGCAGGCGTCTCCCGCCCAGCAGCACCCGCACGAGGAAGTGCCGGGCATGTACGGCTGAGGCGCGGGCACGGGCCGCCGGCGGGCACGGGCCGAGGCAAGGGCCGAGGCAAGGGCCGAGGCGAGGGCCGAGGCGGGGTGCGAGGAGCGGGCGCCACCGAGCGAGTTTGCCGCCCGGCTGCCTGTTCTTCGGCACCCGCGAGGCGATGGGATCTTGCATCGCCCATGGAACATGGGTGCGAGGACACGCGCGAGACGCGGAACGCTTCGCGTCCGAGCCCCTCTCATCTGAGCGAGCCTCAAACGGCCCCACCTCCTCGCTGAAGGGGGCGCGCGCTGCGGCGCGTGGCGCCGGACCCGGGCTGTCGTTGTCGGAGAGGGACCCTCGAGCGCGTGCCCTTGGCCTTTCCTTCTCAGCCGGGGCGCCGACGGCTCAGCGCTTCGCGTCGAAGCGGTACTGGTGCGTCTCGAGCACCTGCGCGAGGACCTTCGGGTCGCGCAGATCGGAGCTGCGGTACGCGCAGACGAGGCCGACCTCCGCCTGGAGGCGGGGCCCGAGCCAGCGCTCGAAGGCGAACCATTCGTCCACGCGGCCGGCGTCGAAGTAGTTCTTGCTCGCATCCACGAAGATGCGCGGCGCGCGGCGGCCGGAGCGGGCCGCGGTGGCGCGGAGCATGTCCACGACGCCGCCCACGTGCTCGTAGTCGATGTGCGCGTCGCGCTCGAACGCCTCGCGGTAGGGCGCCGCGGCGAGGCCGCCGTCCGCCTCGTGCTTCGGCGCGTCGGGGAAGCCGGCCGAGACGAAGGCGCGCGCCGCCTCGTTGTGCGGGAAGCTGTGGACAAAGACGCTGAGGTCGCCCTCGCGCGCGCCCTGCTCGATGAACTGCGCGAGAGGCACGAGGATGTCCGTCTCCTCGTCGTAGACGAACACCGCGTGCTCGTGCGGCTTCACGTCGTGGTGCGCGTGCTGCTCGAACGACTCCTTGGTCAGATGCGGCGTCGCCATGCGCAGGACGACAGGCCGGCAGGAGAAAACGTTTTCTCCTCGGGGAAGGTCGTCGCGGGCAACGGCATGTCCGAGGCTCTCCACCGCGCCATCCGGGACGCGCTGCGGGACGCGCAGGCGTACGCGGCGCACGACGTGACGGTGAGCACCTTCCTCGACGCCACGCGGCCGCTGCACGCGGACGACACCATCCTCTACCGCGCGGTCTACACCATCTTCCGCGCGCTCCCGGCGCGCCTCCTGCGCGGCTCCACCCTGAACATCTCCACCTACGACACCGAGGAGGGGGTGGAGCTCCTCTGGGAGGGGCGCGAGCCGGCGCAGCAGGAGGCGTCCTCGGAAAGCTCCCTTCGCGTCGTCTACGGCCGAGGGCCGCACGGCGACCTGCTCGAGATCGCGCTGCGGGCGCTCGAGGAGTTCTGCGACGTGCGCGCGGGATACGTCCAGACCTCCCGCGAGCGCGTGGACTCGAGCACGAGCTTCGACCGCCCGGCGTACATCATCCGCCGCGTCCGCGCGCACATCCCGGCGCGCCAGCCGCCCGCAGCGCTCGGCGTCGGCTCCGGGCATCCGGCGGTCGACGCGAACGCCCCGGCGACGATGCCGGGCGAGGAGGACGCGCGCGAAGGCTCGACGTTCCGGGCGCGGCTCCCGCCCGCCCGCCGTGCGCTCGCGTAGCCGTCACGCGACGGGCAGCGTGACGCGGAAGGTCGTGCCCTTCCCAGGCGCCGTGTCGCAGGCGATGCGGCCGCGGTGCTCGTCGACGATGCGCTTGACGATGCTCAGGCCCAGCCCGGTGCCTTCGGGCTTCGTCGTGAAGAGCGGCTCGTACATGCGCGCCTGCACCTCGGGAGGGATGCCGGGACCTTCGTCCGTCACCTCGAGGACGACGCCCTCCAGCGCGTCGCGCGTCGCGACGAAGATGGGCCGGTCGCGCGGAGCGACGTCGGCCGCGTTCTGCAGGAGGTTGAGCAGAAGCTGCTGCAGCGTGCCGACGTTCGCGAGCACCGGCCGCGTGGGCGCGAGGCTCGTGCGGACGACGTGCGCCCCGCGGTTGGCCGCGCGGAAAAGCTCCACCGCGTCGAGGGCGACCACGTCGAGGCTCGTGCGGACGAGGCCGGCGTCGGTGCGCGCCTTCGTGTAGCGGCGCAGGTCGCTCACGAGCGCGTTGATGCGGTCCACGCCCGCGGTGATCTCGTCCAGGTAGGGCGCGGCCGCGTCGACGATCTCCTGCGCGCTCGCGCCCTTCCGCGCCGCGCGCTCGATCGTCTGCCGCGCCAGGAAGGCGTTGTTGTTGAGGAAGGTGAGCGGCGTGCGGAGCTCGTGCGCGACGCCCGAGACGAGCTGGCCGAGCGCCGCGAGCCGCTCGCCCTGGATGAGCTGCGCGCGAAGCGCCTCCGCCTCGCTCATGATGCGCTTGCGCTCGGTGACGTCGGTCCAGGTGCCGATGTACTCGAGAAGCTCGCCCCGCGGGCCCGAGCGCGGCACCGCGCGCGCCTCGAAGTGGCGGTACGCGCCGTCCTTCCCGCGCACCCGGTACTCGGCCAGGTAAACGGCGCGGGCGGTGTAGGCGCGGTTCCACGTCTCCACCACGCGGGCCCGGTCCTCCGGATGGACCGCGTCGAGCCAGCCCATGCCGCGCACCTCCTCCGCCGTCTGGCCCGTGAACGCGCGCCACTCGGGGAGGTCGTCGACGAAGCCGTCCGCGTTCGCGCTCCAGACCATCTGCGTCGTCGCGTTCACGAGCGTGCGGAAGCGGTGCTCGCTCTCCTGGAGGCGAGCCTCGTTCTCCTTCGCGCGGCGGTAGAGGTGCGCGTTGTCGAGCGCGATGGCCGTCTGCGCGGCGATGCCGACGGCGATCTCCTCGCTCACCTCGTCGAAGCGCCCGACCTCGCTGTGCCCGAAGAAGAGGCCGCCGTGGACGACGCCGGCGCGGCCCACGACGGGCACCGCGAGGTAGCTGCGGACGGGGAGGTGCCCCTGGGGCATGCCGTGGTGCGGCGGGTTCTGGCCGTAGCGCGGGTCGGCGCGGACGTCGTCGACGCGCACGACTCCCTCTCCGGCGAAGGTGGGGCCGAACAGCTTCGTCGCGCGCGGCATGGGGAACTGCGCGAAGGCCTCGCGCGGGACGCCGCTGAGCGTGTACAGCATGTAGCACGCGCCGTCCGGGTCCGTCACGTTGTAGAAGAACGCGCCGAACTCCGCTCCCGTGAGCCGGGTCGCGGCGTCCGTGGAGGCCTGCACGACCTCCTCGAGGTCCAGCTTGCTCGCAAGGTCGGTCTGGACCCTGTGGAGCGTGCGCAGCGTCTGCGAGCGGCGACGCTCGCGCTCGCGAAGCTCCCTCTCCTGCGTGACATCCTGCTGGACGCTGATGGAGTGCGGCCGGCCGTCGAGCTCGATGCGCGTGATGCGCGCGCGGGTGGCGAAGCGCGTGCCGTCCTTGCGGACGTTGTCGAACTCGCCTTCCCATGAGCCTCGCGCGTCGAGCGTGCGCAGGATCTCGGCCACCATGCGCGCGTTCTCCTCGGGGGGCGCGGCGTTGAGCACCTCCACGCTCTTGCCGATGAGCTCGCCGGGCGCATACCCGAACATCGCGTCCTCGGCGGGGTTCGTGTAGACGATGACCCCGCGCTCGTCGACGAGGTTCACGCCCTCGGCCATGCTGTCGAGCACGCGCCGATGCAGGTGCAAGGCGCGCTCCTGCGCCTCGCGCTGCGTCACGTCGCGCAGGCTCGCGACAAGCTCCGTCACCCGCGCCTCCGGGTCGCCCATCGGCTTGAGCGCGACCTCGAGCTGCACCCATCGCCCGTCTCGGTGGCGGTAGCGCGCGACGTGGAGCCGCGGCTGCGAGGAGGCGCTGGCGTCGACGCGGGCGAGGTCCTCGGGATGCACAAGCTCGGCGACGCGCCGGCCGACAAGCTCCTCGGGCGCGTAGCCGAGGACGCGGACGGAGGCGGGGCTCGCGTCGAGGAAGACGCCCTCGGGCGAGATGCGCGCCACGACGTCGTGCGCGTGGTCCGCGAGGAAGCGGAAACGCTCCGCCTCGCGAAGGCTCGCCTCGTAGAGCTCCGCGTTGCGGAGCGCCGCGCTCGCGAGGTTCGCGGCAAGCGTCGCGGCGTCGACGTCGTCGGGCTCGAAGCGGCGACGCGAGCGGTAGTAGAAGGCGAGCGTGCCCTGCGGCCGCCCGTCGAGGAGGAGGGGCGCCACGAGCAGGCTCTCCACGCCCTCGTCGCGCTGGAGCGCGCGGTGCGAGCGCAGCTCCGGAGCGGCGTCGGGGTCCTCGAGGACGAGCGGCTCGCGCGGGGCCGGGGAGCCGGCGAGGCGCCGCGTGGCCTCCGTGGCATAGCGGTCGGAGAGGCCGGCGCGCGCGAGGATGCGCCACGACCCGTCCGCCCCGACGCGCCAGACGGCGTACGCGTCCGCCGACAGCGCGCCCGCGGCGAGGCGGAGGACGCGCGGGAGCACCTCGTCGAGGCGCAGGCTCGCGAGGACGCTGCTCGCGGCGAGGCTGAGGAGGTCGAGGCGCCGCGCGGGCGCCGCGCCGCCGGGTCCTCGCGCGAGCGTATCCATGTCGAAAGGCACGCGCCAGCGGGTCTTAAAGCGAAGCGGCTACTGGGGCTGGCCCGTAGGCCCCCCGCCTGCAGGCGCGCCGGCCCGCTCCGCCGGCCCCAGGGCCTCGACAAGCTCGGCCGGGCGGAACGGCTTCGGGATGAACGCGTCCGCGTGCAGCCGCTCCGCGAGCTCCTCCCCCTCCAGGCTCGCCGTGAAGAGGATGAGGCGGAGCTCCCGCTGCGCCTCGCTGCGCAGCGCGGTGACGGTGCGCTCCAGGTCGAGCCCGGGCATGCGCACGTCCTGCAGGACGACGTCGGGCGTCGCGTCGCGCGCGACCGAGAGGATCTCGCGCGCCTCGCCGCAGGTGTAGACGTCGTAGCCGAGGTCCTTCAGGATGTAGGCGGTCGAGCGGAGGATGGCCGGCTCGTCGTCGACGACGAGCACGCGCGTCGGGCGCGTCGCGTCGCTCATGCCGCCTCCGGCTGCGCGGGGAGGGCGATCTCGAGCGTCGTGCCTTCGCCGGGCTTGCTCGCCACGTGGATGCTCCCGCCGTGCTCCTCGAGGATGCGCTTCACGATGCTGAGGCCAAGGCCCGTGCCCTGCGGCTTCGTGGTGAAGAAGGGGTCGAAGGCGCGCCGCAGGACCTCCTCGGACATGCCCGCGCCCTGGTCGATGATCTGGATGACCACGCGGCCGGGCTCGTCGCGCGCGCGGAGGACGACGCGGCCGTCGCGCGGGCGCGCCTCCGCCGCGTTCGTGAGGAGGTTGAGCACGACCTGCTGCACCTGGACGCGGTCCACGTTCGCGACGGAGCGGCACGCGAGGTCCGCCTCGACGCGCACGTCGCCGCGGTGGGTCGCGCGGAACAGCTCGACGGCGCCCGCGAGGACGTCGCGCAGCCGCGCCGGTGCGCGCTCGCCGGCCTTGAGGCGCGTGAAGCGGCGCAGGTCCTCGACGATGCGGTCGATGCGCTCGATGCTGTCGTGGCACTGCGCGAGGAACTGCGGGAGCGCCGCCGTGCGGGCGGGGTCGGGGCGCCGAAGCGCGGCCTCGACGAGGTGCAGGTTGTTCGCGAGGTACGTCAGGGGCGTGCGGATCTCGTGCGCGACCCCGCCCACGAGCGTCCCGAGCGCCGCGAGCTTCTCGTTGTGCAGGAGCTGCGTGCGCGCCGCCTGGAGCTCGTCCTCCGCGAGCTTCTGCGCCGTGAAGTCCTCGTGCATGAGGGCGACGCGCGTGACGTTGCCGGCGTCGTCCTTGATGGGGAACATGACGGCGCGAAGCCACAGGGGCCTCCCGGCCTTCTCGCCGCGGTCGGGCGTCCAGGGGAACGGGGTCAGCGCGAGCGCCTCGCCCGCGAACGCGCGCCGGACAAGCTCCATCTGCCCGGCCGCCTCCACCTGCGGGTCGCGGAGGACGTTGTAGTCGCGGACCATGTCGAGCTTGACCCCGAAGAGGCGCTCCCACGCCGGGTTGACGCTCAGGATGTGCCCGTCGGGCGCGTACGTCTGGATGCTGTAGGGGCTCTGCTCGATGAGCGAGCGCAGCTCCGCGTCGCTCTGGCGCGCTGCGCGCTCCGTCGCGAGGCGGCGGCTGATGTCGCGGATGACGCTCACGAGCGTCACGGTGTCGCCGCTCGGGTCGCGCAGGCGCACGAGGCTGTGCTCCGTCTGGACGATGCTGCCGTCCTTCCGGCGCATCGGGAACTGGAAAAGGACGGGCTCGTCCGCGCGCAGCGCCGGCTCGGCCTTGCGCATGAAGGCGCGGTAGTGCTCCTCGTCGACGTGGAGGAAGCGCGTCTCGCGCCCCAGGAGCTCCTCGGGCTCGTAGCCGAGGACCTTCGCCGTCGCGCGGTTCGCGCGCAGGATGAGGCGCTCCGGCACGCGGACGACGAGGAGCGCATCGGTCAGGCTGTCGAAGAGCGCGCGCAGCCACTCGTCGCGCTCGCGCACCGTGGCCTCGCTCGCCTCGCGCGCCGCGGCGGCGCGCTGCGACGCGATGGCGGTGCTCGCGAGGCCCGCGAGCGTCTCGCCGAGGCGCAGGTCGTTCGGGTCGACGCGCTTCTCGCGGCGGTAGTAGAACACGATGGTGCCATCGGGCGCGCTGCCCATCTTGAGCGGGAAGACGATCGTGTCGCGGATGCCCTCGGCCTCGCGGAGCGCCTGGTGCTCCGCGCGCACGGGCGGGCTCGCGCCCGGCTCGCCCAGGCGGAAGGGGCGCGCGGGGAGGGGCGCGTCGGGGTTCATCGCGGCGACGGTGTCGCGCACGTAGCGCTCGCTCAACCCCCGGTTGGCGCGGACGCTCCAGCGCCCCTGCTCCTGCAGCCAGACGGCGTACGCGTCGGCCTGGATGAGGCGCCCGGCGAGCCCGAGGAGGTCGTCGAGGAGGCTCGCCTCGTCGCGGTGGTTGACGAGGCGCGCGCTCGCCTCGGCAAGAAGCGTGAGCTTGTCCTGGAGCTCGCGGGCGCGCGCGAGGTGCCGCGCGTTCGCGAGGGCGCCGCCGACGCGCTGCGCGAGGTCGACGCAGATGATCTCGTCGTCGCGCCCGAGGGTGCGCCCCTTCTCGCCGACGGTCGCGAGGCTGAGGACGCCCAGCACCTCCCCGTGGTGGAGGATGGGCGCGAGGATGGAGCTGCGCACGGCGAGCGCCTCAAGGAGCGCGCGGTGCGTCTCGTTCTGCGCCGCGCGCGCGACAAGCTCGGGCGGGATGACGGGCAGAAGAAGCGCCGCGCGCGTCGTCACGACCGTGTGGTAGGCGGTCCCTTCGTGGAACGTGGGGGGGTAGGCGCGGAGCGCGTCGATCACGCCCTGGTCGACCCCCTCCCGCGCGATGGAGGCGACGCGCTCGAGCGAGCCGTCGGGGCGCAGGAGGATGACGCTCATGAGGTCGCCCAGGCGCGGGACGAGGATGGAGCCCAGCGTGTGGAGGATGGCCTCCGGCTCGTGCTCGTGCGCGAGGAGCGCGCTGGCGTCCGCGACAAGACGCAGCCGGTCGACCTCGGCCTCCTCCAGGCGAACGCCCACGTCAGCGCCTAGTGGGAGGGGGCTCATAAGGACGGCGGCTGCCTGAGCGGCTCACGCGTTGACGGCCAGTGCGCCCTCGATGGCGCGCAGGAGCTCGTGGGGCTTGAACGGCTTGTCGAGGACAAGCGCGGCGCCGACGCGCGCGCCCACCTCCTCGGCGTCCATGCTGGCGGTGAAGAGGACGAACGGCAGGCGCGCCCAGCGGGGGTCGGCGCGGACCGTGCGGACAAGCTCCTCGATGTCGAGCCCCGGCATCCGGATGTCCTGCAGGACGACGTCGGGCTTGGCGCTCTCGATGGAGCCGAGGATCTCGGCCGCGTCGCCGCAGGTGGCGACCTCGTATCCCATGTCCTCGAGCATCATGGCCGTGCTCCTGAGGATCGACCTCTCGTCGTCGACGATCAGTATGCGCTTGGCCATCCTGCTCGCACCCTGGAAGCTGCACCCGCGTGTTTCACCCTATCGGCTAGCGCTGGCCGCTCTCGCCGGACTTGTCTCGATCATACGCCGCACGCGCCCGCCGCTCGTTGCGGCTCGCGCGCGAGAGGGTCCGGGCGTACTCCTCGTCCTCGGCGGGTTCCTGGTTGATCGCTTCCTGCAGCTCGTCGATGGCCCGATGGTGCTCGACGCGCGGGTCGGGGCTCGTCGCGCTCGACGGCCGCTCCTTCCTGGGCATGCTCCGGGGGGCCCGAAGCGAGCGGAGGGACATCAGCATTTCGCGTCGGCCGTCGGCTACGTGTGCGCGTACGCCGTCAGGGTGAACCCGAACGCGTTCCCGGCGCCCGAGGCGGGCCCGAGCGCCGCGCCGTCCGTGCCGACGGCGTAGGTCCCGACGAAGCGCGCGTTCTGGGCGCCCACGCACTCCTGGACCCGCACCCCGATCCCGCCGACCTCGTCGCACTGGTGGGAGAAGATGGCGTAGTAGCTCCCCAGCAGGGGGCCGGAGAGGTTCAGGTACGCGAAGGCGCCCGCGCCGACCTTCAGGGTGCCCGCGACGCCGCCGTAGACGGGGTGCGAGCCCGTCACGAGGTAGGCGCCCGCCTCCTCCGCCTCCGCGGCGACGGCCGCGCCGGCGAGCGGCAGGACGAGCAGCACGGCGAGGACGAGCGGACGCATGCGGCGAGGAGGCGCCCGCCGGAGCTTAAGCGCGCGCGTCGCGGAAGCGCGGCTCCCGCTTCTCGGCGAAGGCGCGCGCGCCCTCGCGGAACTCCGGGGTCGCGCCGCTCTGGCTGTTCAGGCGGCGCTCCAGCGCGAGCTGCTTCGCGAGGTCGTTGGAGGTCGTCTCCGCCATGAGGCGCTTCGCGGCCGCGAGCGCGAAGGAGGGGCCTTCCGCGAGCTTGCGCGCCTCCTCCAGCGCGCGCTCCATCAGGCGCTCCGGCGGGACGACCTCGTGGACGAGGCCGAGCGCGAGCGCCTCGTCGGCGGCGACGAAGCGGTCGTGGAAGAGGAGCTCCTGCGCGCGCGTGAAGCCGACGAGCCGCGGGAGGAGGTACGTGCTCCCGCCGTCGGGCGCCACGCCCAGCTTGAAGTACGCGGGCTTGAAGCGAGCGCTCGAGGAGGCGATGCGGATGTCGCCGCAGAGCGCGAGGCCGAACCCGCCGCCCGCCGCCACGCCGTTGAGCGCGCACACGACGGGCTTCGGCCCCGCGACGAGCAGCGTGACGACGGCGTGGTGGTCCGCCGTGAGGTCGAGGAAGTGCGCCTCCGCGCGCAGGACGTTCGCGAGCATCTCCTGCACGTCGCCGCCGCTGCAGAATGCCTTCCCCGCGCCGGTGAGGACGATGGCGCCCACCGTCGCGTCAAGCGTGAGCTCCTCCAGCCGCGCGCGAAGCTCGCGCACCATCGCCAGCGTGAACGCGTTGTAGACCTCCGGGCGCTGGAGCGTCACCACGGCCACCGCGCCCTCGCGGCGCACCTCGACGTCGGGCATCGCGCCCCGACAGCGTATGCGCCGGATGAACGCTCCCCCGGCAGGCGGGCGGATTCAAGTAACGCCAGCCGCATCGCCGCGCCGGGAGACATCTTGAGGCTGGGCACCGTCCTCGTCAGCATCGCCATCCTTCTCGCGCCGCTCATCGCGCTCGCGCCCACGGCGTCCGCGAACGACGCCGGCAGCGGCGGGGACGCGGGCAACACGTTCGCCACCGCGACGCCCGTCGCCATGTCGGGCCGCTACCACGGCCAGCTGACCGTGAACGACCAGGACTGGTTCCGCTTCTACGTCGCCGAGGGCCAGCAGATCGACATCGACGTCGACGCGGGGCTCATCACGGGCGCGATCCAGACGGGCGACTCGCCGCGCCGGCTGGGCGTCATGCTCTACGACCCGCTCGGCGTGCCGCTCGACAACCCGAACAGCAACATCGCGGACGCGCGCGTGACGTGGCCGCGCGCGCACGTCGCGGGCGAGTACCGCCTGCAGCTCAACGCCCAGCAGCTGGGCGCGCGCTCCTACTCGTTCTGCTTCGTCATCACGGGCGACACGTGCGCCTCGATGGCGCTGCGCCCCATCGACCTCCTCACGCCGCTCCCCTCGACGCACGCGGAGGTCCTTCTCGTGCCGCCGACGGCCATCGACCCGACGGCGCCGGTGCTCCCCACGGAGTACCTCGACGCCGCGCTCGCCGGCATCCGCGCGTGGGACGGCGCCATCGCGCAGTTCGCGGCGAAGTACCCGCAGTACGGCTACCTCTCCCAGCTCGAGTCGCACGTCACGATCTTCGACGGCGCCCCCGAGCGCGTCGGCTACGACGTCATCATCGTGTGGGCGCCCTACACCGGCCCCATCTTCCGCGGCCTCGCCGCCGACTACTTCGGCGGCGGCGTCTACTGCAAGGCCTCGTGCAGCGTGCCCGGCATCGGCCGGCTGGAGCCGTACGTGCACGACGGCACGCGCCTCATCATCATGTCCTCCTTCGCGGCCGCGCCGCGCGGCGGCCAGGTGACGCCCGACTTCCCCGAGCCCTCCGACATCTACAACGTGATGCAGCACGAGTTCGCGCACACGTGGGGGCTTGGCCACACGCAGACGTGGACGTCGGCGCACGGCCCCGACCTCATGAACAGCCCGTACGCGCACGTGTTCGGCAACGGCGACCTCCTCGGCGACGGCGGCGAGCGCACGAAGTGGGACTGCGTCTCGAGCCTCGACCTCTACGGCATGGCGCGCCTCTACGAGTGGGTGGGCCGCGGCGTGAGCTGGCAGCAGCGCGTCCGGGAATACAGCGCGACGCTCCCGCCAGGCATGCCCTACGAGCTCTACTGCGCCTGAGGCCCGCATGCGCGCGCGCCGCGTCGCCCTGGCGCTCCTTCTCGCGCTCCTCGCGCTCTCGGGCGCGGCCAGCGCGCACCGGAACGCGCAGGTGGCCGAGGGGACGCTGCGCATCCCCGCCGGGGGCGCGGTCGAGCTCCCCGCGGAGCTCCACCATCATCGCCTCGTGGGCACCGTCGCCGCCGGCGACGCGCGCGCCCTGCTCGCCGTCCGCGTCCTTGGGCCGGGGGGCGACGCGACGCTCGCGGGCCCGGGCGCATCGTTGCGCGTGAACGCGCTCGTGGCGTGCTGCGACGACGCGCCCTGGAGCCCGCACGTCGTGCGCATCGAGAACCGCGGCGCGCGCGCCGTCGAGGCGCATGCGTCGCTCGCGCTCCTCCACGACGGCCTTTCCGTCGCGGCGCGCGACGCGGAGACGGGCGCCGCGGCGTCGCTCCTCGTCATCGTCGCCATCCCCGCGGCGCTCGCGCTCGCCGCCATGCGCCGCGCGACGCCCGCGCGCCCGCCCGCGCCCGCGCTGCGCCTCGCCGCCGCGGCGCTGGCCGGGCTCGCGCTCCTCGGCGCGGCGCTGGCGCTCCCGACGATGCGCGACCTCGGCGGCGGGCCCGCCTCCGCCACCATCGCCGTCGCGGCGCGGCTGCCGTGGCTCGCGAACCCCATCCTCACCACGCAGGACCTGCTCATGCTCCTCCTTCTCGCGCTCTGGGCCGCGGCGCTCCTCGCATGGGCCTCCGCGCTCCGCCGCGGCGGCTCCCGACAAGCGCTCGCCGCGCTCGCGGCGCCGCTCGCCCTCCTGCCGGCGCTTTCAGCCTCGGCCTGGGCCCTCGAGTACGGCGTGCTGCTCGTGCCTCTCCTCGCGGGCGCGTTCGCCGCCGCCGCGCCGCTGGCCTGGGCGCTTCGCGAGGCGCGTCGCGCGCTGGGGGCGCCCGCGCCCGACGCGGACGACGCCGACGCGCGCGCGTGAATCCGGGCGCGCCGGAACGTATCGAGGATACGTATGCAAGAGGAGTAAACCACCACCCGGGCGGAGGCCATGCAGGGGGCATGGCCAATCCGGTCCCGCGCGTCCGCCTGCGCAGCCTCGTCCGCGAGGAGCTGCGGGCGCTCCCCCGCAACAGCTTCGCGCTCGCCGCCGTCGCCGTCGTGTTCGGCGTCCTCGCCGTCCCCCTCTCCTTCCTCTACACGGGAGATGCGGGGCACGAGGAGACGCTCCTCCTTGCGTGGTTCGTCCTCCCGCTCGTCGTGAGCGTCGTCGTGGCCTCGCGCGTCGCGGCCGCGCGCCGCACGCGCTTCGTGGACAGCCTGTACACGACGCCCCTCGAGCAGCGCACGTGGATCGCCGCGCAGGCGATCGTCGGCGCGGTCCTCGCGCTCCTCGTCCTCGCGCTCCAGGTGCCCTTCCTCCTCGTCCTCGTCGCGTGGCTCGGGGTCCCGGCGGGTCTGCCGATCCTCGCGCTCGCCGCGCTCGGCGTCGCCACGTGCGCCGTCGCCTTGGGCCTCTTCTGCGGCGTCGTCGTCGGCGACGCGTCCCCTCTCGCGGCGGCAGGGCTCGCGGGCGGGCTCTCCTTCGTCTCGTTCATCCTCTTCCTCGTGCACAACCTCCTGGTGCAGGAGGTGCCCACGAGCGGGCGCGACCTCTGGCTGCGCGTGACGTCGGTCTCGCCCATCGCGCTCGCCTCCGACGCCGCGGGCATCGGCATCGGCGGCAAGGTGCCGCTGGACGCGTGGCGCCCCGCCGCCGGGCTCGTGGCGCACACCGCGGGGCTGGCCGCGGCCGCGTGGCTCGCCTACACGCGCGGCCAGAGCCCGCTCGGGTGGGAGCGCGGGCGTGGGCGCGCCGCCCTCGTGGCGCTCGTGGCGCTCGCCGTCGCCGCGCCCGTCGCGACGGCGGAGGTCGCGTTCCGCGACGCGGGGAACGGCGGCTCCCCCAGCTACGTCCCCGGCGAGAACACGTGGATCGCCTTCGTCGCGCGCGGCGCGCCCATCCACGCGGGCTCGTTCTCGTACGGCTCCATCTTCGACGCGCCCGCGCTGCCGCGGGGAGAGGACGTCGAGTACGACGTGCTCGTCCTCCTCCTCTCGCCCCAGGGCGCGAGCGTCCGCGGCGTCCACATCCAGGTGAAGGGGAGCGACGTCGTGCGCGTCGTGGCCGGCGGCGAGCTGCGCTCCCCCGCGGGCGAGCCCGAGACGCGCCTGCCCGCGCCCAACGACGGCGAGCCCCGCCTCGTCTTCCGCGTCCCCGTCACGCTCCGGGCGCTCGCCGTCGACGAGCTGGGAAGCTCCCCCGCGCCGGTGGAGGTGCATACGTCCTTCACCGCGGAGGGCCGGACGTTCACTTCCCTAGGCCGCATGACCCTCCACGCGGAGGTCCCGGGCGCCGTCGCCCAGCTCCTCGCCGCGGGTTCGCTCCTTCCCGGCGCGGCGCTCGCCGGCTTCCTCCTCCGAAAGCGCAACACCCGGTGATCCTCTTGCCTTCTGCCATCCTCACCCGCAAGCTCACCCGCACCTTCGGCGACTTCACCGCGGTCGACGCCATCGACCTCGACGTGCCCGAAGGCGCGCTCTACGGCTTCCTCGGCCTCAACGGCGCCGGCAAGTCCACCACCATCCGCATGCTCTGCGGCCTCCTGCCGCCCACGTCGGGCGAGGCGCGCGTCGCGGGCCACGACGTCGCGCGCGAGACCCTGGAGGTGCGCCGACGCGTCGGCATCATCGCGGAGCTCGAGGCGGCCCAGGCGCACCCCTCGTGGTCCGGGCGCGAGTACCTGCGCTACTTCGCGGGGCTCTGGGAGCTCCCGGACCCCGACGCGCGCGTCGAGTCCCTTCTCGAAGGCGTCGGCCTCGAGCGCGCGTGGCGGCCTCGCCCCATGCGCGGCTACAGCACCGGCATGCGGCGCCGCGTCGAGATCGCGCGCGCGATGCTCGGCTCGCCGCGCGTCCTCTTCCTCGACGAGCCCACGCGCGGGCTCGACCTCCCCGCCAAGCGGGACCTGTGGGCGTGGCTGCGTTCCATCGTGCGCGAGCAGCGCGTCACGCTCTTCGTGTCGAGCCACGAGGTGCGCGAGATCCGCGCGCTCTGCGACGACCTCGCCGTCATCGCCAACGGCCGCATCGCCTACCGCGGCGCCGCGCGCTCCCTCGGCGAGAACGACGCGGACTTCGAGGACGCGCTCGTGAAGCTGCTGCAGGACGGGGATCGACCCAAGGTCTCATGGGCGGGAGCGGGGTGAGGACCTCGATGGCCGGCGCGCTGCGTCGTGTGATGGCGACCCTCGCCCTTGCGGCTGGACTGTTCCTCTTCGGCGTGAGCGTCCTTGCTCTGGGCATCGAAGCCGCGGAGGTGGACCCCCGCCCGCTCGACCCCTCCAGCCTCACGAGCGCGAACGGCAGCGCCCTCCTCGCGTACCACACGGAGTATTCGAGGTCGTCCTCGCGCCGCATCGAGGTCTCGTACTCCTTCCCCGAGGCGCCCGGGGACGTCTTTGTCGTCGCCTGCGACGCGCTCGACCCGATGCGCCGAGGCGAGGCCCCCGCCGCGCCGTGGCTCGCGTTCACGCAGGTGCAGGAGGGGAGCTTCATCATCTCGACGCAGACGCTGCCGCCCGACGCGCGGCGCGCGCTCGTCGTCGATCCGCGCACGGGCATCATGAGCTACTGCGACCCCGTCCTCGCCTTCCGCTGGGACGTCGCGGGCAACGACACCGCCGCGAACCAGCCCAGGGTGGACGTGACCTACCATTCGACCGCCTTCGACCAGGGGCGGCACTGGCTCATCCTCGTGCTCATGACGGCCGGCTCCACCCTCGTGCTCGTGGGCGGCCTCGGCCTCGCGCGTCACCGCTCGGCGGCCTCGCCGCCCTCGGCCGACGAGAGCCCGCTCGAGATGCTGCGCGCGTCGCTCGAGCGCATGGGGGAGCAGCTCGAGGCGACGCGGCGGCACCTGCTCTTCGCGGGCGTCCTCGGCGTCTTCCTCTGGTACCCGGTCCTCGTGCCGTGGGCGTGGAGGCGGGCCGCCGCGACGGACGTGGGGCCCGTCTTCCCGTGGGCCGTCGCGGGCTTGACGCTCGCCTTCCTCGCGGTCCTCACGCTCCTGTGGGCGCGAGCGCTCCATCGCCTCGACCGTGAGCTCCACGCGTGGCGCGGCCGCATGGGGCAGCTTCGCGACCGCGAGGCGAGCCTCATGGAGACGTTCGAACAGGGCAGGTGATCGGCCGCTGGAGGAGGACAAGCTCGAGCGGCCCGACCTCTACGTCGTGGCCAGGTTCCTGGACCGCCTGTGGCGCGACCAGCGCCCGCACCGGCGGACCGACCTCCAGCTCGCCGTCCGCCTCAACTACAACGTCTACAAGCGCTACCTCGAATGGATGGAGCGCAAGGGGCTCATCGTCGTCGACGACACGATCCAGATCACGCCGAAGGGCGTCGAGACGTACTGGACGCTTGTCGCGTGGATCAAGGACGCCGTCGGCGAGGACCGGCTCTGACGCGGGCGCCCCCATCCAGCCAGAGCCTTGAAGGAGCGCGCGCGCGTCGCGCCCCGCGTGGCGAACCGCCTCGCGTCGGAAGCGTCCTCCTACCTGCGGACGGCGGCCGAGCAGCCCGTCGACTGGCACCCGTGGAGCCAGGAGGCCTTCGACCTCGCGGCCCGCCTGGACAAACCCATCCTTCTCGACATCGGCGCCGTGTGGTGCCACTGGTGCCACGTCATGGACCACGAGAGCTACGAGGACGCCGAGGTCGCGCGCCTCATCAACGAGCGCTTCGTCGCCATCAAGGTCGACCGCGACGAGCGCCCCGACGTGGACACGCGCTATCAGAAGGCCATCCAGGCGATGACGGGGCAGGGAGGCTGGCCGCTCACGGCGTTCCTCCTCCCCGACGGGCGCTGCTTCTACGGCGGCACGTACTTCCCGCCCGTCGACGCGCATGGCCGCCCGTCCTTCACGCGCGTGCTGACCGCGGTCGCCGACGCCTACCGCGACCGCAAGGAGGAGATCCTCCACAACGCCGACCAGCTCGCGGCGCACACGAGGCGCGCGCTCCCTCGCACGACGACGGCAGAGGGCGCGTGGGACGAGGCGCTCGCGGAGGCCGTGACGGAGATGCGCGGCGCCTTCGACCTCGAGAACGGCGGCTTCGGGCGCGCTCCGAAGTTCCCGCACGCGACGGCCGTCGATTTCCTCCTCGCGCGCGCCGCGAGCGCTGGACGCGCCGCCGACGCGTCCGCGCCTCAGCCGGGCTTCGGCGGGGACGCGGCGGCGCGCGACATGGCGCACGCGACGCTCATCGCCATGCGCGACGGCGGCATCTACGACCAGCTCGCGGGCGGCTTCCACCGCTACAGCGTCGACGCGCGCTGGGTCGTGCCGCACTTCGAGAAGATGCTCTACGACAACGCGGCGCTCCTGCGCAACTACGTGCGCGGCGCGCGCGTGCTGGGCGACGCCTCGCTCGCGCGGACGGCGGACGAGATCGCGGGCTTCCTCCGCGACGTGCTCCAGCAGCCCGGCGGCGGCTTCGGCGGCTCGCAGGACGCCGACATCGGCCCCCATGACGACGGCGACCACTTCACGTGGACGCTCGACGAGCTGCGCGCGGCCGTTCCCGACGCCGACCTCGCGCGCCTCATGGCCATGCACTACGGCATCCGCGAGCAGGGCGACATGCACCACGACCCGCGCCGCTGCGTCCTGCGCGTCGCCGCGGACGCCGAGACGCTCTCCGCCGCGCTCGGCCGCGACGTGCGCGACGAGCTCGCGCGCGGGAAGCGGCTCATGCAGGAGGCGCGCGCGAAGCGCCCCGCCCCCTTCGTGGACCCCGTGATGTACACGAGCTGGAACGCGATGGCCATCCAGGCGCTCCTCGAGCACGGCTCCGACAGCCTCGCGCTCCCCGCGCTGGAGCGCTTCCTGCGCGAGGCGTACGACCCGCAGCGCGGCTTCGCGCGCGGCATCGGCCTGCGCACGTTCGGCCTGCTCGACGACAACGCGCAGATGCTCGACGCCCTGCTCGAGGCGCACCTCGCGACGGGCGAGGAGCGCTACCTCGACGCCGCGCGCGCGACGGCCGACCTCCTCCTCGCGCACTTCGCGCACCCCGACGGCGGCTTCGCCGACCGCTCGCCCACGCTCGCCCCGCCCGCGGAGGGCGCTCCGCTCGCCACGCCCGAGCGCCCGACGCAGGACGCGCCCACCGCGAGCGCGAACGGCGTGGCGCTGCGCGCGCTCCTGCGCCTCGCGGAGGCGACCGGAGAGGCGCGCTATCACGACGCGGCGATGGCCGCGCTCCGCGCGCTCGCGTCGGAAGCCGCGCGCCTCAACCTCTTCGGCGGCGCCCTCCTTCTCGCGATGGACGCGGCGCTCCGGCCGCCCCCGCGCGTCGTCGTCCGCGCCTCCGACGTGGCCGCGTACCGGCGCGTCGCCCGCGAGGCGCCGGGCGCGACCTTCGCGACGCCGGAGAGCCCGGGCGTGCCGCCCGAGGCGCGGGCGTTCCCCGGCGAGGGCGCGATGGTCTGCGTCGGCACGCGCTGCCTCGCGCCGGCGCGCTCGCCCGCGGAGCTCGCGGAGCGGCTGCGGGAGGCGCGCGGCGGCGGGTGAGGTCGGAGGCAGGGAAGCTTCATCTACCCCATCAGTATCGGGGAATACAACCTGGGAATATCATGCGTCCCCTCCCCCTCCTCTGCGCCCTCCTCGTCGCCGGCGCCGCCCTTGCCGGCTGCGCGTCCCCCGCCGACACGCGCGGCCCCACCTCGAGCGAGCAGCGCGCCACGACGTACCGCGGCATGGGCTTCGACGGCGAGACGTGGCCGCGCCTCGACGGCGTCACGCTCACCATCCTCGACCACGGCGCCTTCGGCGCGTTCGAGGAGGCCAAGGCGCTCTTCGAGAACCTCACCGGCGCGAAGGTGGAGCACCTCGAGGCGGCCGACTCCGGAAGCGCCCTCAACCGCGCCGTCCGCGAACGGGGCGCGCCCACGTTCGACGTCATCTACGGCATCGACAACGTGCTCTGGACGAAGGCCCTCCAGGAAGGCATCTTCGAGCCGTACACGCCGCTCCTCTCGGGGCGGGTCGCGAGCGAGCACGTCTTCTTCACCCAGAGCCCCTGGCCCGCCACGCCGGTCGACCACGGCTACATCGCGGTGAACGTCGACACGCGGCGGCTGGGCGCGGACGTGACGTCGCTCGACGACCTCCGGGCGCACGCGCGCGAGTTCGTCACGCAGGACCCGCGCACCTCGACGCCAGGCCTCGGCTTCCTCCTCGTCACCATCGCCGCGTACGGCGAGCCCGGCTGGCAGAGCTACTGGAGCGGGCTCTTCGAGAACGGCCTCCTCGTCACGAGCGGCTGGACGGAGGCGTACGAGCAGCACTTCAGCGGCGGCTACGGCGTCGACTACGGCGGCCGCGGCGACCGCGCCATCGTCACGAGCTACACGACGAGCCCGGCGTACGAGGCGTTCTTCGGCCGCGAGCCCGAGCGGCTCGCCACGCCGCTCGTGGCCGACGGCGCCACGTTCCGGCAGGTCGAGACGATGGGCATCGCGAAGGGGACGAAGAACCTGCCAGCCGCGCAGGCGTGGATCGAGTTCACGCTCACCGACGAGTTCCAGGCGCTCCTCGCCCCCGGGAACGCCGTCTACCCGGTCGTCCCCGGCGTCGGCACGAACGAGACGTTCGGCGGCGTCGACCCCGCGCCGGGGAGCTTCGCGCCCGCCGAGCTCGACCCGGCCACCATCGGCGCGAACCTCGAGCGGTGGCTGCGCGAGTGGACGGACCTATGCGAGCGCCACGACTGCGCGTAGGGCTCGCGCTCCTCGCCGCGCCGGCGCTCTTCCTCGCCGCGTTCTTCGCCTACCCGCTCGGAAAGACGCTCGCGGCGGTGACGCCCGACGCGCTCGCGTGGCTGGCCACGCCTTACGTCGCGGGCCGGCTGCGCGTCGCCCTGCTGCAGGCGCTCCTCAGCGTCGCCCTCACGCTCGCCACCGCGCTCCCGCTCGCGTGGCTCCACCACGCGCGCCGCATCCCCGCGAGCGGCGCGCTCCTCGCGCTCCACGCCGCGCCCTTCGTGCTCCCCGTCTTCGTCGTCGTCTACGGCCTTCAGCTCACCGTCGGCCGCACGCTCCCGCCGCTCGCCGCCGTCGTCCTCGCGCACGCCTACTACAACCACGGCTTCGCCGCGCGCGTGCTCCACGCGACGCTCGACCGCCGCCCGCGCCGCCTCGAGGAGGCCGCGCGGACGCTGGGCGCCTCGCGCGCCGCGACGCTCCTGCGCGTCACGCTGCCGCTCCTTCTCCCGAGCATCCTCGCGGTGGCGCTCCTCGTCTTCCTCTTCAGCTTCGCCGCCTTCGGCACCGTCCTCTTTCTCGGCGGCGGGCAGGTCTCGACGCCCGAGGCGCTCCTCTACGCGCAGCTGGGCGGCGCCTTCCCGCGCGAGGAGCGCGCCGCCGCGCTGGGCGCGCTGCAGCTCGCGCTCAGCGCCGCGCTCCTTCTCGCGTATCTCGCGCTCCTGCGCCGCACGCGCGGCCTCGAGCAGGACCCGCGCCCCGAGCGCGCGCCGGCGCGGCCGCTCCACGCGGCGCTCGCCTTCGGCGCGGCCGGCCTCGCGGCGCTCCCCATCGCGACGGTGCTCGTCGGCGGCTTCCGCATCCGCGGCGAGTGGACGCTCGAGGCGTGGCGCGCGCTCCTCGACCCCGCGCACCCGGCGCACCTCGCGGGCTTCAGCCTCGGCCGCGCGATGGGCCTGAGCCTCCTCTACGCCGCCTGCGCGACGCTTCTCGCGCTCGCGCTCACCGCGCTCCTCGCGTACGGACTCCCGCATCTGGGGCGCCGCGCGCGCCAGCTCGTCGACGCCGCCACCGCCATTCCGCTCGGGACGTCCTCGCTCCTTCTCGGCCTCGGCTACCTCCTCGCCTTCGGCGCCGGCGCGCTGCTCGACCTCCGCGGCACGCTCCTCGTCGTCGTCCTCGTCCACACGCTCGTCGGCTTCCCCTTCACGGCGCGCATCCTTCTCCCGGCGTTCGAGCTGCGCGACCGGCGCCTCGACGAGGCCGCCGCCATCCTCGGCGCCGCGCCGCTCGCTGTCGCGCGCCGCGTGCACCTCCCGCTCCTCGCGGGACCGCTCGCCGCCGCCGCGGGCATGGCCGCCGCCGTGAGCCTCGGCGACTACGGCGCGAGCCTCCTCCTCATGCGGCCGGACAACATGGCGCTCGTCGTCTGGATCGGCCGCCACGACGCGCCGTTCGACCCGCTCCTCAAGGCGCAGGCCGTCGCGCTCGCGGGCCTCCTCACGCTCGTCACCGCCGCCTGCTACGTCGGCCTCGCGCGGAGGTGGAGCCCGTGAGCCTCGAGGTGCGCGCGCTGCGATACACGTACGAAGGCTGGCCCACGACGCTGCGCGGCGTCGACCTCCGCGTAGAGCCGGGCGAGCTCGCGTTCCTCCTCGGTCCGAGCGGCGGCGGCAAGACGACCGTCCTCCGATGCATCGCGGGCCTCGAGCGCGGCTACGAGGGGAGCGTGCTCCTCGACGGCGAGCCGCTCGACGCGAAGGCGCCCCACGAGCGCGGCGTCGGGATGCTTTTCCAGGAGCCGGCGCTCTTCCCGCACCTCCCCGTGTGGCGCAACGTCGCCTTCGGCATGCGCTATCGCGGCGTGCCCCGGCGCGAGGAGCGCTCGCAGGCGCTCGAGTGGCTGCGCCTCGTCGAGCTCGCCGAAAAGGCGGACGCCGCCGTCGACGCGCTCTCGGGCGGTCAGCGCCAGCGCGTCGCGCTCGCCCGCACGCTCGCCGCGCGACCGCGCGCCGTGCTTCTCGACGAGCCCCTCTCCGCGCTCGACCAGGCGCTGCGCGAGGAGCTGGGAGCGCGCATCCGCGACCTGCTGCGGCGCGAGAAGGTGCCGGCGCTCTGGGTCACCCACGACGAGAGCGAGGCGCGGCGGCTGGGCGACCGCGTCTGGCGGCTCGCCGAGGGGCGCGTGCGGCCCGACTAGCGGCGGAAGCGCATGCGGGGGCGGGCGACCATCATCGTCGCCGCGAGGGCGATGGCGCCGGCGGCGAGCGCGAAGCCGAAGTCGCTCGTCCCGGGCGTGTACGGGGCGGCCGCCGGCGTCGGCTCGGCGGGGGCCGTCGTGAAGAGGGCGTAGAGCCCGACGGCGAGCAACACGCCGACGAACGCGAGCAGGGCACGCCACATGATGGCTCATCCTTGCACGCCGGGGGTGTTGCCCGTTCTGGAACAGGGCTCGTTCCGACGGGGCGCCGCCCGGGCACGGACCCGGGCGCGAGGCCGAGGCCGAGGCCGACGCGCGGCGCCGAGGGCGAGGGCGAGGACGAGGACGAGGACAAGGACGAGGGAGGACGAGGAACGCGGGACGAGGACGCCAAAATAGCAGAGTCCCGCTTCGGTCCTCGGGTCCTTGGGTGGGTTCTTGCGCGAAGCGCGCCCGACCCGCTGGGAGTCGAGTCCTTTCCCGGACCTCCGCGCGCTCCGCGTCCTCCGCGGTGAGCGGGGCGTCGCCCCTCACATGAAGAGCAGGCGGAAGTAGAACAGGACGCTGCCGAAGTTCTCCTTCTTCTCCCGGTCCGCGAGCATCGCGCTGATGGTGTCGCGCACGCGCTGCGACTTCGCCGCGCGGCGCAGCACGAAGTTCAGGAGCCACGTGTGGCGCCCGAGCTTCTGCAGCTTGTACGACATCTGCAGCTCGCGGTCCAGCTCCGCGCGCACCGCCGCCTCGTAGGGCGCGAGCGCGGCCTTGCTCACGTCGCGCGCGGCGAGCGCCTTCGTCGCCGTGGCGGCGGCGAGGCGGCCGGAGACCATCGCGTTGCCGATGCCTTCGCCGCTGAACGGGTCGATGAGGGCCGCGGCGTCGCCCACGAGCATCCAGCCGTCGCCCGCGATGGGGCGGTGCTTCGAGCCCAGCGGCAGGATCCAGCCGCGCTTCGAGCCGGAGACCTCCTTCGCGTTCGCGAAGCGCTCCTTGAACATCGGGTGCTCCGCCATGATGCGCTCGGTCTCGGCGATGAGCTGCTTCTTCTTGCCGTCCTTGGCCACCTTCTGGAGGTCGGTCTCGATCATGCCGCTGCCGACGTTCGCGAGGCCGTTGTCGACCGGGAAGATCCAGAAGTAGCCGGGGATGAGGCCGTCCACGAAGTGGATCTCGATGTCGTTCGTCATCCCGGTGACGCCGGTGTAGTAGCAGCGGTACGCGCCGATCCAGTGGTCGTGGTCGCGCTCGAAGGCGCCCACCTTCTGCGCGACGACGGAGAGCGCGCCGTCCGCGCCGATGACGAGCGGCGCGCGGAACTCGCGGCCGTCCGCAAGTCGCACGCCGACCGCCTTCCGCCCCTCGAGGAGGACGTCCTTCACGTCCGCCTTCTCGAGGGCCGTCACCGTCTTCTGCGCCTTCGCGTGCTGGAAGAGGATGTTGTCGTACACCTCGCGGCGCGCCACGTAGCCGGCGGTGATGTAGTTGTACTTCTTCGAGTTCTTGATGCCCGTCGGGTCGATGTCCTTGGGGAAGGGGATCTGCACGACGTGCCCCTTCGGGCCGCTGAAGACGACGCCCTCCGCGATGGCGTGCGGCGCGGCCTCCACCTGGTCGACGATGCCCATCTCGCGCAGCACGCCCGCGCTCTTGCCGCTGATGGCGTCGCCGCACACCTTGTCGCGCGGGAAGCTCGCCTTGTCGAGAAGGAGCACGCGGTGGCCCTCGCGCGCGAGGAACGTGGCGCAGGTCGACCCACCGGGGCCGCCGCCCACCACGATCACATCGAACTCGTCCATTGTTCCGGCGGAGCCGGTCCTGCGGAATATGGTTTGTCGTGGCGAGTGCCGGGTTCCTGGTCGCCGAGTTCCGAGTTCCTGGTTCTGAGTTCCTGGTTCCGAGTTCCTCGTGCGAGCGTCTCCCTCTTCACCGCGCCTCCCCGCGAGCCGCGCGCCCCGGCGGTGAGCGGCGGCCGGAGCGGGAGGAGCTAGGGAAGCGGACGGATGACGAACAGGCGCCCGCGGCGGACGCGGATGCGCTGCGCGGGGGCGCTCGCGACGTTGGAGACGCCGTAGGGGTCGCCGGCGGTGAAGGTCGCCTCGTCGAGCGGATACGCGAGCCCTTCGTACGTCACGCCCTCCACGCGCTCGTCGAAGGGGAGGGCGGAGAGCGTGGTGCCGACGGGCAGGGCGAGCGTGAGCGGGCGCTGGGGCGTGACGACCCACGTGTGCGCGTCCTCGTCGACGGCGCGCGCGTCCGCCCACGCCGCGGCGCTGGCGAGGAGGTGCAGGTTCGCGAGCGCGTGGTCCGCGCGCCCTCCGCCCGCGCCCACGAAGAGGATGCGCTCCGCGTCGCGCGCGAGGCCGAGCGCGAGGGCGGCGTCCGTGTCGCGCTTCTGCGCCGGGTGCCGCTCGATGCGCGCGCCGGCGCGCTCGCAGGCGGCGAGCGTCGCCTCGCTCACCGAGTCCATGTCCCCCACGAGCGCCCACGGCGCCACGCCCGCGGCCAAACACGCGTCGGCGCCGGCGTCCACCGCGATGACGCGCGCGCCCGGCGCGACGTGGCGGCGCACAAGCTCGGCGGAGGCGCGCGGGAACACGAGGACGGCTTCAGAAGCCATATCCGGCGACGCGAGGCTTCCGCGGCCACTTGAAGCGATGGGTCCTCGCGATGCTCCTCGTCGCCGGGTGCACGAGCGCGCCCGAGGCGACGACGACGGTGGAGCCGCTCGCGGGCGGCGGCCACGCGCTCTGCCCGCCGCACGAGGCGCGCGCCATCGCCCTGCCCTTCCGCGTCAACCAGACGCGCAGCGACGACGGCCTCGGCGAGGGCCTCCACCGACTCTCGGAGCGCGAGTTCCTCTGGGTCTTCGCCGCGTACGAGAGCACGCTCCGGCAGGACCGCATCACGCGGGTGAACCCGGTGCACGTCGCGCGCGACGGGCACGGCGTCGTGCACGTGTGCACGCGCGTCGACATCGCCTCGCCGCTGGAGGTGGACGCGGAGCGCGAGAGCTACGTCGTCGCCGCCCGCCTCACCGCCGGAGCGCCCTTGCCCGAGGGGCCGCTGCGCGTCGTCGTCAACTGGGTCGCCGGCTGCCGCTGCGACCCGCTCCCGATGGGCAACACGACCGCACTCTTCGAGTGATGCGACGCAAACCCTTCAAGCTCGGCCGCGAGCGGGGGCCCCATGCAGCGCCGCCTCGCGCTCCTCGTCACCGTCGCCGTCCTCCTCGCCGGCTGCAGCGCCCGCGGGAGCAACCCCGAGAACGACCCGTGGGCCTACACGAAGAAGCCGCTCTACGCGGGCGGCTTCGACCTCGCCCGCGTCGCGGGCGAGACGGACTCGCAGGTCTTCCGCGTCACCGACGGCAGCATCGCCGCCATCCGCGTGATGGTCTGGATCAACGCGACGGCCGGCGGCGCGACCGTGCGCGTCTTCGACCCGAGCGGCAACAACGTGCTCACCACGAGCGAGACCATCGAGCGCCAGTACGGCCTCCAGCTGGGCGAGTGGCGCGTCGAGGTCGACGGCCAGCCCGAGAGCGCCGGCATCATCCACATCCTCGCCGTGCGCGGGTAGTGCGGGCCGAGTGCCGAGTTCCGAGTGCCGAGTGCCGAGTGCCGGGTTCCGAGTGCCGCGTTCCTTGTGCGCGTGCTGCGCGCCGCTCACCGCGGAGCGCGCGGAGGACGCGCGGAGGTCCGTGGACCAGAACCAGGCACCAGGAACCAGGCACCAGGAACCAGGCACTTCACTTGATGAGCGCCTGGACGGCCTTGAACTGCGGGTGCTCCTTCGTGCCCATGAGCTCGAAGAGGACCATCTCGACGTTCGCCGGCTCCGCGCCGTGGCGGCGCGCGCGGGCGATGCCGATCTCCTTGTTCTCCTTCGTCCGCGAGCCGACGGCGTCCTCGGCGAGGAAGACCGAGTAGCCGGCCTCGGTGAGGTCGAGAGCCGTCTGGAGAACGCAGATGTGCGCCTCGACGCCCGCGAGCACGACGTTGGGACGCGCGGCGGCGGTGATGCGCGCCGCGATGCTCTCGTCGGCCGCGCAGGAGAAGGACGACTTCTCGTAGACGCCGCCCGCCGCGTCGACGGCGGAGCGCAGCTCCGGCACGGTGTGCCCGAGCCCCTTGGGGTACTGCTCCGTCACGAAGACGGGCACGCCGAGGAGGCGCGCGCCCTCCGCGAGCGCGGCGGCCTGCTTGCGCACGCGCGCGTCGTCCGCGATGAGGGGCTGCAGGCGCTCCTGCATGTCGATGACCATCACGAGCGTGTTGTCCGGGCGCAGGCGGGGCACGCGTAGGACGACGCCGCGCTTCGCGCATGAGGCTTCGCCGACGCGGCCGGCGCGCGGCCGCTCGCCGCGGAGGACGCGGAGACACGCGGTCGTCGTCCTCTTCCTCGTCCTCGTCCTCGTCCTCCCTCGTCCTTGTCCTCGTCCTCGTCCCAGCCTCGGCGCCGCGCGTCGGCGTCGGCCTCGGCCTGCGCGCGGCGCGCAGCGCCGCGCGCCCCCGACGAACACCTTATAGTGCAGGTGTGGTTAGCGCAGGGCGTGAAGGGGACCCAGGCCCAAGAGGAGCTCTGGACGGTCGACCGCGCGCTCGAGTTCTACAACATCATGGGCTGGGGCCAGGGGTACTTCACCGTGAACCCGAGCGGTCACCTCTGCGTGACGCCGTACGGGCAGCCGGGTCCCGCCATCGACATGATGGACGTCATCGAGGACGTGCAGGAGAAGGGCCTCGGCTTCCCGCTCGTCGTGCGCTTCAACGACGTGCTGCGCTCGCGCGTCGTCAAGCTCAACGAGACGTTCCGCGCGGCCATTGCCGCGAACAACTACCAGGGGCAGTACCTGGGCGTCTTTCCCGTCAAGGTCAACCAGATGCGCGAGGTCGTCGAGGAGATCCTCGACGCCGGCGCGCCGTACAACCACGGCCTCGAGGCCGGCAGCAAGCCGGAGCTCGTGATCGCGCTCGCGCACAACACCGACCCGCGCGCGCTCACCATCTGCAACGGCTACAAGGACGAGGACTACATGCGCCTCGCCCTCTCCGGCCGGAAGCTCGGCCGGCAGGTCGTCGTCGTCATCGAGAAGCTCTCCGAGCTCCCGCTCATCCTCCGCGTCGCGAGCGAGATGGGCGTCGAGCCGATCCTCGGCGTTCGCGCGAAGCTCACGACGAAGGGTGCCGGCAAGTGGGAGAAGTCGTCGGGCGACTTCGCGAAGTTCGGCCTCACCATCCCCGAGATCATCGAGGCGGTGCGCCTCCTGCGCGAGGCGGGCAAGGAGCACACGCTCCAGCTCTTCCACTTCCACGTGGGCTCGCAGCTCACGGACATCCGCACCGTGAAGGACGCGGTGAAGGAGGGCGCGCGCATCTACGCGAAGCTCCGCAAGATGGGCATGCCCCTCCAGTACTTCGACATCGGCGGCGGCCTCGGCGTCGACTACGAAGGCACGCGCACGACGTCCAACTCCTCGATCAACTACAGCCTCGAGGAGTACACCTCCGACATCGTGTACAACCTCCAGCAGGTCTGCGAGAACGAGGAGGTGCCCGAGCCCCACATCGTGAGCGAGTCGGGCCGCGCGGTCGTCGCGTACCACTCGTGCATCATCATGAACGTCTTCGGCAGCATCGAGATCGGCTCGCCGCGCCTCGTCGCGCCGGCCGCCCCCGGTGCCGAGGAGGCGGACCTCGTCCGCGAGATGCGCGAGATCGTGGAGGGCGTCAACGCGAAGAACGCGCTCGAGAGCTATCACGACGCCGTCGCGAAGAAGGACGAGGCGCTCGAGGCGTTCCGCCTGGGCATCCTCGGCCTCGAGGAGCGCGCCATCGTCGAGAGCCTCTTCTGGGAGCTCACGAAGAAGCTCGTCGTCATCACGAAGAAGATGCGCCGCGTGCCCATCGACCTCCAGGGGCTCGACGTGTCCCTCGCGGACCAGTACCTCGCCAACTTCTCCCTCTTCCAGAGCGCGCTGGACCACTGGGCGTTCGACCAGCTCTTCCCCGTCGTCCCCATCCACCGCCTCGGCGAGTCGCCCACGCGCGAGTCCACGCTCGTCGACATCACGTGCGACTCGGACGGCAAGATCGACGAGTTCATCGGGCTCGACGAGTCGAACAAGACGGTCCGCCTGCACACGCTCCGCCCGAACGAGCCGTACTTCATCGGCATGTTCCTCACGGGCGCCTACCAGGACATCATGGGCGACATGCACAACCTGTTCGGCCGCACGAACGAGGTGCACGTCTTTGTCGACGACGAGGACCCCGAGGACTTCTACATCGAGACCGTCATCCGCGGCGACATCGTCTCCGACGTGCTCGAGCGCGTGCAGTACGAGCCGCGCGAGATCGTCAAGCGCGTGAAGTCCGTCATCGACCAGCGCGTGAAGGACCAGCTCCTCAAGCCCAAGGAGGGCGTCGCCATCCTCGAGTTCATCGAGGCCACGCTGCGCGGCTACACGTACCTGCACCCGATGGTCGCCGACGGCAGCGAGAAGCTGACGCTCGAGACGATCAAGCAGACGCGCCCGCCCAACGCGGCGCCCGGACCAGGGAACGGCAGCGCCGCCGACACGCGCTTCGGATAGGCGCGCGGTCAGAGCGCGCGGTAGCGCCCGGGGCGCGGCTCGTAGACGATCTGCGTCTCGAGCATGCGCCGCAGGTGGCGCGCGGGCTCACGCAGCCCAGCGAGCGCGAAGGCGGCGGCGAGCTCGGCGTCGTCGAACTCCCCGAGCGCCCGCGCCACGGCGTCGGCGCGGTTCGTCTCGCCGCTCACCTTGCGCGCCGCGGCCGCCGCGCCGTTCCACCGGTCGTCGTGGCGGGGGGCGGGCACGGCGGGGACGACCATCGCGGCGAGGTATTCGCGCTCGCGGCCGGCGAGCGTCGCGTTGAGCCGGCCGGCGACCTCGCGCGCCTCGTCGAGCGAGCTGCCGGAGTAGTAGGGCCGAAGGTCGCGCACCTCCAGCGTGCGGTCGCACGAGGCGCACGTGGACGTCTTGCGGCCCTGCTCCACGACCTTTCCGCGGCGGCACCGGTTGCACGCGACGACGACGTACATGCTGGCCGCGAGAGGAGGCCGGCCGCGCATGGGCGTTCGGCCGGGGTGGCTGAAAGTGCCTACTTCGCGAGCATCTGCTTGCGGCGGCGTCGGCGGCGCTCCTTGCGCGCCTCGTCCGTCACGCCTTCGATGAGGAGCCGCCGCTCCGCCGCGACGCCGAAGATGCCGCCGTAGGCCGCGAGGAGCACCACCCAGGTCCAGTTGTAGTCGCGCTGGAACTCCTCGAGGAAGATGACCGGCGCGATGAGGATGGCGGTGCCGAGGAAGGCGACCATGAACTGCTTGCGGCGACGCACGCCGTCGCCCGCGAGAAGCCCCATGCCGAACCAGAGGCCCGCGAGGCCGATGGCCAGAAGGACGGCCTGCGACACGATCGCGGGAGCGAACGCGTAAGGCACGGTGTCGAGCGACGGGGGCGCGCCGCGCGAGCCGGGCGGGAGCGCGTTGTAGGCGTCCAGGAGCGGCTGCATCGCGGCGGCGTACGGGCCCTGCATGCGGTAGTAGAGGAGCGAGAACGTCATCATGACGGCGGCGCCGAGGCCGGCCGCGCCGCCGTTGAAGACCGCGTGCCGCTCCCCCTGCCACTTGCGCCGGTTGATGACGGCGACGGCGGCGATGGGGAAGAGGAGCGCGAGCACGAGGACCTGGATGAGGGGCGCGATGCCGCTCGAGAGGAGGAGAAGCGTGAGGAAGCCGAGCAACGCGCCCACGGCCATCCCTCCGATGAAGTAGAGGAACACCACGCGGTCGTTGAACGCCCCGTCGTAGCGCCCGTAGGCGAGAAAGAACGCCGCCGCCGCGGGCGCGGCCGCGACGCTCGCGGCCACGATCGGGATCCAGTTCACCATGCGCGGCCGCGCGACGCCATCCCCCCTCCATGAGCCTTCTCGTGCCTGCGGCGCGCTTCGGCAGGACGAGGACGAGGACGGGGCGCCGAGGCCGACGCCGACGCCGAGGCAGGCCGAGGACGCGAGGCCGACGCCGACGCCGACGCCGAGGCAGGCCGCGGCGCGAGGCGAGAGGCCGAGATGCCGTCGGGGGCTCAGCGCCAGACGAGGGCGACGCGGGCGAGGACGTGCTCGTGGAGGCGGGCGTCGCGCCCGTGGGCGCGGTGGTCGCGCAGCGCGATGAGGGCGAGCGCGGCGAAGAGCGCGCCGACGATCGCCCACTCCAGGGGGCCGCCGAAGCGCACGAAGTGGCGCGCGACGACGAAGTCGAGGACCATGTGAAGGCCCCACGCGGCGAGCGGCATCCACGAGCGGAAGAGGAGCATCGCGGGCACGACGAGCGCGAGCGCCCACGGCGTGTGCATGAACCCCTGCCACGCGCCGCCCCACGCGAGGATCGCGCCGGGCGTGAGGTCGCTCCAGCCGTTCGCGGCGATGTACGCCGGCACCTGGAGGAGGTGGTCGAGGTCGATGACGACCCCGAAGGCGATGGCGAGGAGCCACTGGCGCGGCGCGAGGGGGCGCGCCATGGAGAGGAGCGCGCAGCCCAGGAGCGTCGCGAGGAGGTGGCTCGGGAGCATCATGCTGCTCCGTGCGGCCCCTCGCCTATTTCAGCGTCGCGCGGGCGCGCGCTCACTCCTCGGAGGTGACGAGCGTCCCCTCGATGCTGAACGGCTGCTCGATGCTCGCGCAGACGATGCTCGCGCACTTGAAGGCGTTCACGTACACCGCGTGCACCTTGTCCGCCGGGATGCCGACGCCGCTCTCGGAGAGGACGACGGGAGAGGGACCGTACGCGTAGAGCCAGTCGCTCTCGCCCGCCTCGTTCTCGAACGCGATGCCCAGAAGAAGCTCCGCGGTCGCCGGCGTGGTCGCCTGCCACGTGAGCGTGAGCTCGACGTCCTGCAGGACGCCGGCCAGGCCCACCTCGAACCACGACGTCGTCGAGCGGACGTTCGGCAGGCCGGTCCCGACGCACTGGCCCTGCACGGGGCAGACGGCGAACCCGTTGAACGTGCTGCCCTGCTCCTGGAAGGGGACGGTGGTGCGCGGTGCGCTCGCGCCCGGCGAGGCGGCGGCGAGGCTCGCGCCTTCGCTCTCGGCGGGCGCGGAGACGCAGCCGGCGAAGGCGAGCGCGGCCGCGACGAGCGCGACGGCCGCTCCCTTCACGCGCTCCCCTCCGTGGAGAGGAGGGTGCCTTCGACGCGGAACTCCTGCGGCGGGAGGACCATCGCGGCGCCCATCGGCACGAGGACGGGCATGAAGACGAAGATGCGGACGTCGTCCTTCGCGGTGAGCGAGAGGTCGGCAAGCTCGAGCGCGAGCGGCGAGGAGCCGGTGACGAGCTCGTAGCTGCGGCCGTCCATGGGGCCGTAGCCGATGCCGAGGACGAGGTCCTCCGTGAGGGGCGTCGCCGCGTCCCACGTGAGCGTGAGGTTGACGCCGACGAGCGTGCCGCGGAAGTCCGCGTCCCAGCCGCGCTGCGAGAGGTCGACGCCCGCGCAGGTGACGACGGGGCAGACGTAGGCGCCGGGGCCCAGCATCCCGCTCTGTGCGAACGGCGTGGCGGTGGGCGCGACCGGAGCGGCCGCGTCGGGCGCGGCGGCGAGCTCCGCCGCGGCGGGCGCGTCGACGCAGCCGGCGGCGACAAGCGGCGCGAGAAGTAGGAGCGAGAGTGTCGTGCGCATGGGAATGCCTCCGCGCCTGCACCAGGCTGGACGGGACTTAACGGTTCACGACCGGGCGTTGAACGGAGAGGAACCTTCCTCCCGTCACGCTTTGCGACCCTCGGGCGGGGGCGGCACGACGACCTCCACCAGAGGGTAGGCCACGACGCGCCAGAACGTCCAGCCGCCGGCGCGCTCGGGCACCACGAGGCGCGCCGTCTCGAGCACGCGCAGGTGGTGCGACAGCGTCCCCGACGCCACCCCCGTCGCCACCTCGAGCTCCGTCGTCGCGAGCGGCCCCGCCCGCCGCAGGAGCTCCACCACGACGAAGCGCGTGGGATCCGCGAGCGCGCGGAACATGGCGAGGCGCACCTGCGCGCCCTCGTCGGCCGCGATCGCGCGCGCGAGCCCCTGCGGGTCCTCCAGGCGCGCGCCCCCCTCGCGCGCCAGGCGCGCGTAGCGCTCCTCCGCGGACGTCGCCATCTCGATGCTCATCGAGACGCCGGCTTATAGTCCCGTCGGAAAGGGAGATATAGGGGCGGCAGGCTTGCGCGCCACAGCCAGGTGTGACACGATGGCGAAGACGAAGCGCGGCGCGCTGTACAAGCAGATCAAGTCCCAATCCTACACGCGCCGCGAATACATGGGCGGCGTCCCCGGCGCGCGCATCACGCAGTTCGACCTGGGCGACAAGAACGGGAACTTCAACGTCAAGGTCTCCCTCGTCGCCGAAGAGCGCTGCGCCATCATCCACAACGCGCTCGAATCGAGCCGTGTCGCCGCGAACCGCGTCCTCATGAAGGGGTGCGGCAGCGCCGGCTACCACCTCAAGGTCCGCGTCTACCCCCACGAGGTCCTCCGCGAGAACAAGCAGGCCTCCGGCGCCGGCGCCGACCGCGTCTCGCAGGGCATGCGCCAGTCGTTCGGCAAGGCGATCGGCACCGCGGCCCGCGTCGACGTCGACCAGCCCATCATGACCGTCCGCGTCACGCCCGAGCGCTTCTCCATCGTCAAGGAAGCGTTCCGCAAGGCGAACACGAAGCTCCCCATCCCCACGCGCCTCGTCATCGAAGAGGGTGAGGAAGAGGTCAAGAAGTTCGTCGCCTCGGGCGTCAAGGTCAAGCTCGTCGCCATCGGCAGCACCGGCGAGGCCGAGGCCAAGGCCGCCAAGGACGCCGCCAAGGCCGCCGCCCCCGCCGAAGGCGCCGCCGACGCCGCCAAGGCCGGCGAGGACAAGAAGGACGCCAAGGCCGGCGACAAGAAGGCCGCCCCCAAGGACGCCGCGAAGCCCAAGAAGTAAGGGCAACGCGACCGGGGCCCGCGCGCCCCCGCCTCTTTTTCTTCCGCTCGATGCACGAGCGGAGGCGCTGCCGGCCGGGTGGGCCCACGTGGGACCAGGTGGGCCCACCTGGCTCCACCTGGCTCGGCCTGGCTCGGCCCGGCTCCACCTGGCTCGGCCTGGCGCGCCCCGGCTCCACGGCCCGGCCAGGCATCACATCCCGTGACGCGGCACGTCACGCCCAGCCGACACGCTTTTGTCCGCCGGCGCCTGCCTGTGACGCATCACGCACGACGCCTTCCTTCCGTCGGAGCTGCGCGCGTTCCAGCACGAGCTCGCGGGCCGTCTCGCGTTGCACGAGGCTCCCGGCGCGGAGATGCAGGCGCTGCGCGAGAAGTACGGCTTCACGCAGGAGCAGCTCGCCACCCTGCTGGGGTTGAGGCGCGAGTCGCTCAGCCGCATCGAGTCGGGCAAGGTGGCGCTCACGCTCCAGGTCCTGCAGCGCTTCTCGCGCGTGGTCACGCTCGCGCGCGGCGTGCGCGAGCACCTGGCGTGGGCGGAGTCGCGCGGGAACCTGCCCGACGAGCGTCACCTGGACACGCTCGCCGTGGCGCTCCATCTGGACAAGGCGACGGCGGACGAGGTGGTGCTCGTCTCGACGATGGCGTACGACCGGAAGCGTCGCGAGACGTTGCGCGCGCTGCCTTCGGGTCCGCGGAGGCTCCTGTGAGCGTGGGCCTTGCCGGCGCGTCGCGCGCGGGCGTCCGCTCCTCGTGTTGCCGAAGCCTCTTTCCCTCTCACAGCATCCCCCGGAGTGTCCTCGTATGAAGCAAGAAGTGGTTTGGGCGCAGAACATCGGCAAGGACGACATCCCGCTCGTGGGCGGCAAGGGCGCCAATCTGGGCGAGATGATCTCCATCGGGCTTCCCGTCCCGCCCGCGTTCGTGGTGAGCGCCCCCGCGTTCCACGCGTTCGTGCGCGACTCGGGCGTTGCGGACAAGCTGTTCCCGCAGCTCGCGAAGCTGGACGTGGAGGACCCGAAGGCGCTGCGCGAGGCGGCGGAGGTGGCGAAGGAGCTCGTGCTCAAGGCGAAGATGCCGCCGAAGCTTGAGCAGCAGATCCGCGAAGCATACCGTTCGCTCGCGAAGGCGGAGGGGGGGAAGGAGCCTCTCGTGGCGGTGCGCAGCAGCGCGACGGCGGAGGATCTGCCGGAGGCGTCGTTCGCGGGGCAGCAGGAGACGTTCCTCAACATCCGCGGCGAGGACATGCTTCTCGAGCACGTGCAGAAGTGCTGGGCGTCGCTCTACACGCCGCGCGCGATCTACTATCGCGTGAAGCACAGCTTCCCGCACGACAAGGTCGCCATCGCGGTCGTCGTGCAGATCATGGTCGACGCGGCGAAGGCCGGCGTCATGTTCACGAAGCACCCCTCGACGGGCGCGGACGTGAGCGTCGTGGAGGCCGCGTGGGGCCTTGGCGAGGGCGTCGTCTCGGGCCACGTGACGCCCGACACGTACGAGATCGGCCCCGACGGGAAGCCGACGAGCGTGCGCGTGTCGCGCAAGGACACGATGTACGTGCGCGGCAAGAACGACCGCACCGTCGTCGAGCCGGTGCCGGGGAACAAGAAGGAGCTGCGCGTGTGCAGCGACGAGGAGCTCAAGCAGCTCCACAATCTCGGTCGCGGCATCGAGAAGCACTACGGCTCGCCGCAGGACATCGAGTGGGCCATCGACCAGAACGGCCGGCTCAACGTGCTGCAGGCGCGCCCCATCACGACGCTCAAGGGGAAGACCGGCGGCGGCTCCGGGTCCTCGTCGTCCTCCCCGAGCCAGTCGTCGACGCTCCGCTCGCTCCTTTCCGGCCTCGGCGCCTCCCCCGGCATCGCCGTGGGGAAGGTCGCGCTCGTCGACGACATCGAGCACCTCGAGAAGTGCGGCGTGGGCGACATCCTCGTCACGCAGATGACGACGCCCGACATGGTGCCCGCGATGAAGCGCGCGGCGGCCATCGTCACGGACGAGGGCGGCATGACCTGCCACGCGGCCATCGTCTCGCGCGAGCTCGGCGTCCCCGCCGTCGTCGGGACGAAGGAGGCGACGAAGAAGCTCAAGGACGGCATGCTCGTCACCGTCGACGGCGAGAAGGGCTCCGTCCTCGAGGGCGGCACGAAGACGCAGGCGGCCCAGACGGAGAAGGGCGAGCTCCAGCGCCCCATGCCGAAGGTCTCGCAGTTCAAGCCGCTCACCGCGACGCAGGTGAAGGTCAACATCTCGATGCCCGAGGCCATCGACCGCGCGATGGCGACGGACCCTGACGGCGTGGGGCTCCTGCGCATCGAGCACATCGTGCTGGGCCTGGGCAAGCACCCGCTCACGTTCCTGCGCGGCGGCAAGGAGGACGAGTACGTCGACTACCTCGTGAAGTCGATCAAGACCGTCGCCGAGCCGATGTACCCGCGCTCGGTGTGGGTCCGCACGCTCGACGCGCCGACCGACGAGTTCCGCGCCATGGAGGGCGGGCAGGACGAGCCGCACGAGCACAACCCGATGCTGGGCTGGCGCGGCATCCGCCGCGGCATCGAGCAGCCGGAGCTTCTGCGCGCCGAGTTCAAGGCCATCCGCAAGCTTCTCGACGACGGGCTCACGAACGTGGGCGTCATGCTGCCGCTCGTGCAGCACCCGAGCGAGATCCGCGCGGCGAAGGAGATCGCGCGCAGCGTCGGCGTCGAGCCGCACAAGGACTGCGAGTTCGGCATCATGATCGAGATCCCCGCCGCGGCGCTCATCATCGACGAGCTTCTCGACGAGGGGCTCGACTTCGTGAGCTTCGGCACCAACGACCTCACGCAGTACACCCTCGCGGTGGACCGCAACAACGAGAACGTGGCGCGGCTGTACAGCGAGTTCCACCCGGCGGTCGGGAAGCTCATCGAGATGAGCATCAAGGCGGCCCGCGCGCGCGGCGTGCAGACAAGCATCTGCGGCCAGGCGGGGTCGAACCCAAAATTCGTGGAGAAGCTCATCGCGTGGGGCATCACGTCGGTGTCGGCGAACATCGATGCGCTCTCGCGCGTCCGCGAGACGATCGCGCGCACGGAGCAGAAGATGCTTCTCGAGAAGGTCCGCAACGGGTGAACCTCGGCGGAGCCAGCCTCCCGAGAAGGCTTATCCGGACATGTCGGGGTGGCATGCGCGGGAGGCATCCGCACGCGCATCGTCTACTGGGCCCTGGGGCTCCTCGCGCTTCTCGTCCTCGTCGCCGGCTCCGCCGCCGCGACGCACTACCGCTACGGCACGTTGAGTTGGGAGCCCACGGGGAACCCGAACGAGGTGCTCTTCACGGGCGGCCAGGCGTGGCGCTCCAGCTTTTTCGGGAACCCGCAGGTCGGCGACATCATCGTCGGCGAGAGCGGCATCAGCACCGGCGACGGCGGCTGGGAGCCCATCCACCTCAAGGTCACCTCGCGTAGCCTCGTGAACGACTACTTCACCGCCATCTTCGTGCGCCCCGACGGGACGCCCGGCATCCTGCACACGTACCCCGCGCCCAACAACAACGGCGCGCCCTGGGACGCGCGCTTCGACTCGTGCTGCCGCGTAAGCCAGCTGCACGCCGGGAACTTCCACGTCAACAACTACGACCAGAGCGAGAGCCTCCAGACGCGCGTCGACCTCAGCACCGGCAACAGCGCGCCTCGCAGCGCGCTCCCTCCCATCAACAGCTGCCCCCGCGAGGCGCTCTGCAGCATCGTCATCCCGCGCGCGGACGCGGAGGACGACCCCATCACGTTCCGTCTCTCGACGCCGCAAGAGGCCGGCGACTGGTGGTACCACCCGCCCGGCGCGCCCGAAGCGCCGCACACGGCGAGCATCGACGCGACGACCGGCGTCCTGACGTGGGACACGCGCGGCGCGACGGTGTCGAACGACCCGAACGTCCACACGCTCTACAGCATCCAGATCATGCTCGAGGACGGGAAGACGCAGACGCCGATCGACTTCTTCCTCGAGATCCTTCCCGTCGGCGTCACGCCGCCGCGGTGGGTCGCGCCCCCCACGCCCTGCGGGCAGACGCTGGAGGCGCACGCGGGCTCCGCCTTCTCCTTCTCCGCGCGCGCCGTGAGCGACGACAACCGGAACGTGCTCATGACGAACCTCGGCCTTCCGCCGGGCGCGCTGATGGCGATGCCTTCGCCGTCCAACCCGGCGGACGCCACCTTCCACTGGACGCCTGCGCTCGACCAGGTCGGCGTCCACCTCGTCGTGCTCACCGCCGAGGACGACCGCGGCTACCCCGCGCCCGCCTGCGCGGTGAACATCGTCGTCAAGCTGCGACCCGTGGCCGTCGCGGGCCCCGACCGCTGCGTCGCCTTCGGCACGCCGCTCACGTTCGACGGCTCGCACAGCTTCTACCCCGGCGGCTCCATCGTGAGCTGGCGCTGGGACTTCCCGCACGGCCCGAGCCCGCTCTTCGGCCCCGTCGTCAGCCGCACGCTGAACATGCCGGAGGACCTCGCGCCCTACGACGTCCTCCTGACCGTCACGGCGAACGACAGCCAGGTGGCCACCGACGTCGTCCGCGTGCAGGCGTTCGACGCGCTCGGCGTCTCGCCCAGCTCGTCCGCGCCGCGCTACACGCCGTTCCAGCGCCCGCGCGGCGACGTCGTCGTCGCCTCCCCCTGTGGCGGCGGCCTCGCCGGCACGAGTGTCGAGCTCGTCGTGCGCTACACGACGAACGACGCGGCGCTCGACGCGCTCCTCGTGGAGACGCTCGGCGCGAACGCGCTCGTGTGGACGACGCAGGCCGTCGTCGGGGACTCCGGCCGCATGACGTGGGAGCTGCCCTTCACTGTCGCGGAACGGTACGCGCTCCCCCTCGGCCTCCTCAACCCGACAAGCCAGCTTCTCGTCCTCGACGGCGACTTCCTCGTGGAGGCCACCGCGACGCAGGGCGCGGTGGGTGGCGCGGGCAGCACGCGCTTCGACGTGGTCCTCGACCATCAGTTCCCGCTCGACGGGCCGGGGGTGCCGTAGGTGCGCACCCTCGTCATGCTCGTCGCGGCCGCCGTCGCCCTCGCGGCGCCGCTGACCGCGGTCGCCACGCCCGCTCCCGCCGCGCCGCAGCTCCCGCCCCCCGACGCGCTCGCGCGCCTCGACCCGGACGGCGGCCGCACGCTGATGCTCACGATCGACGACGGCGAAGGCGGCACGTGGCGCAACTTCCCGGTGAGCGACGCAGGCGTCGCGGAGTTCACGCACGCGCTGCGCTCGCAGAACGTGAAGGCCGACCCGCTCCTCTATGGTGCCGAGGTTCGCGAGATGGGCGTCTTCCTCCACGCGTGGACGCTCGAGGGTACGCCCTACATCACGCTGGGCACGTACGTCCGCACGGACGCGCTGGGCCTTCTCCGCCTGCCCGTCGTCATCATCGAGAACGTGAGCGACCTCGCCGGCGCCGCTGCGTTCGCCGGCTCGCTCGTCGCCGACGACGCGCTTCCGATCGCGGCCGAGATGGTGCCGCACGTCTACGGCATCGCCGCGCCCGACCTCTTCATCGTCGGCGTCCTGGGGTCGCTCGCGCCGCTTCTTCTTGGCACGCTCGCGCACACGCTGGTGCTCTACGTGCGCTCGGCCGACGGCGGGACGGAGCTCGCGAACCTGCCGCCGGAGGTCTACCCTCCGCTCGAGCACATCTCGCTGAGCGTCGCGCAGATGGGCATGCCTCTGCTTCTGGGCCAGTTCGGCGTGGGCGGCGGCTACGACGACAGCGCGCTCCTCGCGCCCCACAACCTCACGTACGACTGGATCGACCGCCCCGAGGTCCGTGTGTGGACGGCGCGCAAGGTCGCCGCCGGCCACGACGTCTGGGCGGGCGCCTCCATCTCACGCACCGGCGCGCACGAGGGCGACGGCGTCGGCGACTTCCGCGCCTGGAAGCGCCTCGCGGTCGGGCCCGCCACGCGCGTCGACGGCGTCGTCACGACGCCCGCCGCCATGTATGTCCGCGCGGACGTGTCGCGCCACTACGAGGACGACGTGGACGGTGGAGCCTCGCGCATCGAGAACCACTACACGCTCTCCGCCGGCCTCGCCGCGGCCGGCGCCGACACGCCGCTCGTCGTCGTGCAGATGGACGAGTGGCGCGAGGACGACGGCGACGAAGGCAGCACCTCCTGGATGACGAGCGACACGTGGAACACCAAGTTCGGCATCGAGGACGGCGACGCGACGTATCTTCCCGCCGAGCAGGAGGCGCGCTGGAGCGTCGGCACCGGCGTCGGCGGCTCCTTCACGCCGCTCGTGGGCGCGCGCACGCAGACGTGGCACCGCGGCCACGCGGACGAGACGAACCTGGGCGAACCCATCTTTGAGTGGGAGAGCGAGCGCCTCACGAGCGCCGGCGTCTACGTCCTCGGCGAGTACGTGCCGCTCGTCGGCGCGCGCACGTGGATCGAGCGTTTCCCCGTCGAGCTGTACGCCCTCATCCTCGCGCTCGACGGCTGGGGCTCGCAGATGGCGGGCGACTTCGAGGCGAGTGTCGGCACGTTCGTCCTCGGTCAATATACGCCGCTCGCCGGGACGCGCTACGACGACGACTTCCCCTACCACCTCCACGCGTACAGGGGCATGGTCAGCGCGGGCTCGTACCTCAACGGCGCCTACCAGCCGCTCGTGGCTACGACCTACGACGGCGAGACGACGCTGAACGCGTGGGTCCTCTCGTCCGAGGGGCCCGACCACCGCTGGCAGACGAGCGCGGGCACGTTCACGCTCGGCTTCTACCGCCCCGTCTTCGGCATGCGCTACGAGCCGGAGACCCAGAGCGGCCGCGGCGCGGAGCAGGAAAGCTATCAGGTCGGCATCTACCCGCTCCACTACGACCCGTTCATCCCGATCGCGAGCATCGACTACGACGGCGCGCAGCCGTCCGTCGAGTGGGCGGTCGGCGTCGCCCTCACGGGCGGCGTCGGAGGCTCGCCGGCGACGCTGGACGCGGTGGCGTACACCCCGGGGCCGTACGCGTTCCCCGTCGCGGGCGTGCGCTACCTGCGCGACGCGCCCGACATGTCGAACGCGGTCGAGACGCACCTCGTCGTCGGCGTCTACACGCCGCAGGGCGCGTTCGTGCCGGTCGCGGGCGCGAGCTACGGCTCCACCGCCCATGTCGTCGGCCTCGGCGCGTCGCTCGCGCAGCAGGCGCTGGGCGGGCCGCGGCACGCGGACGCGAGCGTCACGGTGGGCGTCTATGGCCTCGACGGGGAGTACGCGCCCCTCGTCACGGTCGACACGAGGCTCTCGCCGGTGTAGAAGAGGATGCGGAAAATCGCGCCGCGGGGCGGCGCGCCAAGCATCTTTCCGAGACAGGCCGCAGAATGAGCTATTTAGCGCTTTCGGCGGAACTCGGGCTTGCCGATGGCGCCGCCGCGTGCGAGCACGTCCGCGAGGGCGGCCTCGGCGCCTCCGAGCGAGGGGGCCTCGAGGTCGGTCGTGCGGGGGGCGGAGAGGCCGAGCGCCTGCCGGTCCTCGGGAGACAGGCCGAGGCCGTCCTTCCCGGTGGTCGAGCGGCGCGGCTCCACGTGGTCCCAGTCGAGGACGTCGCGGGACACGGACTTCGCGAGCGGGGGGGTGGTCGGCTTCTGCATGTGCTTCCCGGGTGGCACCAGGCGCATCGGAAGCATCACCTTGCCGGGGGTGCCATCGGCGGACGCCGTCCTCCGGGGTTCGTTTTCACGCTCTTTCGTGATTCGTAGGATACTCCGACCCAGAGGACTCATGAGCCCGGCCCGCCGGTGCCCCCGCACGTGCCTCGCCGCGACGTCCCGATCGCCGCCGCCATCGGCGTGGCCATCGCGCTCGCGGCCCTCACCTACTTCTTCCTCAGCGACCAGAAGCACGCCCTGCTCGTCCTCCTCGCGGTCGAGATCGTCGGCGGCCGCGAGGCAGGCATCCCCGCAGGCATGTCGCAGGGGCTCGACTGGCGCCAGAGCGCGCTCGCCGTGAGCTTCATCGAGCTCACGAGCCTCTTCCTCCTCTTCCCGCTCCTCGTCGCGCTCGCGGCGGGGCTCCACAAGGTGTCGTGGCTCGAGCGCCACCTCGTGCGCGCGCAGGAGTACGCGCGGCGCAACCCGGACGTCGACGTCCTCGCGCTGGGGGCGCTGACGTTCATGCCCTTCCTGCCGGTGGGGGCGCTCACGAGCGTCCTCATCGGCGAACTCCTGCGCCTCCCGTCGCGCTGGCTCCTCCCGACCCTCGCCGCGGCGCTCGTGCTCGCGAACGTCCTCATGGCGTGGGCGACGGCGCGCGTGATATCGTTCTTCCCCGACCCGCAGCTTGTCGCCGCGGCCATGACGGCGCTCCTCCTCCTGGGGGCGGGCATCGCATGGCTCATCCACCGCGTGCGCAGCCGCCGCGAGGAGGCGCGGGCGCCGTAGCCCGCGCCGCACGCCCGCAAGGGTCATGTGATGGAGCCCGGGATGCCTCGCCATGCGCGAGACGGGCCGCAGCGTCGACGACGTGCGCGCCTCGCTTCGCGCCGCCCGCGCCCGCGACACGCCCTTCGCGAGCGGGCGCATCCTCGGCTCGATGTGCACCGAGCCCCACCCCATCGCGGTCGAAGCGTACCACGCGTTCCTCGAGACGAACCTCGGCGACCCGCACCTCTGCGCGGGCGCCCGGGAGCTCGAGGCGCAGGCCCTCGCCTCCCTCGGCGCGCTCGTGCGCGCGCCGCCGACCGCGCGCGGCGTCTTCCTCACGGGCGGCAGCGAGGCCAACTTCACGGGCATCCTTCTCGCGCACCGCAAGAAAGGCGGCCGCGAGGTCGTCCTTCCCGAGAGCGCGCACTTCAGCTTCGACAAGGCGGTGAGCTACCTGGGCCTGCGCCCGGTGAGCGCGCGCGTGGGGCCCGACGGACGCGTCGACGTCGACGACGCGCGCGAGCGCATCGGACGCGACACGTGCTGCGTCGTCGGCATCGCCGGCACGACGGAGCTCGGCGTGGTCGACCCCATCCCGGAGCTTGGAGCCATCTGCGCCGACCTCGGCGTCCCCCTCCACGTGGACGCCGCGTTCGGCGGCTTCGTCATCCCCTTCGCCAAGCGGCTCGGACGCGCGCTCCCCGACTTCGACCTCGGCGTGCGCGGCGTCACGACCCTGGCGCTCGACCCGCACAAGATGGGGCTCGCGCCCATCCCGAGCGGCGTCCTCTTCGCCCGCGAGGCGCGCGACTTCGACGCCGCGAGCGTCCCCTCCCCCTACGTGAGCGTGGAGCGGCAGCCCACGCTGCAGGGCACGCGCCCGGGCGCCGCGCCCGCCGCGACGTGGGCGGTCATGGAGCACCTGGGGGCCGAAGGGTACACGCGCGTCGTGCGCGAGTGCCTCCGCGTGACGGCGCTCCTCGCCGAGGGTCTGCGGGCGCGCGGCTTCCCGCCCGTGCTCGAGCCCACGCTCAACATCGTCGCCTTCCGCGTGGACGACCCGGTCGCGACGCGCGGGGCGCTGCGCGAGAAGGGGTGGCTCGTCTCGCTCGCGCCCCTGAGCGGCGGCCTCAAGGTCGTCGTCATGCCGCACGTCACGGACAAGGCGGTCGCGGACTTCCTCGAGGTCCTGCCCACCCTCGCGCGCCCCGCGGAGGAGTGAGCACCGTGCCGTTCCGGGAAGGCGACGGGACGACTCCCTTCGCTTCGCGTCTTCGCGTCTTCGCGGCATCTCGATCCGCCGCGCTGGAGGGAGAGCACGATGGGTGAGCTTCTCCGCAAGAGCCTCGTCGACGCGCGCGTCGTCGACAAGGGCGGCTATCAGTACTTCGTCCACCCGCTCACCGACGGCATCCCCGCCATCGAGCCGGGCCTGCTGCGCGAGGTGGTGGCCGAGATGCGCGCGACGCTCGACCTGCGCGGCGCGGACCGCATCCTCACCGTGGAGGCGATGGGCATCCCGCTCGCGACGGCCCTCTCCCTCGACACGGGCATCCCCATCGCCGTCATCCGCAAGCGCCGCTACGGGTTCGACGACGAGCAGGAGATCGGCCAGACCACCGGCTACTCCAAGGGCGCGCTCTACGTCAACGGCCTCTCGCGCGGCGACCGCATCGTCTTCGTCGACGACGTCATCTCCACGGGCGGCACGCTCGGCGCGCTCATTCCCGCGTTCCGCCAGATGGGTCTCGTGATCCAGGACATCGGCATCGTCGTCGAGAAGGGCGAGGGGCGCGAGGCGCTCGAACGCGAGCACGGCGTGCGCATCCGGACGCTCCAGCGCGTCGAGGTGCGCGACGGGCGCGTCCGCCTCCTGTAGAAACGCTTAGGCGCGCCCGCGCACGGTGCCGCGCGTGCAGCTCGAACGCGCGCCAGGCTGGCTCCTCGTCGTCCTGGCCGTCCTCGCCGGCCTCACCTGCCAGCTCCTTCTGGGCACAAGCTACGTCGCCGCCTCGCTGGACCCGCTGCGCGAGGAGGCCGGCGTGCCCGTGGCCGTGGTGAACCTCGACGCGGGGCCTCACGGCGACCAGCTCGTCGCCCGGCTGCAGCAGACGCGCTCGCCCGTGCTGTGGGTGGAGTACGCCGACCGCAGCGCGGCGCTCGAGGCGCTCGCGCAGAAGAGGCTCTTTGGCGCGCTCGTGCTCCCGACGAACTTCAGCGCGGACCTCGACAGCTTCGCCTCGGACAGGCCGCGCGCGGCGCTCGTGGAGACGTTCGCGAACCCCGGCGCCTCGACGGCCGGAGGGCTCATCGCGCAGCGCGCGCTCGAGCTCGCGGTGGAGGCGACGCGCGACGCGGCACGAGAGGGGGCGCTCCAGAGCGCGACGCTCGGCACGACGGGGCTCGGAGCGCTCACGCTCGAGCAGGGGCGATATCTCGCCGAGCCGGTGCACGTGCGGCACTCGGAGGTCAACGCCGTGCCGCCGCGCACAGCCAACGGGCTCGCCCCGACGTACCTTGCGATGGCCGCGTGGATCGGCGGCTACCTCGGCGCGGCGGCGCTCGAGCGTTTCCGCCCCCAGACGGGCCTGCACCCGCTCGCGCGCGGAGGCATCGTCGCGGCCGCCGCGTTCGCGCAGGGGGCGCTCGCGACGGTGGTCGTCGTCTCCATCGGCTTCGCCGCGCGCGACCCGCTCGAGCTCGCGCTCGTCCTGGGCCTTGGCACGTGGATGGCGTACGCGCTCGTCTCGCTCCTCATGGACCTCTTCGGCCTCGCCGGCATCCTCCCCGCCTTCGCCGTCCTCGCCCTGGGCCTCCCCGCCGCGGGCGCCATCTACCCGGTCGGGCTCCTCCCGCCGCTCTTCGCCGACCTCCACGCGGTCGACCCCTTCACGTGGCTCGTCGAAGGGCTACGGACCACGCTCTACGCGCCCGGCGCGAGAGACCTCGCGGCCCACATGGGCGCGCTCGCGGCCCTCGCGCTCTCCTGCACGCTGGCGAGCGTTCTTCTCGGCTTCCTGAGGGGGCGCCGCTCGCGGCGAGCCGCGTCGCCATCCGGAGAAGGCCTTTAAGGGAAGCGAGCGTGGGCGAAGGCGTGAGCACCAGGACGTACGAGGGCGTGGAGCAGCGTCGGGCGACGGGCCCCCTGTTCGACTCGTACGACATGGACCTCGACGGCGTCGCCGCGAAGATCGCCGCCCGCGCCGGCACGAAGCTCGTCGGCCTCCAGTTCCCCGACGGGCTGCGCGACTACGCGACGGAGATCGAGAAGATCCTCCGCGCGAAGACGCCGGGCGTCGAGTACGTCATCAGCGCCGACCCCTCCTACGGCGCCTGCGACCTCGCGCTCAACCTGAAGCAGATCGGCGCGGACATGCTTGTCCACTTCGGGCACACGGAGATGCCGAGCATCAACCACCTGTTCCAGTGGGACGTCCTCTACGTCGCCGCGCGCCACAAGCTCGACGTCGGCGCCGTCGCCGCCGCGGGCGCGAAGCGCCTCGCCGAGATCACCGGCGGCCGAGAGGCCGCGAGCGGGGCGAGCGAGGAGCGCGGCGCGCGCCCGACGCGCGTGGGGATCGTGACCACCGCGCAGCACCAGCACAAGCTCCAGGAGATGGCCGACGCGATGAAGGCCGCCGGCTTCGAGGTCCTCGTGGGCGCGGGCGACAACCGCCTCGCGGGCTACGCCCAGCTTCTTGGCTGCAACTTCACCGCCGGCACCTCCATCGAGGCGGAGGTCGACGGCTTCGTCTACGTCGGGAGCGGCGACTTCCACCCCATCGCCATCGCGTGGGGCTCCGAGAAGCCGGTCGTCCTCGCCGATCCGTACAGCGGCGAGGTGCGCACCATCGACGACGTGATGGACCGCCTCATGCGCCAGCGCTTCGCCGCGATCGAGCGCGCGAAGGGCGCGCAGGCGTTCGGCATCCTCATCGGCACGAAGGTCGGGCAGGAGCGCATGAAGCTCGCGCGCGGCCTCAAGCGCCTCCTCGAGAGCCACGGGAAGGAGGCGCACCTCATCGCGCTCGACTTCTTCAGCTGGGACAACCTCCAGTACTTCCGGCACCTCGACGCGCTCGTGAACACGAGCTGCCCCCGCATCACCACCGACGACTACGCGCGCTACCCCATGCCCATGATCACGCCGCCCGAGCTCGAGATCGTTCTTGGCAAGCGCACGTGGGAAGAGTACGCGTTCGACGAGTTCAAGGGCAACAAGCCGCGGCCCGAAGAGCGCGTCATCCGGCTGTAGTGCCGAGTTC
>DASRYU010000227.1:0-14193 GCA_035687045.1 Thermoplasmatota archaeon | reverse complement strand
GCTGTAGCGCTCGAGGAGGCGCCCCAGGCCGTTGCGCTGCTCGAGGGTCATGATGGTGCCCTCGGCCATCTTCTCGTCGAGGAAGACCTGCGCGTCCTCCGTCGACTGGCGCGCCCCCGTGCCCGGCGCCCGCAAGCGCATGCTCGCGCAGGGCCGCAAGGGTCACTTCATGTACGACGCGAAAGAGGTGCTGGCTTCCGCCGGCGGCATGGACGACAAGGACGTCCGCGCGTTCCTCGAGGGGCTCTTCGCCCGCGGGGCGCGCCAGTCGACGGAGGACGCGCAGGTCTTCCTCGACGAGAAGATGGCCGAGGGCACCATCATGACCCTCGAGCAGCGCAACGGCCTGGGGCGCCTCCTCGAGCGCTACAGCTTCTGGCGCTAAGCGGCCCATGACAACGCCGCGACCACAATGGCTATGTCCGCGCGCTCAGGCTGCGCGGGCATGTCCGGCCCCCGCGGCGTCTCCGCCGCGCTGATCGTCCTGCTTCTCACCGGCGCGCTCGCCGGCTGCGTCGACCTTCGCCCCGCCGCCACCTTCCAGGATGCCGGCGCGGCGGCCGACGTGCCGCCGTACGCGGCGATCGACGAGTCGAAGCTCTCGAAGCCGACCTTCGGCGTGCTGCCCGCCATCGACACGCGCATCACCGCGTCCATCGACGGCATCTCGCTCTTCGCCGAGGTGTACCTTCCCGACGGCGAGGGCCCGTGGCCGACGATCCTCCACAGCACGCCGTACAAGCACCTCGACGTGGCGCTCGCGCTCGCGTTGGGCAACGGCCTCGTCGACACGTACGTGCCGCGCGGCTACGCCGTCGTGCTCGCGGACGTGCGCGGCTATGGCGACAGCGAAGGGTGCGTCGAGGTCTGGGGCCCCAACGAGCAGCAGGACCAGTACGACCTCGTCGAGTGGATCGCCGAGCAGCCCTGGAGCGACGGCAAGGTCGGCATGATCGGCGCCTCCTACCCCGGCACGACCCCCATCGAGGCGGCCGTCATGGCGCCCCCGCACCTCGTGACCATCGTCGCCGCGGCGGGGCTCACGGACCCGTACTTCGACTGGCACTTCGGCGGCGTGCCCAGCGGCGAGTCGAGCCCCCGCGGCTCCCCCACCGCGTACCAGGCCATCGGCGCGGCGCCCCCCATCGAGCCGACGGCGGACCCGCTGGCGTGGGCGCGCGCGAACGCCGCCGCCGGCTGCGGGACGCCGGAGCTTGTCACAGGCGCGTGGCAGCAGGACAGCGTCTACACGGAGTTCTACGAGGTGCGCAACTTCTCGGCGCGCGTGAAGAACATCCAGGCCAGCGTCCTCTACACGCAGGGCTTCACGGACGGGAACGTCAAGCCGTGGCAGCTCATGCACTTCTTCAACGAGATCGACGCTCCGAAGAAGGGCTTCTTCGGCCAGTGGGCCCACCGCTTCCCCGCCCGCGACGACTACCAGACCTTCGAGATCGCGTGGTTCGACCACTGGCTCAAGGGGATCGACACGGGCGTCATGAACGGCCCGACCGCCGAGATCATCACGAACCTCGACACGTGGCGCGGCGACAGCGCGTTCCCGAACAACGACCTGCCGCGCCGCGCGCTCCACCTCGACGCGAGCAGCATGACGCTCTCGTTCGACGCGCCCACCTCCGAGGGCGAGGCGACGTACTACGCGGACCGCCGGCCCTACGCGGGGCTCGGCCCCACCGACGGCGTCGAGGGCGCGTTGCGCGCCGCGACGGGCGGCGGGCAGGAGGAGCTGCGGTTCGTCTCCGCGCCCCTCGAGAGCGACCTCTACATGAGCGGCGTCGTCCACCTCGACCTGCACGCGGTCATGGACGCGCCCAACGCGTACCTCTTCGCGACGCTCTACGAGATCGAGGGCAACGAGCGTCGTTCGATCGTCTACGGCGGGCTCGCCGCCGCGCTGCGCGAGGGGTACGCCGAGTACAAGCCCGTGCCCGAGGGCGAGGTCGTGCCGTACCGCCTCTCCTTCCAGCCGCGCGAGTATGTCGTCGAGAAGGGCGTCAAGCTCGAGCTCGTGCTCCGCACGTCCAGCGTCTTCGGCACGATGACGACCGAGGCCATGGGCCCGGTGCGCGTCAGCGTCCTCACCGGGCCCGAGCTCGGGAGCGCGCTCGACGTGCCGGTCCTCCCGGCGCGCGTGGACGCGCCGCTCCCGTGGGAGTGAGGCGCTAGCCGAAGTCCGCGAGGCCGCGCTGCCCGCGCACGCGCGCGGCGGCGGCGAGGTCGAAGGCCGGCTCGCCCAACGCCTGCGCGACCTGCTGGCACGACGCCGGAGCGAAGCCCATGAAGTGGTTGTTCGCGATGACGAACGCGTCGCTCGCGATGCCGCGCACCCTCGCGAGCTCCTCGCGGAGGCGCTCGACCTCCGGCCACATGTCGCGCTGCACCGTGTCCCAGCGGCCGCCGTTCGCGTCGAGCGCGCGGTCCCCGATGAGGCGCGCGTAGACGGCGTCGGCCGTGCGCACGTACGGCGTGCGCCCGTACTCGTTGAGGCTCCAGCACAGGATGGCGCCCCGCTCGCGCAGCGCGTCGTACGTCTCGTCGCGCCACCACGACGCGTGCCGCAGCTCGACGGTGAGGAGCACGCTGGAGGGCCACTCGGAGAGGAACTCGCGCAGCGCGTCGAGGTCCACGTCGAACTTGAAGCTCGGCGGCAGCTGCAGCACGCACGGGCCGAGCTTCCCCGCGCGGCGCACGGGCGTGAGCGCCTCGAGGAACGCGTCGACGGCGTGGTCGACCTGGCGCAGCTTCGCGTCGTGCGTGATGGCGCGCGGAAGCTTCGGCGAGAAGAGGAAGCCCTCCGGCGTCGCGCGCACCCAGCGCTCCGCGTCGGCGGCCGTCGGCGCGCGGTAGAACGTGCCGTCCACCTCGACGAAGCGGAAGACGCGCGCGTACGCCTCGAGGTAGCGGCCGGGCTCCGCGTCGCGCGCGTAGAACGGGCCGCGCCAGTCGTCGTACGACCAGCCCGAGCAGCCGATGCGGAGCCGCACAGCGGGAACTGTTCGAGGTCGGCTCATGAGCCTTTTTATACGGCTCGCTTGTGCCGAGGCCATGACCACGCGCCAGACCGAAGTGCTCGTCATCGGGGCAGGACCCGGCGGCTACGTCGCGGCCATCCGCGCCGCGCAGCTCGGAAAGCAGGTCCTCTGCGTCGAGAAGGAGAAGCTTGGCGGCGTGTGCCTGAACGTCGGCTGCATCCCCTCCAAGGCGCTCATCCACGCCGCGCGCACGTTCCGCGGCATCGCGCACGAGGCGCCCGACATGGGCATCGAGGTCTCCGGCGCGAAGATCGACCTCAAGAAGACGCAGGCGTGGAAGCGCACGGTGACGACGGGGCTCACGAACGGTATCGGCCAGCTCTTCAAGGCGAACAAGGTGGAGTCGCTTTTCGGCACCGCCACGTTCACCGGCCCCAACACGGTGAGCGTCGCCACGAAGGACGGGCCCGTGACGGTCCAGTTCAAGAGCTGCATCCTCGCGACGGGCTCCCGCCCCGTGCAGGTCCCCGGCTTCGCCTTCGGCGGCAACATCGTCGACAGCACGGCCGCGCTCGACCTCGAGGAGCTCCCGCAGCGCATGGTCGTCATCGGCGGCGGCTTCATCGGGCTCGAGATCGGCATGGCCTACGCCGCGATGGGCGCGAAGGTCGCCGTTGTCGAGATGATGGACCAGCTCCTCCCCGGGCAGGACCCGGAGATCGTGAAGCTCATCGAGCGGCGCTGCAAGAAGGAAGGCATCCAGGTCTTCACGAAGGCGAAGGCGAAGGGCTACGACGGCCGCGAGGTCGCGATCGAGATGGACGGTAAGGAGGAGAAGCTCCCGGCGGACAAGGTCCTCGTCGCCGTCGGCCGCCGCCCGAACACGGACGCGCTCGGCCTCGAGAAGGCGGGCGTGCAGGTCGGCGAACGCGGCCTCATCAAGGTCAACGAGAAGGGGCAGACGAACGTGCCGCACATCTTCGCCATCGGCGACATCGTGCCCGGCCCCGCGCTCGCGCACAAGGCCTCGAAGGAGGGGCTCGTCGCGGCGGCCGTCATCGCCGGAGACAAGGGCGCGGCGCTCGACTACAAGGCGCTCCCGTGGGCCATCTTCGTGGAGCCCGAGGTCGCGACCGTCGGCCTCACCGAGGCGCAGGCGCGCGAGAAGGGGTACGAGCCGGTCGTCTCGAAGTTCCCGTACGCCGCGCTCGGCCGCGCGAAGTCCACGAACGCCACGGAGGGGTTCGTCAAGGTCGTCGCCGACAAGAAGACGGACCTCCTTCTGGGCGTCCACATCGTCGGCGCCGAGGCGTCGAACCTCATCGCCGAGGCCGCGCTCGCCATCGAGATGGGCGCGACGGCGATGGACCTCGCGCTCACCATCCACACGCACCCCACGTTCCCGGAGGCGATCATGGAAGCCGCCGAGGGCATCCACGGGAAGATGGTTCACGCGATGAACAGGTGAGCTCCCCTTGCGCAGCCTCGTCGCGGAGCTCGCGCGCGAAGCGACGGCGTTGCTCCGATCGCCAGTCCTGGCCGCCGAGGCGCTCCCTTCGCGACTTCGCTCGCAGCCGGGCGTCTACATCGCGCTCGAGAAGGGGAAGCCGGTGTATGTCGGGATGTCGAGCAACCTTAGGCGCCGCGTGCTGCACGAGCACCTCGGCTTCCGCGAGGCGAGCAGCCGCCTCCAAGACATCGTCCACGACAGAGAGCGCGTGCCGTACGGCGAAGCGATGGCTCGTCGCATGCGCACGTTCACGTGGCGCGTCCGCGAGACAGGCGACACCGACTCGGCGGTATTGCTGGAGGCGTACGTCGTCGTGCTGTTGCGCCGGCAGGGCCACACGCTATGGAATCGTGCTGCGACGGGCGCGGAGGGAAGCGCCAAAGCTCCAGCGTTGGGGTCCGCGGACGTCTCGCGGAAGGCGGTGCTCCAGGCGATGAAGGAGCATCGTCTTCGACACCCGCGCCGGCAGGACGACGTATGGTGGCTACGGCACCCCAGCTACAGGTACGTCGTGTGGCACGGTCGGCGCTCGTATCCGCCGAAGCAGATCTGGTCCGTGGCCGCTGGCATTCCTCTCACGCGCTTCCGTGGAGGCTCGCAGGTGAACGGCTGGCTCAGGCGCCTCGGGTTCCGGGTGACCTCGAAGCCGACCGCGCGCCCGGAAGCGCGAGCGCCATCCCCGCGAGCACGAGCGCGCCCGCGAGCGCGAGCCGCGCCCCGAACGGCTCCCCCAGCGCCGCGACGCCGCCCGCCGCGGTGAGCACGGGCACGACAAGCTGGAACGTGCCCGCCTGGATGGGCGTGAGCTCGGGAAGCACGCGCGCCCAGAGGGCGTACGCGAGCGCGGTCGTCGCGGCGCCCATGAAGAGGGCCAGCGCGAGCCCGTGGGGCGTCCACACGAGGCGCTCGCGCTCGACGAGCGCCAGGAGCGGCAGGAGAAGCGCGACGCCCACGAACGCGCGCGCGTTGCCGGCGAGCGGCGCGCCGCCCCGGCGCAGGAGGAGCGAGTAGCCGCCCCACGTCGCGCCGGTGACCGCGAGGAGCGCCACGCCGAGCGGCGTCGTGCCTTCGACGCGGCCGAGCGCGAGGAGGGCGACGCCCGCGAGGGCGATGAGGGCGCCGGCGACGGCGCGGGCGCTGGGGCGCGGGCCGCCCGCGGTCATCGTCGCGACGACGAGCGCGTAGAAGACGAACGTGCCGGCGGCGGCGGTGATGAAGAGGTAGCCGTACGCGATGGCGAGCGCGTAGCCGCCCAGAAGAAGCGCCGCGAGCGCGTCCGCCCGCCGAGGTGCCGCTTCCCGCGCCCGGCGCTGCGCCGCGAGGAGCGCCACGAGCATCCCCGCGCCGGAGGCGAAGCGGGCGATGGTGACGCCGGCGGCGTCGAGCCACCCCTGCGCGACGAGGAGGCGCGTGGCGAGGCTGTTGAACGCGAAGCACGCCATGACGACAAGGACGACCGCCAGCGTCCGCCCGCGCACGCCGAGGCATCCGCAGCTTCACGTTTCATCCCGACGTTGCCTGCGCGTGGGCCTGGGACCGTCGCTCGACGCGTGGGGGAAGCACGGGCGCTTCTCGTACGCGGGCGACCTCGAGCGCGGCACGCGCGTCCTGCACGGGCGGAACAAGGCGTTCGTCGTCCCGCCCGAGACGTACGCGGAGCTTCTTGCGCACTTCGGCGGGAAGACGGTGCCCATCGGCGCGTCGCGGCGTCCGGCGCGCGGCTCCCTGGGCTCGTGGCTGCGAGCGAAGCTGGGCGTGGAGCTCGCGGTCGTCTACGTCGGGCCCATCCTCGTGCGCGAGGGGGCCGCGGAGCGCGTGAGCGAGAGCCAGCTGCGCTTCCTCTGAGGGTTCACCGGAGCGCGTCGCGCAGCACGTCCGGCATGCGCGCCAGAGCGTCGCTCGCGAGCGTCGACTCGCCCAGCTCCCGCGCCGCGCGCTCCCCCGCCGCGCCCACGAGGTACGCCGCCACGCGCGCGGCGTCGTACGGCGCGTCGCCCCGCGCGAGCCGAGCGCCCGCGGCGCCCGCGAGGAGGTCGCCGTAGCCGCCCTTGGTGAGGTAGGGGGAGCCGACCTCGTCGCGCGCGACCCGCGTGCCGTCGCTGATGACCTCCCGCCGCCCCTTGACGATGACGGTGGCGCCGAACTCTTGCGCGGCGACGCGGCACGCCTCCTCGCGGTGCGCCTCGTTCCTTGGCCACTCGCGGCCGGTCATCGCCTGATACTCGCCGCCGTGCGGCGTGAGGAGCGCGGCCTTGCCCCGCACGAGCCCCTTGTCGCCCGCGAGCGCGCGGAGCGCCTCGGCGTCCACCACCATCGGCTTGCGGAGCGCGCCCAGGATCGCGCGCAGCGCGCGGTGCGCCTTCGACGAGCGCTCGATCCCGCCGCCCACGACGACGGCGTCGGCGTAGGGCAGGAGCTCCTCGACGTCCGCGAACTCCGGGAACGCGCCCTCGCACGGGTGCGTGATGAGGTCGGGCGCGTAGCCCGCCACGATGTCGGCGGCGCGGCGCGGCGCGAGCACCGTCACGAGGTCCGCGCCAGCCCGCAGCGCCGCGAGCGCGTTGAACGCGGGCGCGCCGGCATAGCGCTCGCTCCCGCCGATGACGAGCACGCGCCCGAAGTCCCCTTTGCGGCTCTCCTCGTCGCGCGGCGGATAGAACGGGCGGATGTCCACGCGGGCGCGCGAGCGCCCGCCCTCGGCCTAAGCCTTCGCCCCAGAAGGCGCGCGAGCGCCCGCCCTCGGCCTAAGCCTTCGCCCCAGAAGGCGCGCGCGAGCGCCCGCCCTCGGCCTAAGCCCTCGCCCTCCCTCGCTCCCCCGCTCCCTCGCTCCCTCTCTCCCTCGTCACGTGAACGCGATGACGATGCTTCCGGCCGTCGGCGTCGCCTGGCATGGCAGCGGGCCGCCGCGCAGGTCGACGATGACGCGGTACGTCGTGTTCCACGGCCACGGCGGGTGCTGGAGCGCGTCGGAGAAGCTCGGAGAGCACCCTTCGTTGCAGCGGACGCGCGCGTGCGACCCGTCGTCGTACGTCCACTCGTGGCAGACGCGGATGCGGACGCTGCTGCCGCTGATGTCCTGCAGCTGCACGGACACGCCGCTCTCGCTGCGCGGCGGGAAGAAGGTCGCGCAGTTGCGCATGTAGAGCCAGTTGTTCGCGCACCCCTGCCCTTGCATGTAGTAGGTCAGGTCGTACGTGTGGCTCGCGGCGGCGCTGGGCAGGAGAAAGAGGAGCGGGAGCGCCAGCGCGACGAGCCTCATCGACGCGCGGACGCTCCGCGGGACCTTAACGGCTCTCGGGAGAGCCTAAGCGGCGGCCTTCGCGAGGATCTCGACCGCCTCGTCGACGTGCTCCTGGCGCACGACGAGCGGCGGCGCGAGGCGCAGGACGCTCTCGCCGATGGCGTTGACGAGAAGACCGGCGGCCTCGGCGTCGGCCTTCACCTTCTTCGCCTTCGGCTCCGCGAATTCGATGCCCACGAGGAGCCCGAGGCCGCGCGTCTCCTTCACGCCCGGCACGCGCGCCTGCGCCCGCTCGCGCAGGTAGGCGCCCATCGTCTGCGCGTTCTCCAGGAGGCGCTCCTCCTCGAGGACGTCGAGCGTCGCCAGCGCGGCGGCGCTCGCCACGGGGTTGCCGCCGAACGTGCTGCCATGGTCGCCCGGCGCCAGGAGCGACGCGACGCGCTCCGTCATGAGCGTGACGCCCAGCGGCATACCCGAGGCGATGCCCTTCGCGAGTGTGGTGACGTCCGCCTTCACGCCGAAGTGCTCGAGCGCGAGGAACTTGCCCGTGCGACCGACACCCGTCTGGATCTCGTCCGCGACGAGGAGCGCGTCGTGCTCGCGGCAGAGCTTCGCCGCGGCCTGGACGAAGCTCGCCGTGAGCGGGCGCACGCCCGACTCGCCCTGGACGGGCTCCAGGAAGAGCGCCGACACCGGCCCCTCCGCGAACGCCTTCTCCAGCGCGCCGACGTGGTTCGCGCGGACGTGCGCCACCTGCGTCGGGAGCGGGCCGAAGTCCTTCTGGTACTTCGCCTGCGCCGTGAGGCGCACGGTGCCGGTGGTGCGCCCGTGGAAGCTCTGCTCGAGCGAGAGGACCATCGCCTCCGGCTTCCCCTTCGCGTGCGCGTGGCGGCGCGCGAGCTTGAGCGCCGCCTCGTTCGCCTCCGCGCCGCTGTTGCCGAAAAAGACCTTGTCGTAGCCGGTCGCCGCGCGCAGCCGCTCCGCGAGCGCGACGTTGGGCGCGTTCGCGTAGAGGTTGCTCGTGTGCATCAGGCGCCCCGCCTGCTCGGCGATGGCGCGGACGACCTTCGGGTGCGCGTGGCCGGTGCTCGAGACGGCGATGCCGGCGAGGAAGTCGAGGTAGCGCTTGCCGTTGGCGTCCCACACCTCCACGCCCTTGCCGTGGTCGAGCATGATGGAGGGCGCCGCGTAGTTCGGCGCGTACGAGGCTTCCCAGCGCTCCTTCAGATTCATCCCGCGAACACCGTTCCCGCTTCCTCCCCCGCCGCGAGCTTCGTGAGCCCGGGCTCGTCGAGGACGCGCACGCGCGCGACACCCGACGTGAGCGCGTCGAGCGCGCCCTGGATCTTGGGGATCATCCCGCCGGTAGCCGCGCCCGAGCGGATGAGCTCTTGCGCGCCCGCGGGCGTGAGCGTCGGGATGGGCTTGCCCTGCCCGTTGCGGACGTTCGGGACGTCCGTGAGCAGCAGGAGGTCCTTCGCGTGGACGGCCTTCGCGATGGCGCTCGCGACCTCGTCGGCGTTGACGTTGAGCGGCCCGCTCGCGTCGGTCGCGATGGGGCCGACGACGGGTGTCACGCCGTTGTAGACGAGGTGGCGCAGGAGGTCCGCCTCGACGGCGGTGATGGTCCCGACGCGGCCGAGCGAGGCGTCCTTCACGACGCCGCGCAGGAGGTGCGCGTCGCGTCCCGTGAGCGCCACGGCGGGCGCGCCGGCCTCCGTGAGCGCGTGCGCGATGGTCTTGCCGATGTGGCCGAAGACCGGCTCCGCGACCTCGAGCACCTTCTCGTCCGTCACGCGCAGCCCGTTCACGAAGCGCGCCTCGATGCCCGCGTTCGCGAGCGCGGCGGTGACCTGGGCGCCGCCGCCGTGCACGACGATGAGCTTCCAGCCGGCGCCGCGGAGGGCGGCGATGCGCTGCGCGAGCTGCGCGCGCCCGCTCTCGGTCTCGACGCTCTTGCCTCCAAGCTTGATGACGTTGATGCCATTCGTTGCCATGATATCACGTCGTGTAGTCGGCGTTGATCTTCACGTAGTCGTAGGTGAGGTCGCAGCCCCATGCCGTCGCGTCGTGCTCTCCGTCGTGGAGGTCCACGACGAAGATGACGTGGTCGCGGTCGACGATGCGGCGCAGGCCGTCCTTGTCGAGGGTCTCGCACGGCTCCCCGTTCTTGAGGACCCACGCGGCGCCCGCGGCGCTCTTCATCTGCACGTCGACCTTGGAGGGGTCGAACTCGGCGCCGCTGTAGCCGACGGCGGCGAGGATGCGCCCCCAGTTCGGGTCGCGGCCGAACACCGCGCTCTTCACGAGCGGGCTCTTCGTGACGGCGCGCGCGGCGACGCGCGCGTCCTCGGCGGTGCGCGCGTTCTCGACGCGGACCTCGAGGAGCGTCGTGGCGCCCTCGCCGTCGCGCGCGATCTTCTTCGCGAGCGTCTCGCACACGAGGTAGAGGGCGTCCTTGAGCTGCTGGTAGCCGCGCTGGCGCGTGACCAGGGGGTTCCCCGCGGCGCCGTTGGCGAGGACGACGCACATGTCGTTCGTGGACGTGTCGCCGTCGACGCTGATCATGTTGAACGTGCGGTTGACCACGTCGCGCAGCGCCACCTGGAGCGTCGCCGGCTCGACGGCCGCGTCGCTCACGATCCACGCGAGCATGGTCGCCATGTTGGGGTGGATCATGCCGCTCCCCTTGGCGACGCCGCCGAAGCGGACGACGGTGCCGTTGATCTCCGCCTCGACGAGGCACTCCTTCGGCACGAGGTCCGTCGTCATCATCGCCTTGGCGACGCTGCCCGGCTCCGCCTGGTCCAGCGTGCCGGCGCAGTTGCGGATGCCCTCGCGCACGATGTCCATCGGGAGGTGGCGTCCGATGACGCCGGTGGAAGCCACCACGACCTCCTCGGCCCGGATGTTGAGCGACTTCGCGGTGATCTCCGCCATCTCGACGGCGTCGCGGTAGCCTTGCTCGCCGGTGGCGGCGTTGGCGCAGCCGGCGTTGCACACGATGGCGCGGGCGCGCCCGCTCGCGATGTTTTCCTCGCTGAGGACGACGGGGGCGGCGCGCACCTTGTTCGTCGTGAACACGCCCGCGACGGCGGTGTCCGGCTCGGTGCTGTAGATGATGCTGAGGTCCTTGCGCATCCGCTTGATGCCCGCGGCGTACCCCTGCATCTTGTAGCCCTTGACCTGGTGGATGCCGCCCTCGATGAGCTTGGGTCCGAGCGCGCCCACCATCACGGGCCACCTCCGAGGGCGGTGAGGCCCGCGTCGCGCGGCAGCCCGAACATGATGTTCATGTTCTCGATGGCCTGGCCGCTGCCACCCTTCACGAGGTTGTCGATCGCGCTCGTCACGATGTAGTAGCCGGCGCCGTTCACGCCGTGCGGCTTCACGTGGCACATGTTCGTGTTCCGGACGTGCTTCGTGTCGGGCTCGTGCTCGACGACGCTCACGAAGGGCGAGTCGGCGTACGCCTTCTCGTAGAGCGCGACGAGCTCGCCAGGCTCCAGCGCGGGGCCCTTGGGCTTCGCGTGCGCGGTGGCGACGATGCCGCGGTTCATCGGCACGATGTGCGGCGTGAACGAGACGCGGATCCCCTGGCCGGCCGCGAAGCTCAGCGTCTCCGCGATCTCGGGCTCGTGGCGGTGCGTGCCCACCTTGTAGGCGCGCGCGCTCTCGTTCATCTCGGGGAAGTGGAGGTCCTCGCTCGGCTCGCGCCCCGCGCCGCTCGCGCCCGAGAGCGCCGTGACGATGACGGGCTCGTCGATGAGGCCCGCGCGCGCGAGCGGGAGGAGCGCCAGCGCGCTCGCGGTGGGGTAGCAGCCGGGGTTCGCGACAAGCTTCGCGGTGCGGATGCGCTCGGCGTTGAGCTCGGGCAGGCCGTAGACCGCGCCGGTGGCCAGCGGGTCCGCGCCGTAGTGCTTCTTCGCGGCGCCGCGGCTGAGGCGGTGGTCGCCGGAGAGGTCGACCACGCGCAGGCCCGCGTCGAGGAGGGAGGGCGCGAGCTCGCGCGCGACGCCGCTGGGCGTGGCGAGGAAGACGACGTCGACGCCGGCGAGGGCCTCGGCCGTCATGGGAACGAACGTCATGCCGTCGAACCGCTTGCCGAAGGCGGGGAAGCGCCCCTTCGCGCTCTTGCCCGCGCTCGTCGCGCTCGCGAGGCGCTCGACCTGGGCGTGCGGGTGGTGCGCGAGGTGGCGCAGGAGCTCCGTGCCGAGATAGCCGGTGGCGGCTACGATGCCGACCTTGACGATCTTGCTCATTCTGCGCCCTCATGCCGCCGTCTCTGACGTAAGGATGCTGACTCCAAAGGGACGGAGGGGACGCAAGTGTCGGAATCTGGTCATACGTTCCCCCGGCAGGCTGATGCGTCGCCCGGAGGCTGGAGGGCCGTGGCGGAGCGCTGGTACGAGGGCAGGTTCGCGATCGCGGCGCAAGCGCTCGTGCTGGCCCTCCCGCTCGTCGGCGTGAAGTACGCGGTCCACCACATGGGCTGGGAGCGCATCGACACGCTCGTGCTGGCGACGTCGCTCCTGGGCGGCGTCATCTTCACGCTGGCCATCATCCTCGCCGGCGTGCTCGCCGACTTCAAGGACAGCGAGCGGCTCCTCAGCGAGCTCGCCTCCACCTTCCGCCGCCTCCACGCGGACCTCGCGCTTCTCGCGCAGGGGGACCGGCTCGCGCAGATGCGCCGCGAGCTCCTGGCGTCCGCGAGCGCCGTCGCGGAGGACCTGCGCCGAGGCGACCGCATCCGCACCGCGCGCGCCTTCGCGCCGCTCGAGCGGCTCGACCTCCTCGTGCTGGAAGCGGCGCGCGCGCCCGTCGCGGCCGGCATGCTCAGCACCATCCAGAGCAACATCACGACCGTCGTGCGCGACACGGACCGCCTGCGCACCATCATGGAGACGACCTTCCTGCGCGCGGGCTACGCGTTCGCTGGCCTCGCCGTCACCGGCGCGCTCGCCGTGCTCACCCTCGCGCGCATCCCGGGCCTCGGCGCGGCGCTCGCGCTCCACTTCTTCGCGAGCTTCCTCCTCGTGGGCCTCCTGCTCCTCATCTACGACCTCGACAACCCGTTCCAGGGCGCCGTGCGCGCGAGCACGCGCTCGATGGACGAGGTCGAGGCCTGGCTGCGCGACGGGCCCGAGAGCGTCCCCGTCGTGGCGACAGCACGTTGATGAGGGCGCGCCCCTCCTTCGCCCCGTGCGCGTGCACGCGACGCTCCACGGGTTCGCCGAGAAGGAGCGCACGCTCGAGGTGGCCGAGGACGCGAAGGCGGACGACGCGCCGCGCGCGCTGGGCATCCGCCCGGAGCTTGTCCTCGTCTTCCGCGGCGACCGGCCGCTCCCATCGGACGAGCCTCTCGTCGACGGCGACCGCATCCGCATCCTGCGCGTGGTGAGCGGCGGATGAGGAACGTCGCGCTCGTCGCGCTCGTCCTCCTCGCCGCGCCCGCGCTCGCGGACCACGTCTACTCGCACCGCTTCATCTTCGAGGGACGCCTCGTCGGAAGCGACGGCACGCCCCTCCCGGGACGCGAGGTGGAGTTCTTCTCCGTCGGCGAGGACTTCCTCGAGCCGTGCCGCGAGGGGCCGCACCAGAGCGTGACGGACGAGTGGGGCGACTTCCGCTTCTGCTTCCACCACCACCAGTTCGCCGAGGGCGCGCGCGCGGGCGTGCGCGTCGGCAACGCGAGCGTGGAGCGCCCGGTGGACGTCGCGCTCCGCCGCACGGTGGTGACGCTGCGCGAGCCCAACGAGACCGGCGTCGCGCCCCCCGGCTGGGAAAGCACGTTCCGCGTGTCGGGGCGCGCGTGGGAGGTGGGCCCCACGACGCTCGAGGGGATCCAGGTCTACGGCGTCGCCGCGATCGGGCTCCCGGTGAACCTCACCGTGCGCGGCGCGGACGGCAGCACGCGGACGTTCCCCACGATGACGGACGGCTTCGGCGACTTCGACCTCGTCATCGAGGCGCCGGACCCGGAGAACGTCACGCTCCTCGTCGAGGCGCTGGGGCGCCCGCAGCCGGTGGCGCTCGACTCGTTCTCCCACCGCGCCTACGCGCCCATCTACCTGCCCGGCCAGCACGCGGGAAGCCTCGCGAAAGAGGAGACGATGGCGCTTCCCGGCGAGGGCTCGCAGGCGCCGGGCACCACGACGCCGCGCGTGAACCCCGTGCTCGTGGTGGCGCTCGCGCTGGGGCTCGTGGCGGCGATCCTGCTCTCGCGCAGGAAGAAGTAGAGAGCCTTCAGCCCTGCGGGATGAAGCTCATCAGATAGTAGATGACGAAGCCGAGCGCGCCGAGCACCGCGATGCCGACGGCCGAGACCGTCGCCGCCTTGCGGTACTCCTCGGGCGTGGGCTTGCGCGCCATGCGGAGCACGCGGCCGTACTTGCCCTTCCCGATGTTCGCAAGGCGACCCTCGAGGCGCTCCTGCGCGTCCCACGCCT
>DASRYU010000226.1:0-4043 GCA_035687045.1 Thermoplasmatota archaeon | reverse complement strand
CCCCTTCACCCCGCGCGGCCCCATCGTCATCGAGAGCGACGCGGCCTTCACCGCGGCGAACGGCGTGCGCAGCGGGACGGGCAGCGCGAGCGACCCGTTCATCATCGAAGGCTGGTCCATCACCACCACGGGCACCGCCATCCGCGTGCACAACGTGAGCGCGAACTTCACCATCCGCCACAACCTCCTGAGCGCCGGCGTCGGCATCCAGGTGAGCGCGACAAGCTCCATCGGCGTCGTGCAGAACAACCAGGTCATCGTGCGGTCGCAGGGCATCGTCGTCACGAACGCCGACGCCGACGTCGTCGACAACTCGCTCATCGGCGACGCGTCCGTGTCCGCGCAGAAGCGCGGCGTCGTCCTGCTCAACTCCAACTCGCGCGTCGAGTCGAACGCGTTCGTCTACATCGGCTACGGCATCGACGCGCAGCGCGGGAGCCCCATCATCCGCTGCAACGACATCCACGACGACGTGCTCGTCGCCGGCATCAGCGTCCACTCGACGACGAACGCGACCATCGACTGCAACATCATCACGGCGTGCCAGACGGCCATCGTCTCCTTCGCGTCCATCGGCACGATCATCGCGAACAACACCATCGACACGTGCGACGCGGGCATCGACGTGCGCGTGACGAAGGACGTCACCATCGCGAACAACTCGATCAAGTTCTCCATCCGCACGCAGATCTTTCTCGACGCGACGTCGGGCAACGTCACGGGGAACTTCATCGCGGACGGCCGCACCGACGCCATCATCGCCGTGCACTCGCCGGTCCTCATCGCGAACAACACCATCTCCAACCACCTCCGCGTCGGCATCGAGCTGCGCAACACCGGCGGCGTCGTGAGCGGGAACGTCATCTCGCGCAACAGCGTGGGCATCGCCTTCACGCAAGGCTCCGTCGTCGACCTGCGCGCGAACGTGCTCACGAACAACACCGTCGGCCTCGACATCCCGTACGCGTCGCGGCAGGCGTTCGTGAACATGAGCGCCAACGTCGTGAACGGCATCAACGTCGACGGCAAGCTCAACGCCTCGCAGAAGGTCCTCTTCTACAAGGAGGCGAACGTCCACGTCAACGGCGTCGTCATCGGGCAGTCGAACCACTACGGCGCCCTCACGGCGCAGGGCGGCATCGTGTTCTACGAGGTCGTGAACGCGAACGTCAACAACAGCGTCATCGCGAACCAGAACATCGGCGTGGGCGTCGTCAACTCGTTCAACGTCAACGTCAACTCGAGCGTCATCCTCAACGCGCGCACCGGCATCGAGGCGAAGGTCGTGGGCGCCGGCGTGCAGGTGCCCCCGTGCGGCATCGGCGTCAAGGACGTCAACATCACCATCCCCATCGACCCGGTGGCCACCGTCGGCATCGACCTTGGCAACGGATGCTTCGGCGTCATCGCGCGCGTGAACGTGAGCGTCGTGGACATCGGCATCCGCGTCGGCGGCTCCGCCGGCGTCGTCCTCACGAACTCCACCGTCTTCGACACGAAGATCGGCGCGGACGTGCAGGGCTCGCCGAACCTGGTGAACGTGAGCGGGAACACGTTCGTGAAGAACCGCGTCGGCGTCCGCCTCTCGGGCACGTCCGGCGTCTTCGCCGACAACCGCGTGCAGCACAACGCGGAGGCGGGCGTGCGGCTCGAGAACGGCGCCTCGCTCGCCTTCGAGCGCAACAACGTCTCCTTCAACGGCCAGGGGCTCATCGACACGGAGGCGTGCGCGGGCCCCCAGAGCTGCTCCAGCCTCGCCGCGCGCTTCAACGCGTTCGTGGGCAACCGCGGCGACGGCGCGCGCGTGAACGGCCACTCCACCTGGCGCGGCGACGTCGCGCTCGGGAACGAGGGGAGCGGCTTCGTCCTCCTCGGCGGCGCGAACCTCCAGCTCGTGAACGCGAGCGGCAACGAGAAGGACGGCGCGCGCATCCACGGCGACTTCTTCGTCGACGACAGCGAGTTCTTCGACAACGACGAGGACGGCCTCGAGATCGTCGGCGGCGGGACGCTCACCGACAGCCTCTTCATCGGGAACGAGGGCGCCGGCATCCGCGCGCGGCCCACGGCCGTGAGCGCGCTGCGCCTCAACGTCAGCTACAACTTCGACGGCATCGCCCTGGCGGGCGCCACGACGGACGCCGGCGCGCCGATGCTGCCGCCCCCGTCGCTCCCGCACCTGGCACCCTTCCTCTGGAACCTGCCCGCGAGCGGGCCGACACCCTTCGACATCCACCGCAGCGTGCTCATGCGCAACGAGCGCGACGCCATCCGCGGCGGCGAGTCGCTCGTGGACGCCACGCACAACTACTTCGGCCGCCCGATGGGCCCGAGCATCAACGTCGCCGACCAGGTGGGCGCCTACCAGAACGGCGTCACGCCCAACGTGCGCTTCCTTCCGTACTTCCAGGACCCGGACATGACGATGACCGGCCCCGTGCCGTTCCTCTAGGCGCCGCGGCGGCAGCAACCAAGAAGTATCCTCGCCCTGCTGCGCGCGCATGCGTTCCCTCGCCGTGGGCCTCGCCGTCGCGCTCCTCGCGGCCGGCTGCCTCGGGCTCCCCTCCTCCGACGACACCCGCGCGCCCCGCGCCGGCGCCGCCGTCCTTCCCGACCTCTCGGACCTCCAGCCCCCGCAGGTCGACGCCACGCGCGCGCGGCTCTGGTGGGAGGACTTCGTCATGAACACGCCGTACCGGCACGCGGGGACGCCCACCAACATCGAGGCCTCGGAGCGCCTGCTCGCGGACCTCGAGGCGGCGGGCTACGACGCGCGCATCTTCTACTACGTGCCCCCGCAGGTGCGCGGCGTGCCGATCCCCGTGAGCGGCGAATCGCCCATCGAAGGCGGCATCCGCACGGTCGTCGGCGTGAAGAAGGGGAGCACGCTGCCCGAGCAGGTCGTGGCGTGGGTCGCGCACTACGACAGCCACCAGGCGACCGTCTACGCCGCCTACGACGACGGGAGCGGCACCGCCGTCGCGCTCGAGCTCGCGCGCACGCTGGCCTCGTACAACAACTCGAAGACGCTCATGCCCATCTTCTTCGACGCGGAGGAGATCGGCCTCGTCGCGAGCGAGGCGTTCGTGCAGCAGGCGATGCGCGACGCGCGCTATCGCTTCGACCTCGTCATCGGGCACGACATGACGGGCATCAACTGCCCCGGCCACGAATGGCCGATGTACCAGATGGTGGGCGAGAACTTCGCGGAAAGGCTCCTCCCCATCCAGGAGGCGCTCTACCGCGACGTGATGAAGGTGAACTACACCACGGCGTCGCTCGACACGCCGACGGCGGAGATCCCGCCCGCGTGCGTCGTGATCCTCGACGGGCACGACCGCAACTCGGATGAGCGGAACTTCAAGGAAGAGAACATCCCCATCCTGAGGATGGCCGGCGGACGCAAGGCGGCGGATTACCCCGCCTACCACCTGCCCAACGACACCGTGGAATTCGTGTACGAGTTCGCCGGCGGCGCGGAGAACTACGAGAAGGGGCTGAGGCTCACCGTCGAGGCGAGCTGGTGGAACGCGGTCATCTTCGACCGCCTTCCCTCGCTTGTCGGGTGAGCCTCGCGCCGCGCGCGGCGCCTACTCCTTCTGCGGCTCCTCGTCGGGTCCGCGTTCGAGGCGGCGCGACTGCGCGACGCGCGCTTCACCGCCCTTGCGCCCGATCTCCGAATAGAACTCGGGCCCGCGCTCCTTCGCCACGCGCTGGCCGCCCTTGCGGCCGATGCGGCTGTAGAAATCGGGGCCGTAGCGCTGCTTCGTGGTGTTGCCGCCCTTGCGCGCGGCCTCGGCGATCGTCATGGGGCGCTCCTCGTTCGTGCCCGACACGCCGGCGGCGCCCTGCTGCTGCTCCTGCGCGCCCTGCTCCTCGGGGAGGTTCCCCTCATTGTGTTCCTGGTCCAACAGTGGTCACCTGAGGAAGGGTCCGCCGGTCGCCCCTTAGGAAGGTTCTAGCGCCTTCCTCGCTTGAGGCGCATCGAGCAGCGGGCTATCGGGCGAGGGAGAAGGGAGGCTGGGAGCGAGGGAGGAGGGGAG
>DASRYU010000225.1:0-3059 GCA_035687045.1 Thermoplasmatota archaeon | reverse complement strand
GGGAAGCGGACAGTTCGTCATGCGGTGGGATCAGCAGGAGAAGCGGCGCGCGGTCAAGGCGCTCGCGCGGAGGTGGTCCGCGTGATGCGCGCGCACGTCATGACCCCGACGCGGCGCGAGCTCCTCCAGCACGTTCGGAGCGCGCCGGGGTCGAGCACGCGCGCCCTCGCGCGGCGCGCTGGGCTCGACGAGAGCACGACGGCGTACCACCTGGCGCGGCTCGCCAGGGTGGGGCTCGTCGTGGAGGAGCGCGCGGGGAACGCTGTCGCGCACTTTCCGAACGGGTGGGGCGACGCGCGAGCGCGGCGGTACGCGACGCTGTCGACGGAAGCGCGCGTCGCGCTCGCGGTCCTCGCGGACTTGGGCGTCGCGCGCGCGGCCGAGGTCGCGCGCTGGAGCGGGATCCCGATCGGCGCGGCTCGGCACGCGCTCGCGCTCGCGGAGAAGCGGGGGCTCGCGCGGCGCACGAACAAGCGCGGCTTCTTCGAGGTGGTCGCGTGAACGCGTGCCTCTACTGCGAAGCGAGGCTCCCCGCGTTCACGGCGTTCTGCGACTCGACGTGCGCGGGGCTCTTCGGCGTCGCCGAGACGAACGGCTGCCCGACGTGCCAGGCGGACCTGCGCGTGACGGAATTCACGCCCGCAGGGCGCCCGATCCTCGGGTGCGCGGAGTGCGGGGAGAGCTTCGAGGTCGTCGCGCCGGAGGTGGCCTGAATGGGCGCTCGCGGGAGCGCGCTGGTGCGCCTGACGTGCTGGTATTGCGCGCACGAGTGGATGACGCGCGTGACCAAGGGCATGGCGCGCTGTTCCTCGTGCCGCACGTTCAACCATCTGCCTGAAGCCAAGCGCGCGAAGGGGGCGATCTGATGGGCGAGCGCGGCAACATCGTGTTCATTCACGCGCCGGAGAAGGAAGGCGCGCCGGAGCGGCGCATCTACTTCTACACGCACTGGCGCGGCCATCTTCTCCACGAGATCTTGCGCGAGGCGATGAACCACAAGGAACTGTGGCCCGCCGGGTTCGGGAACCTGAGCGGTACGGTGCGCGAGTCGTGCCGGTGGTACGACGCGTCGTACTTCGCGCGCGTCGTGTTCTGCAAGCTCGTCGAAGGCGACGAGGGCGGCGTGCTCTCGTTCGGCATCGACGTGGACCGTACGCTTCCCGACTACGATGAGCTCCACGTGGACGTCGAGAAGAAAGCGATCCGCCAGGTGCGCCTCGACTTGATCGAGGGCGCGTCCGGTCGGTGGAAGGGAGTCGCGGAGGTCACGGTCGCGACGTGGACGTTCGACGAGTTCGCGTCCGGCGCGGTGAAGGTCGCGCTAGACGACGGCGCGGACCTGGGGGTGAGCCCGTGAGCGACGCCGAGGAGCTGGATGTCGTCCAGTGCCCGGACTGCGGGGCCGAGTACGAGGCCGGCTCGTACTGCGGCGAGTGCGGGTACGGGCAGGAGGTCGGCGAGCTCGTCGAAGGCGAGGCGGAGCCGAAGCCGGAGCCGGTGTACGCGCGAGCGGTCGAGCCGCGCGCGTTCCCGGTGCACGAGGCGGCGTGGTGCCCGTACTGCGTCGCGTGGCTCGGCACGTTCCCGTCGAAGGACGAGGCGCGCGCGTACGAGCGGGCGCTGACGGATCATCCGTTCGAGTTCTGCTTGAAGCGAATCGCGAAGCTCAACGGGAGCGAAGAGTGGCGCTTGCGGCACGAGGCCGGGAAGCGCGGCTCGCTCGCGGCGTCGAAGCCATCGAAGCCGCGAGTGCCGGCGGAGGCGCACGAGGAGGTGAGCGCGTGAAGCGCGACGTGTACGAAGAGGTCTCAGGCCGCATGATCGACGCGCTCGAGACGGGCATCGTGCCGTGGCGAAAGCCTTGGACGACCATGGGGGCGCATCGGAACCTCATCACGGGGCGCGACTACCGCGGCATCAACGTCTTTCTGACGGCGCTGAGCGCCATGAAAGGCGGATACTCGTACCCGATGTGGGTCACGATGAAGCAGGCCAACAAGCTCGGCGGGCGCGTGCGCGCCGGCGAGCGCGGCACGATGGTCGTTTTTTGGGAGCCGCGCGTGGACGTGCGCAAGAACGCGACAGGCGAGGACGAAGAGCACCGGCGGCTCGTGTTCAAGAAGTACTACGTCTGGAACGTCGAGCAGGTCGACGGCATCATCCTCCCGGAGATCCCGAAGCCCTCGGGAGCCGCGGCGCACGATGGCGCGGAAGCCGCCTGGGAGGGATACGCCGGACGCCCGGCCCTCTTCCACGGCGGGAGCGCGGCGTTCTACACCGCTGGCTTGGACGCCATCCAGATGCCGCCGCGGAGCGCGTTCGAGGGAACGAGCGCTTACTACCAGGTGCTCTTCCACGAGTCGATTCACTCGACGGGCGCGAAAAGCAGGCTGAACCGCTCGACGCTCACGCAAGCCGGGCGGTTCGGCGACGCGAACTACAGCCAAGAGGAGCTGGTCGCCGAGAGGGGCGGCGCGATGCTGCTCGCGCGGGCGGGTCTCGAGCCCGCGTATGAGAACAGCGCGGCGTACCTGCGGGGTTGGCTCAAGGCGTTGAACAACGACAAGCGGCTCGTTGTCGTCGCCGCTCAGCAGGCTGAGAAGGCGGCGCGTTACGTGCTGGGCGAGCGCGCGCCATTGCCCTCCGAAGCGGGTGAGACTTCGGAGGCGATCGCGTGACGCGCAGCACGAAGCGGTGTCTGCATTGCAGGCTCAAGCTGCGGCGCGTCGCGGGGTGGTGGCTGCACGAAACGATCGAAGACGCGAGCGCGTGCGCGGAATACCGCAGGAGCGCCGCGGCATGACGCTCGACGAATGGCGCGCGTTCTATCGCGCGCTGGGCTTCGCGACGATCCCGCTCGTTCCTCGCGGGAAGCGGCCGCTCCGCAAGGGCTGGCTGGCAGGCGGGGAGGAGCAGTGGGATGGCGCGCCGGCGCGCGCGAACCTCGGCGTCCTGACCGGCGCGCGCTCGGGCGGCCTCGTCGTGCTCGACTTCGACACGCGCGACGGGCCCGAGCGCGTGCTCGGCATGACGGCGCGACAGCTCGCGGTCCTCACGAT
>DASRYU010000224.1:0-10604 GCA_035687045.1 Thermoplasmatota archaeon | reverse complement strand
GCCTCCGCCCGAGCCCGTGCCCGAACCCGCGGCCGAGCCCGCGCCTCCGCCCGCGCCCGAGCCCGAACCGCAGCCGATCGTCCTCGCGCCCGAGCCGGAGCCCGCGCCCGCGCCGGAGCTCGAGCCGGACGCCGTGGTGGTGCTCGACGCGGCGCCCGAGCCGGAGCCCGAGCCGCAGCCGCCCGCGTCGTACGTCGCGCTCGTGCCCGACGTGGACGAGCGCGTGGACGCGCTCCTCTCGCGGACGGACCTGCCGGCGAAGCGGCGCAAGCGCGCGCCCATCCCCGCGCCCGTGTTCGCGCCGATCCAGCGCGAGCCGTGGGAGGACCGTCTCGACCAGGCGCTCGGTCGCTCGTGACGCGCTAGCCGCGCATCTTCTTCCCGATCTCCGCGAGCTCCCCCTCGCGAAGCTCGACGTGCTTGAAGAGCGCGTGGATGGGGCCGTGGCCGTCGCCCGCGTTGCGCGGCACGACGTGCACGTGCACGTGCGGCACCTCCTGGCCCGCCGCCTTCCCGTCGTTCACGCCGACCGTCGCGCCCTCCGCGCCGAGCGCCTTCCCCTGGCGGCGCGTCACCTCCTGCGCGAGCTCCATGAGGGCGCGGGCGGACTCGGGCGACATGTCCGCGATGCGCTCCGCGTGCGCCTTCGGCACGACGAGCGTGTGGCCGCGCACGAGCGGGTGGATGTCGAGGAAGGCGAACGCGTGCGCGTTCTCGCCGACCTTCTCCGACGGGATCTCGCCGTTCGCGATCTTGCAGAAGATGCAGGCCATGCGGGCGCGAGCGCGCCGGGGGCGCTTCTCCTTATCGCGCGCGGGGGACGCCGTGCTCCGCCAGGAGGGCGAGCACGCGCCGCTCGATCTCGTCGCGCACCTCGCGCACCTTCTCGAGCCCCATCCCCTTCGGGTCCTCGAGCGCCCAGTCGCGCATCTTCTTCCCGAGGAAGGCGGGGCACGCGTCGTCGCCGCACCCCATCGTGACGACGAGGTCGGCGCGCTCGCGGATCCACGCCTCGTCGAACCCCTTGCTCGGGTAGCCCGAGACGTCGATGCCCTTCTCGCGCATCGCGCTCACGACCTCCGGGAGGACGTGCCCCAGCGGCCGGGAGCCGCCGCTGCGCGCGTCGACGTGCGCGCCGCCGTACGCGCGGGCGAAGGCTTCCGCCATGATGCTGCGGCCGCTGTTGCCGATGCACGCGAACAGGACGTGGAGCTTGGGTTCGGGCATAGTGCAGGAGCTCGGATTCGAACCGAGGAACCTCTGCAGGACACGATCTTAAGTCGCGCCTCGTTGGCCGGGCTTGAGTACTCCTGCGATGGCGGCACGAGGCGCTGATGCGGCATCAACCCCGCCGGGCCGGATGGGGCGCGAAAAACAGTCAAATAGGGGTTCTGCAATGGGTGGGTGCCGCCCCCGGCGGGAAACCACCTGGGGAGACGCTATGCGGGTGTAGTATAGCCTGGCTAGTACACAACGTTGCCAACGTTGCTGCTCGAGTTCAAATCTCGACACCCGCACTCCTTCGCGCCACCCGGCGCCGCTTTCTCGTGACACATTCGGAGGGCCAGAGCCCTCGCTGGGCCGTCCGCACGCGAGGCCGCGGTCCCCGCGCGCGGTCGTCGTGTCTCGTTCTTCAGCAGCATCCGCCGCCGCGCAGGCGCAGCGTGATCGTCGCGCCTTCGCAGCAGCCGGAGCCGGGGCTGCAGCAGGAGTCCGTCGTGTTCGTCACCTCCTGTCTTCGGTAGGACATGGATGTCAGCAGCGCGTACAGCCTCCGCGGCGCGCGAGGAGCGTGGCGAAGCGCGCGCGGAGCCTCGCGAGGCGCCGCCCGAGGGGCGAGGGCCCGCGCGGGAGCGTGGGGTGCTTCCACGGCGCGGCGCGCGCGTGCGCTGGAGGTCGCGTCGCCTGCGTCATGGGAGGTACGCCTCCGTGCCGGGGCTCAGGCGGTAGTAGACCCATTTGCCGCGCCGCTCGGGCTCGATGAGCTCGGCGTCGACGAGGACGCCCATGTGGTGGCTCACCGTCGCGTGCGTGAGGTCGAGCGCCGCCTGCAGCTCGCAGCCGCACATGGCGCCGCGGCGGCGGATGAGGGCGAGCGCGAGGAATCGCTTCTCGTCGGCGAGCGCCTTGACGGCAGCGAGGCGGCGCTGGAAGCGCGGCGTGCCGGCGACGTCGTCGGCGAGGCTGCGGAGATCGGTCGCGCAGCAGGCGCCGTCCTCGCCGGTCAACGCTTCCAGCCGTTTCGCGAGCGCGGGTTCGACCTTCTGGGCCACATGTAGACGGATGTCTACACGGCACATGTAGATTTCGGTCTACATGTCGCCTATTGCGCGACGATCGCCCGCAGGCGCTCCGCCGCCGCCTCGGCCGCGTCCGCGACGTCGTCGAGGACGTCCGCGAAGAGGACGAGGTGCATGACGTCGAGCGGCTGGAGCTGCGACTCCACGGCGTAGATGTCGCGCAGGAGGCCGAAGCGGATGCGGTCCCCCTCGAACTCGCGCTGGTGGACGGTCTTCACGAGCGTCTTCACCTCGTCGCGCGCGGAGCTTCCGAAGCCCGTCGCGAGCACGTCGGCGAACGCCTCCATCGCCTTCTCGTACGCGTCCACCGTCGCGATGGACGCGCGGGCGAGCGCGCGGAACGAGTCGCGAAGCTGGGGCGGGATGGGCGTGCGGCGCGCGTCCATGCGCTCGGAGAGGTCCTCCACGTGGTCGAGGATGCCGTCCTGCTCGGTGAGAAGCATCTCGAACTGGCGCGTGCCGGCGGACATGAACAGGTGGCGGGGGAGGTGCGAGCTCACCTTCGCCTTGATGATGTCGGCCTCGTGCTCGACCTCGCCGATGCGGCGCGTGGTCTGCGAGAACTCGTCGTAGCGGCCCTCGGTGTACTGCTGGAAGCCCTCGTCGAGGAGGCGCACGCACTCCGCGACCTTCGCCGCGTGCTCGAAGAGCCCGTCGTAGGGCGACTTGCGGCGGAGGATCCTGTCGAGCGGGCTCGTGTGCGGAACATCTTCGACCGGCGTCTGGCGCTCGTCCCTCATCCCATCACCCGGACCAGAATGAAGTAGAAGAATCCAGCCGTCATCGCGGCGATGGGGAGCGTGGCCGCCCAGGAGAGGAAGATGCGGCCGACGACCTTGAGGTCGAGCGCGGGGATGCCGCGCGCGAGGCCGACGCCGATGACGGCGCCCACGAGCGTGTGCGTCGTGGAGATGGGGATGCCCACGCGGCTGAAGGCGAGGATCGTGATGGCGGCCGCGATCTCGGCGGCGTAGCCGCGCGTGGGTGTGAGCTCCGTGATCTTCTCGCCGATGGTGCGGATGACGCGGTAGCCGTAGGTGGCGAGGCCGATGACGATGCCGACGCCGCCGAGCACGAGGACCCAGAAGGGCACCGCCGCCTTCGCGACGACCGTGCCTTCGCGCGCGACGGTGACGATGCCGGCCAGGGGACCGACGGCGTTCGCGACGTCGTTGGCGCCGTGGGCGAAGGCGACGCTGATCGCCGTGAAGATCTGGAGCCAGCCGAAGACGGTCTCCACCTGGAGGTGCTTCTCCCTCAGCGACACGGGGGACATGCGGCGCACGTCCGGGTCGACCTCGCCCTTGCGGCGGCGGCGGACGAGCACGAGGTGCACGACACCCGCGACGAAGAGGCCGATGGCGATGGTGTACGGGAGCGCGAGCGCGAAGGGCAGGTCGAGCTTGAGGTTCTTCAGGCCCTTGTAGAGGACGCTGAAGGCGATGATGACGACCGTGGCGAAGACGAACCACGGCGCGCCCTTGCGCGCGGCCTCGACCGGGTCGGGCTTCTCGAGCACGGTCTTCTTGATGATGAGGAAGACGAGGATGGCGATGAGCGCGCCGAGGACCGGCGAGACGAGCCAGGAGAGCACGATCTTCTGGACGACCGGCCACTCGATGCCGCTCGTGCCAAGCGCCACGAGGCCGAAGCCCATGACGGCGCCGACGATCGAGTGCGTCGTGCTCACGGGGAGCGAGTAGTACGTGGCGATGGCGAGCCAGAGCGCCGCCGCGAGCAGCGCGGACAGCATGCCGTAGACGAACTTCATCGGGTCCGCGTCGAAGTTCGTCGGGTCGATGATGCCTTCCTTCACCGTGCCCGTCACGTGCGCGCCCACGAGGACGGCGCCCGCGAACTCGAAGATGGCGGCGATGATGATGGCGCGCCGGAACGTGAGGGCGCCCGAGCCGACGCTCGTGCCCATGGCGTTGGCCACGTCGTTGGCGCCGATGCCCCACGCCATGAAGAGCGCGAGAAGCACGCCGAGGATCAGGAACCACTCGAACAAAGGCTCGTCCCGGAAGCCGGACATCCAGGTCCCGTATATGGGCTTCGCGCGTCGCTGGCGCCGCCCCGCCTCGTGGCACGCGCCGGCGCTGGCGCCCGCTTATTCGTCGGGCTCTTCCCACCCTTCGCGGCGCAGGCGGAGGCGCTCCGCGTCCACGACCAGCGCGCGCAGAAGGATCTCGAGCTTCTCGCGCAGGCCGTCGCTCTCGAGCCCGAGGACGCCGAAGTCGCTGGGGTGGAGGACGAGCTCCCGCGCCCCGAGGGCAGCGCCTTGCGCGCGCAGAAGCTTGCGGGCGCGCGTGATGGCGACGCGGCATGCCGGCGCGTCCTCGCCGATGGCGACGACGGTCGCGGCGCGGTCCTTGAGGTCGGGGAGCGCGAGCTTGTCGACGGCGCTCCCCTCCTCGATGGCGAGCGCGACGTAGTCGGCGTCGGCGGGCACTTCGGGCGCGCCGTGCCCCTCGGCGTCGACGGCGCGGAGGATGGAGACCATCTCGCGCTCGAGCATGGCGAGCGCCTCGCGGTGCTGCTGGGGCAGCGCGACCACGACGCCGCGCGCGACGGGCTCCTTGGCCACGAGCCGCGCGAGCGCCGGCCTGTGGCTTGAGGCTATCCGGTGATGCGGCTTCCGAGCGCCCACTCCGTGGCCTCGCCGCCCGCGGACGGCGTGGGGCCGGCGCGCATGCGGGCGAGGGAGCCGACCGGGCGGAACCCCTCGCGCTCGAGCGCCGGCAGGAGCGCGCTCTCCTCGGGCACGAGGATGACGACGGGCGCGCCCGCGGCGGCGCTGAGCGCGTCGCGGACGAGCGCGGCGGCCGCGTCGGGGTCCGCGCCGCGCGTGACGACGGGGCCGAGCGCGTAGCCACGCGGCGCGCGCCGCAGGAGCGCATAGCCGACGACGTCGCCTCCGCGCTCGACGACGCGCGCGGCCGCCGGGAGCTCGCGCGCGAGCGCGAGGAGGTACTCCTTTCGCCCGTAGCCGACGGCGGCGGCGTCGAGCGCGCCGACGTCGAGGAGGTGGTGCGCCTCCATGCGCACCGTCCCCGTCGCGTCGGCGCGGCCCCCCGCCTGGCGCTCGAGGACGAGCGTGCGGCGCACGAGCGCGAAGCCCATCCGCGCGAGGATGGGCTCCTCCGCCGTCCCCGCTTCGGCCTCCAGGGTGCCGACGCCGTCGCGCTGCATCGCCTCGACGAGCTGCGCGAGGAGCGCGATGGCGAGCCCGTCCGCGTCCGCGCGGAGGAGGATGGGGCCGAGGAAGGCATGGTCGAAGTAGCGCATGACGGTGCCCACGCCGAGGAGCATGCCGTCGCGCGAGAGGACGAACCCGCGCGCGCCTTCGAGCGCGAGGAAGCGCGCGTAGTCCTCGGCGCCGACGTTGCGCCCGCGCTGCTGCGCGAGCGCCCCCACGCCTTCGACGTCCTCGGCGGTCATCGGGCGAAGGATGAGCGCGTCGGCGGGCGCTTCGTGGGCCACGTTCCGCTCCGAGGCGCGCCTCCTTCATAAGCCTCTCTTCCCCGGATATCAGCTCTCTGCTCGCCGCGCCGGCCGGCGCGTGCGCGGAGAATCGTTGTCGCCTCGGCGCCTCTTCCTCGGCGCGCATGACGCAGGACGTGCCTTCGTGGCGCGAGCGCTTCCTCCAGGCGCTGCGCGCGCGGCCGGGCGCGAGCACGCGCGACGTCGCGCGCTCCCTCGGCGTCTCCGAGTGGACGGCCGACTACCACCTGAGGCGGATGCTCAAGGCGGGCGACGTGACGAGCGAGCCGTTGGGCCGCACGCGCTGCTGGTACGCCTCCGGCTGCGGGCTCTGCCCCGTGCTCCGGCGCGCGGTCCCCGCGCTGCGGCGCCCGGAGGCGCGCGCGCTGGCGCTCGCGGCCGAGGAGTGGCCGCCCCTCCCCCTGCCGCGCCTGGCCCAGCGGGCGGCGCTTGCCATCGGCACCGCGCGCTGGACCGCGGGCGTGCTGGAGGAGGCGTTCCTTCTCGAGCGCACGCGCTTCGGGCGCCTGTCGCTGCGTCGCGGCGCGGCGACGTGCGTCGCGGCGGCCGCGAGCGGCGAGCGCTGCGGCTTGTGGGGGAAGTGCCACGTCTCGCGGGCGTGGGCGGAGGCGGGCGCGCCCCGGGCGGCCGCGCCCGCGACGCGGCTCACTTCTTCCCGCTGACCTTGCGCCAGAGGATCTTCACGGGGTCGTAGTAGCGGTCCGCGACGCGCTCCTTCATCGGGATGATGCCGTTGTCCGTGATGTGGATGTGCTCCGGGCACACCTCGGTGCAGCACTTCGTGATGTTGCAGAAGCCGACACCCGCCTCCTCCTTGAGGAGCGGCACGCGGTCGGCGGCGTCCGCGGGGTGCATCTCGAGCGACGCGATGCGGATCATGAAGCGCGGGCCGTAGAAGCCGCCCTCCTCCTTCGGGTCGTGCGCCTTGTCGTGGTCGCGGAGCACGTGGCACACGTTCTGGCAGAGGAAGCACTCGATGCACTTCCGGAACTCCTGGACGCGGTCGACGTCGACCTGCGCCATCTTGAACTCGCCACCGTGCGCGAGCTCCTCCTCGGTGTGGGCGCGCGGCGTGAACGGCGGGATGTTCTTGTTGACGCGGTAGTTCCACGAGACGTCGGTGACGAGGTCCTTCTTGAGCGGGAACGTCTTCACGGGCTCGACGACCACGGGGCCGGCGGGAAGCTCCTCGATGCGCGTCATGCACATGAGGCGCGGGACGCCGTTGATCTCCGCGCTGCACGAGCCGCACTTGCCGGCCTTGCAGTTCCAGCGGCACGCGAGCGTCGGGTCCTGCGTCGCCTGCACCTTGTGCACGGCGTCGAGGACGACCATGCCCTCCTCGACCATGAGGTGGAAGTCCTCGTAGCGCGGCTCCTCGCCGGGGCCGCCGCGGAGCACGCGCAGGTGCACCTGGTGCTTCGTCGACTCCTGGATGGCGACGGGACCCTTCTGGGCCGTGAGCTGCTGGACGGTGATGTCGACCTTCGGCTGGCCGCTCGGGGCCTCCTTCTTCGGAACGTTGGACTCGACCTTCGGCTCGCCCATCTTCAGGCCCCTCCCTTGGTGCTGATGTCCTCGGCTTTGCTATCGACGATCTTCTTGAGCTCGGGAGGCATGGGCGCGATCGGCTGGATCACGACCTCCATGCGGTTGTCGCCGGAGTTGCGGAGAAGGACGTTCTTTCCGCCCCACTTGGCCTCGTCGGTGTCGGTGAAGTCGCCGCGCGTGTGGCCGCCGCGCGACTCCTCGCGCGTGAGCGCGCCGCGGATGGCGGCCTCGCAGGCGATGACCATGAACTGGAGGTCCATCGCGACGTGCCAGCCGGGGTTGAACATCTTGCCGCCGGGCGCCTTCACGGCCCAGGCGCGCTTCTTGATGGACTGGATCTCCTCGAGCGCGTCCTGCAGCTCCTCCTTGAAGCGGACCATGCCGACCTTCATCTGCATGAGGTTCTGGAGGTCCTCCCAGACGCGGAAGGGGCTCTCGCCCTCCTCTTCTTCGCCGAGGAATCCGAGGTAGTGGTCGATGGCGTCCTCGACCTCGGCGGTGACGACGCCGCCGTCGGCGGACGCGGCGGCCGCGTAGGTCGCGGCGCCCTCGCCGGCGCGCTTGCCGAACACGAGGAGGTCGGTGAGCGAGTTGCCGCCGAGGCGGTTGGCGCCGTGGAGACCGACCGCCGCCTCGCCGGCCGCGAAGAGGCCGGGCACGCGCGGCGTCATCTGCGTCTCGGGGTCGACGACGATGCCGCCCATCGTGTAGTGCATCGTGGGGCCGACCTCCATCGGCTCCTTCGTGATGTCGACGCCCGCGAGCTCCTTGAACTGGTGGTACATCGAGGGGAGCTTCGCGCGCACGTACTCCGGCGCGCGCCAGCTGATATCAAGGTAGACGCCGCCGCGCGGCGTGCCGCGGCCCGACTTGACCTCGGCCATGATGGCGCGGGCGACGATGTCGCGCGGGAGGAGCTCGGGCGGACGGCGCGCGGTGCTCTGCGACGCGGTGATGGCGCCGGACTTGAGCTGCGACTGCTGCTCGACCCACTGGTTCGCCTCCTCCTCCGTCTCGGCGAACTCGCCCTTGTACATGTCCGGCACGTAGCGGAACATGAAGCGCTCGCCGTTCGTGTTCGTGAGGCGGCCGCCTTCGCCGCGGACACCTTCCGTGACAAGGATGCCGCGGACGCTGGGGGGCCAGACCATGCCGGTCGGGTGGAACTGGATGAACTCCATGTCCTGCAGGTCGGCGCCGGCGAGCCACGCGAGCGCGTAGCCGTCGCCCGTGTATTCCCACGAGTTGGACGTGACCTGGAAGGCCTTGCCGAAGCCGCCCGTGCAGAGCACGACCGCCTTCGTCTTGAAGAGGTGGAACTCGCCGTTCTCGCGCTCGTAGGCGAGGCAGCCCGAGACGCGCCCTTGGGCGTCCTTGAAGATGCGGACGACCGTGTACTCCATGAAGACGTCCAGGCCGCTGTGGATGCCCTTGTCCTGGAGCGTGCGGATGATCTCGAGGCCGGTGCGGTCGCCCACGTGCGCCAGGCGCGGGTACGTGTGGCCGCCGAAGGGGCGCTGGCTGATCCAGCCGTCCTTCGTGCGGTCGAAGACGGCGCCCCAGTTCTCGAGCTCGCGGATGCGCTCGGGCGCCTCCTTCGCGTGGAGCTCGGCCATGCGCCAGTTGTTGAGGTAGCGGCCGCCCTTCATCGTGTCGCGGAAGTGGACCTTCCAGTTGTCGCGGTTGTCCACGTTGCCCATCGCGGCCGCGGCGCCGCCTTCGGCCATGACGGTGTGCGCCTTGCCGAGGAGCGACTTGCAGATGACGGCGGTCTTGCGCCCGCGCGCGGCGCTCTCGATGGCCGCGCGGAGGCCCGCGCCGCCCGCGCCCACGACGACGACGTCGAAGGTGTGCGTCTTGTACTTCGGGACGCCGAAGCGGCTCGTGCTCATAGGGGGATCACTCCGAAGAGGTGGGTGACGCCCTGCGCCTGCAGGGGCATCACGACGTAGCGGATGTAGACGTCCACGCCGGCCACGGTGAAGAGCGAGAGCCAGGCCCAGAGCGCGTGGCGGTCGTTGAGCATCGTGACCTTGCTCCAGAGGCCGTAGCGCCACTTCGCGAGCGGGTCGCACGAGAACATGTCGAGCTTGCCGCCCACGAGGTGGCGGAAGCTGTGGCAGCCGAAGGTGTAGAACGCGATGAAGACGACGTTCACGAGCATGAGCGCGCTGCCGAGGCCGAAGTAGAACCCGTGCGGCGTGATGACGCTGCGGAGCGCGTCGTACGCGAGGAAGAACGCGATGAGGATGGCCGCGTACAGGAAGTAGCGGTGGAGGTTCTGGAAGATGAAGAGGCCGCGCTCCCCCTTGTAGGAGCCGCCCGGGACCGCCGCCGGCACCGCGCACGCGTAGGGGCGGGCGGCGAAGGCGCGGTAGTAGCTCTTGCGGTAGTAGTAGCAGGTGAAGCGGAAGCCGGCCGGGAGGGGCAGGATGACCGCCGCGGGCGAGTGGAGGATGAGGCCGACGAAGGGCAGCGTGTGGAGGATGCCCGGCACGAGGAACGTGAGGTCGGGCGTGCCGAAGGGGGAGAGGTAGTGGTAGTTCCCGTTGTCGGCGAAGTAGAAGGTGTCGTAGTCGGCGACCGCGGCGCCCGCGATCCACGGCTCGAGCACGCGGTAGGTGGCGTACACGATGAACGCGGTGTACGTGAGGAGCGTGAACAGGGGGAACGCCCACCACCAGTCGCGGCGGTGCGTGAGCGGCTGGTCCGCGTTGTACGAGTTGCCCGTGGCCGTCGCCAGACGAACCCCTCCGAGGGGATGCTGGCGGCACGCAGGGGTCCGAATTTAAGAGTTCTGTATCGACGTGCCTGGCTCAGGCTTCGTCCGCCGGGCGGTACTTCGACGCGCAGCCGACGGTCATCTCGTGCGCGAGGAGGTAGAGGACGCCGTCCTCCTCCGCGAGCACGCCTCGCACGACGACGTTCTTCCCCTCGATGCTACCGCCCGCTTCGTGGTCGGGCAGCGGGCGCGCGGGGTCCCACCGCACCTGGAGCGTGCGCGCGCCGTCGGCGATGCTGAACGTGACGGGCGTCGTGTGGCGCTCGAGCGAGCCTTCGACGACGCTCGCCTTCACGTCGTAGGTGCGCCCCGGCTCGGGCGCGTCGAGCACCTGCGCGACCGTCGCGAACCCCTGCGGCTGCGCGCCGGCGAACGCGAGGGCCCCGCCGGCGAGAAGGACGCCGAGGAGAAGGCCCACGCGGAGGCTCCGCTTCACGCCTGGCCACTTCCTCGAACCGCATATGAGG
>DASRYU010000223.1:0-18760 GCA_035687045.1 Thermoplasmatota archaeon | reverse complement strand
CCGCATGGCGACGCTGGGCGCGGCCGCGGGCGGCGGCGTCGTGGCCGGCCTCCTCCTGAGCGCGCTCCTCCACCGCGCGGGCGTCGGCATCCCGGCCATCCTGTACGCCTTCTCCGTCCTCACGCTCCTCGCCGCGCCCCTCGCGTGGCGCGCCGTGCCGCCAGGCCGCCCGTCGCAGGAGGCGGAGCCGCTCGGGCCGCGGCGCCGCGGCGTCGCGCTCCTCCTCGCGGCGGGTGCCTTCGCCGTCAACTTCAGCCTCACGGGGCTCCTGCTGTTCTCGCCGCCCCTCGTCGCGGCCGCCGCGCCCGGCCTCGCCTACGAGGTCGCGCTCCTCCTCATGCTCCTCCCGGCGGGCCTGGGCATGTTCGCGGCCGCGCGCCTCGCGGACCGGGGCCGGGCCGCGCTCGTGGGCGTCGTGGCCGCCGCGCTGCTGGGCGCCGCGCCCCTCGCGTTCCTGCGGCCGACGGGCGCCGTCGTCGTGGTCCTCGCGGGCGTCCTGTTCTTCCTGGGGCACTCGTCGCTCGCGTCGCTCCTCCCCGCGCTCGCGGCGCGCCTCGCGCCCAGCGGCCGCCGCGGCTTCGCGCAGGGGCTCCAGTCGACCTTCCAGCACCTCGGGAGCGCGGCGGGGGCGACGGTCGTCGGCCTCCTGTGGGCCGTCGGCGCGGGCGGCGTCCTCGCCCTCGCCTTCCTCGCCTCCGGCGCGCTCGTCGCCGGCGTCGTCGTCGCCACGGCGAGGTGACGCGCCGGCGCGTCCTCCCTGGACGAACGTAGAGAACCTTTATCTTCGGCTCGGGTCTGGGCGACGCCGGGAGCCCCATGCGGCAGCGCGTCGTCTTCGAGCGTCTCGCCATGGCGACCCTCGTCGCCGTCTTCATCCTGATGATGCTGGGCGGCTACGTGAAGGCCATCGGCGCCGGCCTCTCGTGCCCCCACTGGCCCAAGTGCTTCGACGGGCAGGGCTTCGTGAAGGACGTCTTCCCCTTCGCGGGCGCGGACACGACGCCGTGGACCATGCACCAGGTCGCCGCCGAGTGGGTCCACCGCTTCGTCGCGATGCTCTTCGCGCCCCTCATGCTGGCCACCGTGTGGCTCGCCTGGAAGCTGCGGCCCGCCGAGAGGGGCATCCGCTTCTTCGCCACCGCGCCCCTCGTCATCCTCCCCGTCCAGATCGGCTTTGGCGGCTGGACCGTGCTGGCCCTCCTGGAGCCCGTCGTCGTCACGGCGCACCTGGGCTTCGCGACGCTCATCTTCGGCTGCGTCGTCGCGCTCAACGTCCTCGCCTACACCTCGCCGCACCGCTCCGCCGCGCCGGAGGCCGACCCCGAGCCCGCGGGCGCCGCGCCTGGGCCCATGACGAGCCGCCCCTGGACGGGCCGCCTCCAGCAGAAGCTTGGGCCGTGGTTCGAGCTCATCAAGCCCGGCATCCTGCTCCTCCTCGTGCTGTGCGGCCTCGCCGCGATGTTCCTCGCCGGCACGCCCTCCTGGCGTCTCGTCGCGGCCACGCTGTTCGGAGGCGCCCTCGCGGCGTCGAGCGCGGCGGCGTTCAACAACTACCTCGACCGCGACCGCGACGCGCTCCTCGCGCGCACGCGCAAGCGCAGCATCCCCAGCGCGCGCATCCCCGCCTCCGCCGCCCTCGCCTTCGCCTTCGCCACGGGCGCCGCGAGCTTCGCGTACCTCTGGTGGAAGGTCAACCTCCTCACGGCCCTCCTCGCCATGGCGGGCATCGTCTTCTACGTCTACTACACCATCTGGCTCAAGCCCAGCACGGTGCAGAACATCGTCATCGGCGGCGCGGCCGGCGCGGCCCCTGCGCTCGTCGGCTGGGCCGCGGTGACAGGGAACCTCGAGCTCCCCGCGCTCATCCTCGGCTTCGTCATCTTCGCGTGGACGCCCCCCCATTTCTGGGCGCTCGCGCTCGTCTACAAGGACGACTACGCGAAGGGCGCCGTCCCCATGTACCCCGTCGTGAAAGGGGCGGACGCGACGCGCAAGCAGATCATGATCTACACGATCCTCACGGTCACCGCGACGCTCGCGTTCGTGCCGCTGCGCACGCTCGGGTGGCTCTACCTCGTCGCGGCCGTCGTGCTGGGCGCGTGGTTCATCGCCGTCGCGGCGCGCCTCCTCGTGAAGAAGGACAACAAGGCCGCCTACGCCGTCTTCGGCTACAGCATCGTGTACCTCGGCCTCCTCTTCGTCGCGATGGTGGCGGACCGGCTCGTGCTTCGCTGACAGGTCAGCCGCCCCCCGCGGCGCAAGCGGCCCCCGCCAAGCGGCCACCCGGACAGGAGAAGGTGTTATGGCCAGCGCGCCCGCGTATCCTCGGGAACAGCGTGCCAGCCCGACCTCTCGACGACGTCCTTCTTGAGCTCCAGGAGCTGGCGCTCGCGACCGTCGCCCCGCAGGCGCAGCGCATCGACCAGGCCGGCGAATGGCCGGAGACGTCCCTGCGCGCGCTCCAGAAGGCGGGCATGGGCGGCCTTGTCGTCCCCGAGGAGAAGGGGGGCCTGGGCCACGGCCTCTACGGCCTCATGCGCGCGTGCGAGACGCTCGGCCAGCACTGCGCGAGCACCGCGATGTGCTACGGCATGCACGCCGTCGGGAGCGCCGTCATCGCGGCGAAGGCGACGCGCGAGCAGACGCAGCTCTACCTCGAGCCCATCGTGCGCGGCCGCCACCTCACGACGCTCGCGCTCAGCGAGCCGGGAAGCGGGTCCCACTTCTACCTCCCCGAGATGCGCATCGAGCGACTCGCGCGCGGATACCGCCTCGACGGCACGAAGAGCTTCGTGACGAACGGCTCGCACGCCGACTCGTACGTCATGAGCGGCGTCTCCGAGGCCGGCGCGACGCCCGGCGTCTTCTCGATGCTCGTCGTCCCCGGCGACTCCCCCGGCATGGAGTGGAGCGCCGAGTGGCAGGGCTCGGGCATGCGCGGCAACAGCAGCCGCAACGTCGACCTGCGCGGCGTCGAGCTGGGGCCGCACGCGCTTCTGGGCGAGGAGGGGGAGCAGGCGTGGTACGTGTTCAACGTGGTCGCGCCCTTCTTCCTCACCGCGATGGCCGGCACCTACCTCGGCGTCGCGCAAGGCGCGCTCGACGAGACGCGGCAGCACCTGCAGACGCGCCGCCACGCGCACAGCGGCCAGACGCTCGCGCAGAGCGCCCTCCTCCAGCACCGCATCGGCTCCCTCTGGGGCATGCTCGAGCGCGCGCGGCGCCTCTGCTACTACGCCGCCGAGCAGGGCGACTCGCACGGCCCCGACGCGATGCCCGCCATCCTCAGCTCGAAGGCCGAGGCCGCCGACGCGGCCGTCACCATCGCCAACGAATGCCTCACGCTCGCGGGCGGCATCGGCTACGCGCGCGGCAGCCGCTTCGACCGCCACCTGCGCGACGCGCGCGCCGCGCACGTCATGGCGCCCACCACCGACCTCCTCCGCACCTGGACCGGCCGCTGGCTCCTCGGCGAGCCGCTCCTCTCGGGGTGAACGAATGATCGTCCTCGCCGCCGGCGTCGACGCCTCCATCGCCGACGTCAACGGCATGGTCGCGAACCGCGGCGGCGAGGTCGCTCACGTCCACGACGAGGCGGAGCTCGACGCCCTCCTCTCCGCCCCGCGCGACTGGCAGGCCGTGCTGCTCGGGCCCGCGCTCGGCGGCCCGCTGGCGCTCGCGCAGCGCGTCCGCGCGCGGCTCCCGGACGTCCCCATCATCCTGCTCGCCGAGCCGCCCGAGGCGGCGCGCCTGCAGCACGAGCTCATCCTCTCGCCCATGCGCGGCGACCCCGTGCGGTGCATCCCGCTCGACGCCGCCGCGCCGCGCGCCATCGAGCAGCAGCTGCGCCACGCGTTCCTGCGGCGCCGCAGCTCGCAGGCGATGCGCAGCGCGAACCAGGCGCTCGAGGCGCACGTCGGCACGAACGCGCCGCCCGTGCGCCTGCCCCCCGCGATGGAGCAGCTCATCGAGGCGACGCCCATCCCGCTTCTCGTGCTCGAGCGCAGCGGCCGGCTCGTCCACCGCAACCGCGCGGCGCGCGCCCTCCAGCCGGGCCGCGCCTCCGACGTGCAGCAGGCGCTGCCGGGGCTCGACGCGCGCGTGGCGGAGCTTGTCGCGAAGCCCGACGGCGCGCGCCCGCTGCGACGCGTGCCCTGGGGGGCGCGCGCGTACGACGTCATCGCGAGCCCGCTCGTGCTGCCGCCTTCGCTCGACGCGACGCTCCTCATCCTCGACGAGGTGACCGACCTCGTGGCGGCCGAGGCGGCGAGGCGGCGCGAGGCGGAGCTCCACGCGACGATGCTCGCGGCGCAGAGCGACCTGGGCGAAGGGGTCCTCCTCGCGCAGGGGGACCGCATCGTGTTCGCGAACGACGCGCTCGCGCGCATGCTGCGCCGGCCGACGTCGGAGCTCGTGGGCATGGTGGCCTACGACTGCGTCGCGCCCGAGGAGCGCGCGCGGGTGCTCGACATCCACGGCCGCCGGCGCGAGGGCGACCGCAGCGTGCCGGACTCCTACGAGACGGTGTTCATCACGTCGGACGGCGAGCGCGTGCCCGTCGAGCTGAGCGCGCGCGTCATCGGCGGCGGCGAGAGCACGGTCGTCCTCGTGCGCGACATCCGGCGCCGTGTCGCCATGCAGCAGGAGGTCGAGCGCACGCGCGCCGGGCTCGCGCAGCTCGACAAGCTCGCGACCATCGGAAGCCTCGTGTCCGGCCTCGCGCACGAGATCCGCACGCCGCTTGCGGCCATCATGAACGAGGCGTACCTCATCGACGGCCAGATCGAGCGCGCGCTCGCCGCGCCCGACCCGCGCGCGGAGCTCGCGGAGGCGCGCGCCCGCATCGCGGCGCTCAACGACTCCATCGAGCGCATCCGGCGCCTCATGAGCGACATGCGGAGCTTCATGCGCGGCGAGACGCCGCAGATGACGCGCACGCGCCTGGACCCGTGCGTCGAGGAGGCGGTGCGCTTCTTCGCGGCCACGCAGCGCGGCGCCGTCCGCGTCGTCACCGACCTCGCGTCGTCGCAGGAGATCCTCGCGGACGCCGCGCAGCTCCAGCAGATCGTCATCAACCTCCTCCAGAACGCGGCGGAGGCGAGCCCGAGCGGCGGCGAGGTCCGCGTCGAGACGCGCGACGAGGCCGACGCGGTCGTCGTCGCCGTCGTCGACCGCGGCGCAGGCATCCCGCCGGAGATCCAGGCGCGCATGTTCGAGGCGTTCGTCTCCACGAAGTCGCGCGGCAGCGGCCTCGGGCTCACCATCGTGCGCCGGCTCACGGAGCTCCACCGCGCGCGCATCCACGTCGAGAGCGCGCTCGGCAAGGGCACGCGCTTCGAGATCCGCTTCCCCCGCGCGACGAGCGATGCCGCGTGAGTGGCCGACGCGTCGATACGAGCGGCACCCATATGGTCGAGCGGGCGCAAGCGTCTGGCATGCCGCCGTTCGCGCGACCACCCACCGAGCCGCACCCGTTCGAGCGGCCGCCGGTCGAGCCGTTCCCGGACCCTGAGCGCGACCCGCACCCCGGCCCGTGACCGGCCGCGCTTCGTGTCAGTCAGCTTCAAGTATCACGCCTAGAATGGCGGCGGGACCCGGCCGATGCCGCGCCTCCGGGCGCGCGCGCCGCCGGACTAGACTAGGAGCGACCTCTCGATGCAGCCGGCGCAGATGTACGACAGCGCAGCGACGATGTTCTCGCCCGACGGGCGCATCTACCAGGTCGAGTACGCGCGCGAGGCCGTCAAGCGCGGCACGACCGCCGTGGGCGTCGTCTACGACGGCGGCGCCGTCCTTCTGGTGGACAAGCGCATCTCCTCCAAGCTCATCGAGGCCGCCGCGGTCGAGAAGATCTTCAAGATCGACCGCCACATCGGCGTCGCCTCCAGCGGACTCGTCGGCGACGCGCGCATGCTCGTGGCGCGCGCCCGCGCCGTGAGCGCGAACAACCGCGTCGTCTACGGCGAGAACATCGAGATCAACGTCCTCGTGAAGGACCTCAGCGACATCATGCAGGCCTACACGCAGAACGGCGGCGTGCGCCCCTTCGGCGCCGCCTTCCTCATGGCCGGCGTCGACCCGGACGGCACGGTGCGCCTCTTCGAGACGGACCCCTCGGGCGCCGTCGTGCAGTACCGCGCCACCGCCATCGGCGTGGGCCGCGCGGCCGCCATCGAGTACCTCGAGAACGAGTACCGCGCCGGCATGGACGAGCAGGCGGCCATCAGCCTCGGTCTCAAGGCGCTCTACAAGCAGTCCGACCCCAGCGCCGCGACGACCGCCGGCGGCGAGCCTGCCGTGGACATCGCCGTCGTGACGGTGAAGGACGGCTTCCGCCTCCTCGGCCAGGACGAGGTCAAGCGCCTCGTGACCAGCTCGCAAGCCTGAACCCGTCTACGGCCTCTGCAACAAAGCTATCCTCCGCGGCGCCGCTGGGCCGCTGTGAGGCTCTGGGTCCTGTTCGTGGCGCTCGCGACGCTCCAGCTTCCGGTGGCGCTCGCGGACGCGCAGGATGACGCCGGCTCGGGCGGGGACGCGCCCGGCGACGTGTCCTCCGCGCTTCCTCTCGCGCCCGGCTCCTACCAGGGCACGCTCGCAGGGGACGACCGCGACGCCTACCGCTTCACGGGGGCGCGGTCGCAGGCGCTTCTTGTCGAATTCGGTGGCCAGGTGGGCGTGGCTTCGCTTCTCGACAGCAACGGCGTCCACCTCGACCACTCGTTCTTCGGAGGCGCCCTCGCGGCGGCCACGCCCTACGACGGCGTCATCGTCCTCGTGCTGCAGCCGATCTGCGGCACCTGCCACGCGCAGTACTCCTTCCACGCGTCTCTCATCGACATCGCCGACGTCGCCGTGGAGGGCATCCGCCTCGAGCTGACATCGACCGCGCTCGGCGGCGCGGACCAGACGTACCATGTCCAGGCGGAGGTGGTCAACCGCGGACGCGCCGCGAGCGAGCCCACGCTTGTTCGCGCGCGCGTGTCGTGGGTGGAGGGCAGCGGCGCCGACACCTCGCGCCACCTCGGCCAGGTCGTCGCGCCCGCGCTCGCGCCGGGCGAGAGCGCCACCGTCGCCTACCGGTGGGACGCGACGGGCCAGGTGGGCGCCTTCCGCGTCCGCGTGAGGGCCGCGCCCGACGCGCTCGATGGCATCGCGCACAACGACGAGGCCGTGCGCCGCCACGACCTCCTCGTCGGCCTCCTTCCGGGCATCGACGCGCTCAACGTGCGCTTCCGCGACGTCGGCACGACCTCCGACGGCTCGGAGCACGGCGTCGTCGTGCCCCCGCGCGGCCAGCTGCCGGGCTTCCGCTATGCCGTGAACGAGAGCGCGCTCGCGGCGCCGTGACGTCGCGGCTCAACGCGCGCGCCGGCGCAGCGCCTCGGCCTGCCGGACCGCCTCGCGGATCTCGGCCTCCGTCGCGCGCTCGGAGAGGTGCAGCCCGCGCCGCGCGGCGTCGCCGAGCTGCCGGTAGAGCTCGAGCACGCGCGCGACGTCGTCGGGAACGCGGACGCGGCGCCTCATGCGCGCGGAGCCTCCGCTGAAGAGAAGAAGGCCGCAGAATCGGGTCGCCCGGCGAAGGGCAATCAAGCATCTCTCCGAGACAAGACGGCGCGCCGGGAAAGGTGTAGATAAAGCCTTGCCTAAGGGGCGGCCGCGCGGCCGGCGCACCGAAAGATTGAAGCCTCGTTTTCCGCGCCTGTCTCGGAAAGGGTCTTTGCTGCGCGCGGCGCGGCGATTTTTCCAGCCTCTTCTCGACGAGCGGAGCGCTGCGCCCTTCCGAAGGCGCGCCTCCCCACGGCAGCAGATGGGCTGAAGAACCCTCGGCCCCTGCCTTCGTGCATGAACCCGGTCGCGTCCACGTCCGGCGCGGGGCCCGAAAGCGTCCCCATCTACGCCGGCGCCGACGCGGAACGGAGGCTTCGCGTGCTCTACGAGCTCAGCGACCGCGCCGCTCGGGCGCGACGCGTCGACGACGTGTTCGCGGCCACGCTCGATGCCATCCAGCGCGCGGGCCTCGCCGAGCGCGCGAGCGTGCTCATCTTCGACGCCGACGGCGTCATGCGCTTCAAGGACAGCCGCGGCCTGAGCCCGCAGTACCGCCGCGCCGTCGAGGGGCACACGCCGTGGAGCCCCGACACGCCCGACCCGAAGCCCATCCTTGTTCCGGACGTGACGCAGGACCCGGAGCTCGCCCCCTACCAGCCGGTCTTCGCGAGCGAGAACATCCGCGCCCTCGGCTTCTTCCCGCTCGTCCACGACGCGCGCGTGCTCGGGAAGTTCATGCTCTACTACGCGACGCCGCACCCCTTCTCGCAGGACGAGGTGCTTCTCGCGCAGACCATCGCGGGCCACGTCTCGAACGCGCTCGGCCGCGCGCGCGCCGAGACGGCGGTGCGCCAGAGCGAGGAGCACTTCCGCGTGCTCGCCGACGTCGTCCCGCAGATCGTCTGGACCGCGACGCCGGACGGCGCGCTCGACTACTACAACCGCCGCTGGCTCGAGTACACCGGCCGCTCGCTCGACGAGACGACCGGGTGGAAGTGGCGCGACTACCTGCACCCGGAGGACGTGGAGCGGACGGTCGAGGTGTGGAGCAACAGCGTCCGCACCGGCGAGGCCTACGAGATCCAGTACCGCCTGCGCCGTGCCGACGGGGAGCACCGCTGGCACCTGGGGCGCGCGACCCCCGTGCGCAACGCCGAGGGCGCGGTCGTGCGCTGGTTCGGCACCTGCACGGACATCCACGACCAGAAGCTCGCCGAGGCCGCGCTGCGCGAGAGCGAGGAGCGCTTCCGCCTCCTCAGCAACAGCAGCCCCATCGGCATCTTTCTCGCGCTCCCCACCGGCGAGGCGCGCTACACGAACCCATCGTGCGATCGCATCTGCGGCTTCCAGGGGGACCAAAGCGGCTTCGGGTGGGCGAACTACGTCCACCCGGAGGACCGCGAGCGCGTGCTCGCGCAATGGATCCCGTACTCGCGCTCGGGCGCGCAGCCCTTCCACAGCCAGTTCCGGTGGCTGCACAAGGACGGCACCGTGCGCTACTCGACGGTGCGCGCCGCCCCGATGCTTCGCAACGGCGAGACCATCGGCCACGTGGGCACGGTCGAGGACGTGACGGAGATCCGCCACGCGGCCGAGGAGCTTGACCGCACGCGCGCGCAGCTCGCGCACAACGAGAAGCTCAGCGCGCTCGGCTCGCTCGTCGGCGGCGTCGCGCACGAGCTGCGCACGCCCCTCACGTACCTCGCGAACAACCTCGCCATCATCGAGCGCAGCGTCGACCGCGCGCTCGCGGAGGTGGAGCCGGCGCGTGCGGACGCCGTGCGCGCGCGGCTGCGCGGATGCCTCGCCGACGCCGAGGAGAGCATCGACCGCATCAACCGCATCGTCGAGGACCTGCGCAAGTACACGCGCCTCAAGCCCGGCACGGAGCGCCGCCCGCTCGCGCTCGACGCGGTCGTGCGCGAAGCCGTGGAGCTTTTCCGCGCCGCGCGCCGCGGCCGCGTCCACGTGGTCGCGGAGCTCGCGCCCACCGCGCTCGCGAAGGTGGACCGCGTCCAGGTGCAGCAGATCGTCATCAACCTCCTCGAGAACGCGCTGGAGGCGAACCCGAAGGACGCGACGGTGCGCATCGCCACGCGCACGCTCGCCGACGGCTGGGTCGCCCTCGTCGTGGAGGACAAGGGCGAAGGCATGCCCGCCGAGGTCCAGGCGCGCATGTGGGACCCCTTCTACACGACGAAGGCGCACGGCAGCGGGCTCGGGCTCTCCATCGTGCGCCGCATCGCCGACGAGCACGGCGCCCGCATCGGCGTCGACTCGCGCCCCGGGCAGGGCACCGCCGTGACCATCGCCTTCCCGCCCGCCTGAGCGGCGGCAACGCCTATGCCGCGGCGCCGCGTCGCCCGCGCGTGGACCTGACGCTGCGCCCCATCGGCCTGGTGCGCTCGCCCTACAAGACGCCGCTCGACGCGCCGCGCCAGGGCGAGTTCGCGCAGGTCGAGGCGGCCGTCGAGCTCGACGCGCGCTACGAGGAAGGGCTCGAAGGCGTCGCGAGCGGCGACCGGCTCCTCGTCCTCTGGTGGGCGCACGAGGCGGACCGGCACCTGCTCGCGCGGCCGGGAACGGACGGCGTCTTCCGCATGCGCACGCCCCACCGGCCCAACCCCATCTGCCTGAGCGAGGTCGAGGTCGTCCGGCGGGAAGGGGCGCGCCTGCTCGTGCGGGGCCTCGAGGCCATCGACGGCACGCCCGTCCTCGACCTCAAGAGCGCGCGCGCCGAATACGACGGGTGGACAAGCCTCCCCACACGCGTTGACTGATGGCGCAACAGGTCAACGGCCGCGCCAAAAGAGTGAAGGCCCCCCTGCCGACCTCCGGCGATGAGGCTTCGCCATGCTTGCACGTCCCATCGTTCTCCTGATCGCCCTCGCGGCCACGGCCGCGGGTTGCGTCACGCTCCCGGCCGACGAGACGGAGGCTGCGGCCGCCGACCTCGCGGCCGCCGCCGCGCTCGCGCCGGTCACGGACACCTTCGACGGAGACATCCTGCTGTCGACCGCCACGCCCGTCCGCACGCTCAACAACGGCGGCGCGTTCAGCACCGTCGTCGAGGTCAAGAAGAACACGACGGGCGTCATCCTCGAGCTTGAGTGGGACGCCGTCTCGCCCGCCTCCCAGCAGCTCTCGATGTGGGTGCGCCCCGCGGGCTCCGGCAGCCTCACCGTCCCGCCCGACCCGGCGATCCTCACGACCGGCGCGCCCCTCGCGAAGGCCGACGGCGCGAGCCCCCTCCGCCTCGCGCTCCCCGCGGACCTCTTCCCCGAGGCCGGCGACTACGACGTCGTCATCCGCGCCTCCGCGCAGCCCGTCGGCGTGGCCGTGAACCAGCCGTTCACGATCCACATCACGACGTTCGCGGACATGGAGTTCGACGACGCGTACAGCGCGCTCGCCGAAGGCCACCACGCGACCGCGTAAGCTCCTTCCAGAGGAGCGCCGTTGGCGCCGCCGATGGCGCTCCTCGAGAACCCCGACGAGAACTCCTGTTTTGGCTGCGGCCCCAAGCACGCCCGCGGCCTCCACCTCAACTTCGAGCGCGACGGGGACGTCGTCATCGCGCGCCACACCGCGAAGCCCGACGAGATCGGCTGGCCCGGCATCATGCACACCGGCCTCCACTTCACCGTCCTCTTCGAGACCTGCTACTGGGCCGCCCTCGAGCTCACGGGGAAGGTGCACGTCGCCGACGGCGACATCGGCTACGTCCACCAGCGCCTCCCGCGCGTGGGCGTGCCCTTCGTCGCGCGCGCCCGCATCGTCGCGAGCGAGCCGCTGACCCTCCTCGCCGAAAGCGCGACCGAGGAGGGCAAGCCGCTCGGGCGCCTCGAGGTCCGGTTCAAGCCGGCGAGCCGCGCCGGCATCGAGCGCTCGGGCCTCAAGCTCCCGCAGTACCTCCTCGACGACATGGCGCCGTAGGCTTCCTTTCGGCGAGCTCCCCTGCAAGGGTATCGCGGCGCGCGGCGCTCGCCGACGCGGCCATGCCCGCGACGATGCTCGCCGAGTGCGCCGCCTGCTCCGTCCTCGTGCACGTCGCCAGGGCGCGCGCGGCGGAGTGCCCGCGCTGCCGCGGCGCGCTCGCGCGCGGCCTCGTCGACGTCGGCTTCCACGACGCGCGGCAGGTCTACGGCGCGCCCGGCGACCCGTGGCTCCCGCCGCCCGAGCGCGAGGGCGCCATCCTCCGCTGCGCCGATGGGCACAAGGCGCGCTCGCGCGAGGAGCGCGTCATCGACGACTGGCTCGACAAGCGCGGCATCCTCCACGAGCGCGAGCCGAAGCTCAAGGGGATGCGCCCCGACTGGCGCGTCGGCGACGTCTACATCGAATACTGGGGGATGGCCAACCAGCAAGGGTACGAGGCGCGCCGCGCGGCGAAGGTCGCGATGTACCGCGAGCGGCGCCTCCGCCTCGTCGAGCTCTTCCCCGAGGACCTCGCGCACCTCGAAACGAAGCTGGGCTTCCTCGCCCACGTCGCGGCGCCGCGGCTCGATGGAAGCTTCCCCGCATCGGTCAAGTGACCTCGCGCCGCTCCTCGCCACCGCATGAGGGCCCAGGCGCTCATCACCCTGCTCGCCGTCCCCGCCGTCTTCGTGGCGTTCGCTGGCTGCACGGAGTGCGTCAGCGGGCCCCCCGTCACGGCGCGCGGCATCACGGCCGCCGACGCGACGGCGGGGCTGCGCGGCTTCTCGCTCGACATCCTCGTCACCGACGGCCCGCTCGGCCCGCCGCTCCAAGGCGCGGGCGTCGTCGTCTACTACGGCGGCCAGAGCGCCGGCGACTGGAGCGGCCCGCGCGTCGAGGTGGGCCCCGACCGCGTGCTCGTCGAGCCGCTCAACGCGACCGGGACCCCCGAGTCGCGCGAGGTGCTGCGCATGATGACGGGCCCCGACGGCATCGTCACCGCGCGCGTCCCCGGCAACCGCATCGTCGGCGTCGTCGTCGCGAAGGACGGCTTCACCGAGGAATGGGTGCCGGCGCTCGCGGCGGGCGATACCGGCGGCACGGGCACGTACACCGTTCCGCTCTACCGCCAGTCGCTCGCGCTCGACGTCGACGCCGTCTGGGGCCCCGGCGGCGCCTCGACCGGCTTCGCCACGAACAGCCAGTACGCGTGGGACCCGCACGCGGTGCCCTTCGCCGAGAGCGAGGAGGCCACCCGCGGCTACGCGGCGCGCATCACCGAGATGACGGTCACGCTCGCGTGGACGAACGGGCTCAACGGCGGCGGCGACCTCGGCATTGGCGTCGGTCCGCCCGACGACGGGCCGCGCTACTTCGCCGACGGCAGCACGAACATCGCCTCGGGGCAGCAGTCGGAGACGACGACGCTGAGCCTCGACGACCTGCGCGCGCACGCTATCCTCGGCGCGCCAAGCATCCAGGTCGGCGCCGCCACCGACAGCGGCTTCGTCGCGCCCTTCGGCCTGCCGTACACGATGCACATCGAGGCGCGCTTCGACACCGCGCGCGCCGCGTTCGCGTCCTGCTTCGGCGGCGGCCGCGACGACAACGCCGGCGCGGGCGCGAGCGTCCCGGGCCAGGGCGCGCTCGGCGCGATGCTCGCGCTCTCGGGCGCCGCGCTCGTCGTCGCGCGCCGGTGGCCGTAGCGCTACGCCTTCGAGAAGGTGCCGATGAGCTCGCCGTACGCGAGCGCGCGCGGCGCGAGGTGGCGCCACACCTGGTCGACCGGCGAGTGCGGCGGCAGCTCGAGCGGCCTGTCGAGCGCGAACACGCGGAACACGTAGCGGTGCGTGCCGCTGGGCGGCTTGGGTCCGCGATAGCCGGTCGAGCCGAAGTCGTTCGCGCCTTCGACGCCGCCCATCGGCACCACGCGCTCGCCCGCGTCCAGCTTCTCGAGCCTTGCGGGGAGGTTCCACAGCGTCCAATGCGTGAACGTGCCGCCCGGCGCGTCCGGGTCGTCCATGACGATCGCGAGCGCCTGCGCCGCGCTCGGTATGCCCGACCATGACAACGGCGGATTGATATCTTCGCCCCATCCGCTGAACTCGCGCGGGATCCTCTTCCCGTGCTGGAACGCGACGGAGTGGACGCCGATGCTGCGGGGCGCGCGGAGGGCCTGCTGCTGGAGAGGGGAGAGCATTCGGCGTGCCTATGGCCTTCTCATGCATCACCGCTGCGGCAGGAGGGGCCGGATCCGAGGCGAGCGGGCTCGCGGCGCGCGGTTCAAGGCCGAGCAGCGCCTGCTCGGGCGCGTGAGCGTGCGCACGACGAAGGAGGGCGCGGTGTGGACCATCGCCATCGACCGGTCCGCGGTCCGCAACGCGGTCGACGCGCCGACCGCGCAGGCGCTCGCGGACGCCTTCCGCGCGTTCGAGGCGGACGACGCCGCGCGCGTCGCGGTGCTCGCGGGCGAAGGCGGGACGTTCTGCGCCGGCGCCGACCTCCAGGCGCTCGCCCGAGGGCGCGGCAACCGCGTCGAGCCGGAGGGGGACGCGCCGATGGGCCCGTCGCGCATGGAGCTGACGAAGCCGACCATCGCCGCGCTCGACGGCCACGCGGTCGGGGGCGGCATGGAGCTCGCGCTCCTCTGCGACCTGCGCGTGATGGAGGAGGACGCGGTGCTCGGGTTCCTCAACCGCCGCTGGGGCGTGCCGCTCGTCGACGGCGGCGCCGTGCGTCTGCCGCGCCTCATCGGCCTCTCGCGCGCGCTCGACCTCATCCTCACGGGGCGCGAGGTGCGCGCGGCGGAGGCGGAGCGCATCGGGCTCGTGCACCGCGTCGTGCCGCGCGGCTACGCGCGCCGCGTCGCGCTCGAGATGGCGCGCGACATCGCGCGCCACCCGTGGACCGCGCTCAAGAACGACCGCCTGTCGGCGTACGCGTCGCTCAGCCTGCCGTTCGACGCTGCGATGCGGCGCGAGTTCGAGCTCGGCCGCGAGGCGCTCGCCGAGGACGCGCGCGCGGGGGCGGAGCGGTTCGTCCATCGACGACGGATGTGAGCGCCGCGCGGCCGCACCTTGCCAAGGTTCATGGTCGCGAGACAATTCGGCGGGACCGTTCGGAGGGCTGATCTTGCGGACGCACCACCCGCGCTTGACAAGCTACGTTCTCCTGCTCCTGCTGCTGCCGCCCGTGGCGGACGCATTCACGGCACCCGTCGTGCGACCTCCGGATCTCGGCATCCCCGAGGCCGGCAAGGGCGCGACGCTTCTCAACGTCCGCGTGGCGCAGACGCCCGCCTGGTACGCCGGACAAGCTTACCTCCTCTCGCTCGACGAGGTCGCTTTCCCAGCGGGCGCCGCGTTCGAGGTCGTCCGACATCCGGCGGCGGACGAGGAGGATGCGGCCGCACGCGCGCCGGAAGGAAGCGTGCCCGTGTTCTATCCCGCGGGGGCAGCGGGCCACGAAGCGTCGCGCGCGTGCGGCGAGGGAGCCTCGGCGCCCTGCAGGATGACGTGCTGCGTCCCGAACGCGCGCGAGGCTTCGTGGCCCGCGGCCCCCGCGGGATAGAACACGGGCACGCTTCCTTCCGGCGCGCGTTCGGGACGCAGCACGTCATCCTGCAGGGCGCCGAGGCTCCCTCGCCCCATGCGCGCGAGCTGGCGCCCGGCTGGTGGAGCATCCGCTTCGAGAGCGCGTGGAGCGCCCTGCGTGAGGCGCGGCGGCTCGCCGACGAGGCGGACGCGCACGACGCGCAGCAGGTGATCCTCCCGCCGCGCGTGCTCCACCACGTGCCGAACGATCCGTACTTCTCCCAGCAGTGGCACTTGAGGAACACCGGGCAGCGTGGCGCGACGGCCGGCATCGACGCGAACCTGCCGGCGGCGTGGGAGACGGTCCGCGGCTCGGGGATCAACATCTCCGTCGTCGACGACGGGACGGAGTACACGCACCCCGACCTCGCGCCGGCGTACAGGGGCGGGAGCGGCAGCTGGGACCACTGCGACAACGACCCTGACCCTGCGCCGGTCGGGGACGAGAGCCACGGCACGGCCGTGACCGGCGTCGCTGCGGCTCGCGGCGACAACGGCATCGGCGTCTCCGGTGCTGCGCCTGCCGCCAGCTTCTCGGCTCATCGCTTCCTTTGCGCCGGTAGCGGCGATCCTGCCGCGCCGCTTGGCGCGGGCACGAACGACATCCACATCTCGACGAACTCGTGGGGGTACAGCGGGACGGGCTTGGTCCCACTCTCTGGCGCCACCGCGGCCGCGCTCGCGAACAACATCCTGAACGGACGCGACGGGAAAGGGCAGGTCTATCTCTTCGCTGCCGGGAACTCCCGCAGCGAAGGGCACGACGCGAACTACCAGGGGCTCACCGCGAGCCGCTACGTCATCACCGTGGGCGCGATCGGCGCCGACGGCCACGTCTCTCACTACTCGAGCCCCTGCGCCTGCCTGCTTCTTGGCGCCCCGTCCAACAGCGCGGGGCTCCCAGGTATCGCGACCACCGACCGCACGGGCGCGGCGGGATACAACGACGGCGCGGAGTTCCACGACGCGTCCTACACCACCGGCTTCGGCGGAACATCCAGCGCGACTCCGCTCGTCGCAGGCGTCGTCGCGCTCCTTCTGGAGGCGAATCCGGACCTCACGTGGCGCGAGGTGCAGGGGGTGCTCGCGGCAAGCGCGCGGCGGAGCGGGTTGGGTCCGACGACCTGGACGACCAACGCCGCCGGATACGCGACGAGCCGCGACTTCGGCTTCGGCATGGTCGACGCCGGCTCCGCGGTGCGCCGCGCGCAGACGTGGATCCCCTGGACGCCCGAGCTCGCGACGAGCGCGACGAACAGCACCCGCCTGCCCGTCCCCGACGCGGGCCCCGAGGTGACCGCGTCGCTCGACCTGCCGCTCGATCTGCGCATCGAGCGCGTCGTTCTCACGCTGTCCGCGGAGCACCCTTGGCGGGGCGACCTGCGCGTCGAGCTCGAGAGCCCCGCCGGCACGCGCTCCCGCGTCATCCCCGGCCGACCCGCGGACGCGGGTGACGACTTCCACGCGTGGCAGGCGTCCTCGACGCAGTTCTTCGGCGAGCGCTCCGCGGGGCGGTGGAAGCTCCACGTCCGCGACCTCGCGGCGCTCGACGTCGGCGCGGTCACGTCCTTCTCGATCACCGCATACGGCCGGGCGGTCGACGTCGCGCCGCCGGTGGTGGTCGACGCCACCGTCTCCGCGTCGCGCCTCGACCTCGAGTTCGATGAGCCGATCGATGCGTACTTCCTGCCCGCTGCGTCGGCCTTCTCCATCTCTCGCGACGGCTCGCCTGAATCTCCTTCCGCGGTGAGCATCGCCGGGCCGCGCGTGAGCCTCGCGCTCAGCACGCCGGTCACGGATACGCAGGTCCTCGCCGTCACGTACGCGCCGCCTGGGACGGACTTCCTCCGCGACGCGCAAGGGAACGCCGTGCCCGGTTTCGCCAGCCTGCCGGTGGAGAACGTCAACCCTGACGTCACCCCGCCGACGGTCGAGCTGACCACCGTGCCCATCGCGCCCGACGGCGGCGACGGCTGGTTCGTTTCCGCTGCGACCGCCTCGCTCAGCGCGACGGACGCCACGAGCCCCGTCTCCTCCGTCCTCTACTGCATCTCGCCCTCCGACGACTGCGCCCCGAACGTGCCTTACGTCGGTCCCATTGCGCTTCCGGAAGGGCCGACGCGCTATCTGCGATATCAGGCGACGGACGCTGCGTCGAACCCGAGCCCGGTCGGCTCCTACGCGTTCAAGGTCGACCTGCGACCGCCCGCGGTGTTCGCGAACTTCACGCCCGGGCCGTCCCCTTCCGGCTGGTGGCTCACGCAGCCGACGGCCGTGCTCGAGGCGAGCGACGCGACAAGCGGGGTGGAGGCGCTGCTCTACTGCGTCGACACCGAGGGAGCCTGCGCGCCGACAACGCCCTACTCGGCGGCCATCCTGCTCGAGGCGCCCCTCCGGCGCCTCCGATACACCGCGGCCGATGCGGCGGGCAACGTCGCTCCCGCGGCGACGGTGGACGTGCGCGCCGACATCACGCCACCGACGCTCACGGCCAGCGTGTCGCCTGCTGCGCCGGATGCTGGCGAGTGGTACACCACGCGGCCTGTGCTGTCCGTGTCCGCGTCCGATCCCGAGAGCGGCATCGCCTCCGTCCGATACTGCACCGACGTCGACGACACGTGCGATCCGACGGCCGAGGTGGACGGCGAGATCGCCGTTCCTGACGGCTCTCCCCGCTACGTCCGCATCCGCGCGACGAACGGTGCGGGGAACAGCAGCGCGGTGCTCTCGGTGGCGCTGAAGGTGGACGTCGAGGCGCCGGCGCTGAGCTTCCAGACGGACCCCGCGGCACCCGACGGGGCAGCGTCGTGGTTCATCACGGCGCCGACCGTCGCGATCCACGCCGTGGACGCGGGACAAGGCGTCGCCGACCTGCGCTACTGCGTGGACACGAGCGACACGTGCGACCCGCTCGCCGATGGGCAGGAGTATCTGGCGCCCATCTCCCTGGGGATGGGCATCACCTACGTTCGCGCGCGTGCCGTCGACGAGCTCGGCCGCGCGAACGTCCTTTCCTCCGCGTTCCGCGTGGACCTCGAGGACCCGCTTGCGTCGCTCGAGATCTCGCCCGCCGTGGGCGACGGCCCCGATGGCTGGTGGACCGCGCCGCCTGCGTACGCCTGGACGACAAGCGATGTCGGGAGCGGGGTCGCCGGTCGCTTCTACTGCGTCGACCCGACGGGAGCCTGCGTTCCGGACCTGGTCTGGCCGGAGGGCGATGCCGCACCACCGCTGCCCGACGGTCCGTTCGTCCTGCGCTACCGGGTCCTCGACGCCGCAGGCCGCGCGTCCGTGCCCGGCTCTCTGCCGCTCAAGCTGGACACGCTGCCTCCCGCGTTCGTGGCTCATGTCACGCCGGCCACGCCCGACGGCATCGGCGGCTGGTACAACCAGGACGTGACCCTCGTGCTCGAGGCCGTGGACAGCGGCTCCGGCATCCTGGCAGGCTCCGTGGAAACGAGCGCGGACGGAGGCGCGTCGTGGCAGGCCGTCGCGGGCGCGAGCGCCAGCTTCGAGCTCACCGAAGGTGTCACCACCCTCCGTCTGCGGGCCACCGACAACGTCGGTCGGGCCGCCACGAGCGACGACCACGTTGTGCGCATCGACCTCACCCCGCCCACGGTGAGCGCGACCCCCGCCGTCTCCGGGAGCGCGGCGAGCGTCACCTTCGCGTTCAGCGAGCCCATGGACGTCGCGAGCAC
>DASRYU010000222.1:0-7513 GCA_035687045.1 Thermoplasmatota archaeon | reverse complement strand
CGGTGGGCTCGGGCGTCTTGTTGCGCACGAAGTCGCGGTCGTAGAGCTTCTGGATGATGTCGCCGCGCGTCGCCTTCGTGCCGAGGTTGAGCTCCTCCATCATCTGGACAAGCTTGGACTGCGTGAGGCGGCTGGGCGGCTGCGTCTGCTTGGCGTGGAGCTCCGCCTTGCGCACCTGCACCTTGTCCCCCTGCGCGAGCGGCGGGAGGATGACGTCCTCGCGGCTCGAGTAGTGGTACACGGCGAGGAAGCCGGGCACGATGAGCGTCTGGCCGTTCGCGCTGAACTCCTCGCCGCCGATGTCGAGAAGCACCTTCAGGCGCTCGACCTCGGCCGGATCCGACAGCGTCGCGAGGAAGCGGCGCACGATGAGCTCGTACACCTTCCACTCGGGGCCGCTGAGCTCGGTCGCCTTCGGGATGATGCCCGTCGGGTGGATGGGCGGGTGGTCCGTGCTCTCCTTCTTGCCGCGCGTCGGGTGGAGCGGGCCCGCGTCAAGGATCTTGCGCGCGTGCTCCGCGACGAAGACGCCCGGCTGCGCGAGGTTCGTCACGATCTCCTTGAGGTCCAGCGACGCGGGGTAGACGGTGTTCGACGTGCGGGGGTACGAGATGTACCCCGCGGTGTAGAGGGACTCGGCGATGCTGTCGGCCCGCTTGATCGTGTAGCCGAGCGAGGCGGCCGCGCGCTGGTAGGTCGTCGTGTCGAACGGCGTGGGGGGCTGCGTCGTGCGGCGCGTCTTCTCGACGGAGACGACGTTCCCCTCCTTCGCCGCGGCGGCGCGCGCGTGCGCGCTCTTCGCCTTCTCCTCGTCCCAGAACTGGCGCGTCGTGTGGCCGACGTCGAAAAGCTGGCCCTTGTGGACGGTCGCGGAGACCTCCCAGAAGGGCGTGGGCTGGAACGCCCGGATCTCCTTCTCGCGGTCGACGATGAGCGCGAGGGTGGGCGACTGGACGCGGCCGACGCTGAGGAAGTCCTGCCCGCGTTGCCCCGCGGCGATGCTGAGGAAGCGCGTGAGCGCGGCGCCCCACGCGAGGTCGACGACCTGGCGCGCGTGCGCGGACGCGGCGAGCTTCGTGTCGACGTCGGTGAGGTTCGCGAAGGCGCGCGTGACCTCCTCCTTCGTGAGGGCGGAGAAGCGGGCGCGCTTGATCTCGGCGTCCTTGTTGACCTCGTTCACGAGGTCGAGCGCCTCCACGCCGATGAGCTCGCCTTCGCGGTCGAAGTCGGTCGCGACGATGACGCGGTCCGCGTTCTTGGCGAGCTTCTTGATGGCGTCGCCGATGGCCTTCGCGTCCTTGTCCACCTTGCGCTCGGGGTCGACCCAGATGAGCTCGTCGAGCTTCGCGAGCGACCAGCGCGTGTGCTCCTTGGGGTAGTCGAGCGTGATGATGTGGCCGCGCAGACCCACGACGACCCACTCCTCCTTCGACTTCCCCTTGCCGCGCGTCCACTCGTAGACGTTGACACCGCCCATCTTGCTCGCGTCGGCGTCGCCGTCGCTGAGGTGGGCGGCGATCTTCTTCGCGGCGATGTCCTTCTCGGAGATGACGAGGACCTTCATGGGCAGACCGTGGAGGAGGCGTTGGACGCGAGCACCCGACTTAACGTTTCGCGGCCGACGACCCTTGACATGCTAGCTTCTTCCTGGACAAAACAGCTACGGCGCGACCAAAGGCGCCCGCGCGTGCGCGCCCGCGCGTGTATACGCGTACGCGCGTACGCGCGAGGCGGGGGTGCCGGCGCGCGCCGAGCCGCTCCGGCTATGCATGCCCCGGCGCATGGCCGGCTGGTGCCTGAATGACGCTGACCCGCCACGAACGCGAGCGCATCCACGAGCTCCGGAAGCAGCAGGCGCGCGAGAAGCAGGAGCCGCACAAGGCCGGCCACCACTCCCGCGGCGGCTTCTGAGAAGGAGAAGGAAAGAGAGGCCGGGCGCGCGCCCGGCCGACGAACTCAGCGCGCGAGGGGGGCGGCGTGCCGCGCCTCCACGCGCAGGCTCGGGCCCACGAGAAGGACGGCCTCGCCGTCGGGCCCCTCTTCTGTCATCACGCGTTCGCCCGTGTCGACCGCGTACCAGTCGCCCGTGCGGCACTCGCCGAGGAACGCCTGTACGTCTTCCGTCGCGAGCGAGATCCTGAAAACCCTGCGGTCGGTGTTCATGACTCTGACACTCCCACGTGTCTGAGGCGCCCCGTACCCGCCGGCCGGTGTGACCTCTGCGCAAAGGGGCCCCGCCCGTTTCCGGAACGGTCATACGGGGCCCGCCGCGGGCGCTCCGGGGGCACCGACAACAGGCCCGGTAGCTTCAAGTACGGGCGCGTCCCCTGGGTTCCGTAGCCAGGGCAGCGCCCCAGTCTCGTCGTACGTCCCAAGCGTCGTCGTGCTTCGTCGTCAACACCTTGGCAGAGAGAGTAGAACGCAATGTTCCAGAACCGTGGCCCTTCGGGCCCCCGTGAGATGCACGACACCACCTGCAGCGACTGTGGCACCCAGACCCAGGTCCCCTTCAAGCCGACCGAGGGACGCCCCGTTTATTGCCGTGACTGCTTCCAGAAGCACCGCCCGCCCCGCGACTCGTACGGTGGCGGCGGCGGCCGCGGCGGCGGCGGCTACGGCGGCGGCCGCGGTGGCGGCGGCGGCTACGGCGGCGGCGGCGGACGCCGCTTCTGAGGCCCGAGCCTCAGAACGGAAGCGTCTGCCGCGAGGACGCGCCGTCCAGGCGCGTCGGCAGCGGCGGACGCCGCTTCCAAGCCGTCGTCCTGACGCGCTTCGTGCAACAACCCGGGCCGCGCCTCGCGCGGCCCCTTATCCGATTTTTCAGCGACAAATCCCTTGAGCCGCGGCTCCGACCCCCCGCCGATGCGCCGCGTGGACGAAGGGGATCCGGACGCCGACCGCGTCGAGGCCAACTGGCTCCAGCTCAAGGGGTACCTCCGCGAGAAGTGGGGAGAGCTCACGGACGACGACCTCGACCGCGCGAAGGGGCGCAAGGAGCAGCTCGTGGGCTATCTCGAGGAGCGCACGGCGCGCGAGCGCGCGGAGCTGGAGCGCGACCTCGAGGCGCTCTCGGAGCGCGCGCAGTACTTCTGGTGAGGCTCGAGCGCGACGGAGACGTAGGCACACGCTTTTCTGGAAAGCGCGCTGTGCCTCGCACAGATGCCGCCCCCACCGGCCGAGCCTGATCCGGCCCGACCGCCGTTTCTTGACGCGCTAGAGACCAAGGACACGAAGCTCAAGGGGCGCGTGGGCCCGAACGTGTACGCCTTCGGCGACGTCCGTCCCATGAACCGCATCCGGGCCTACACCTCCGCCGGCCTCACGCCGTTCGCGGGGCGCGGGAACCCGACCGAATTCCTTCTTCTCGGCCACGTCCACGTCGACGCCGCCGGCAAGGTGACCCGCGTCGAGGGGTTCAACGGCCAGGAGGGCGAGCGCTGGGCCAAGGAGGCCGGCACGCGCCTCACGAAGCTCGGCCAGCTCGCGGAGGGCGCCGTCGTCCAGCCCGCGATGCCCCTCAAGCTCTGCCAGTTCACCGGCTTCCGATAGCGCCGGCGAGTGCCGAGTTCCTGGTTCCGAGTTCCTGGTTCCGAGTTCCTGATCCTCCGCGCCTCCTCCGCGCGCTCCGCGTCCTCCGCGGTGAGCGGGCCCGCGCACTCGGCACTCGGCACTCGGCACCCGGCACCCGGCACCCGGCACTCGGCACCCGGCACTCAGTGGTGGAAGAGCCGCTGGTGGACCCAGCGCGCGCACTTCTCCACGTCGCGGAACGAGTGCTTGTCGAGCCCGTCCGGGTTCGCCTCGGCGACGCTGTTGGCCCAGTGCTCGAGCTCGAACGGAGGCTGCGCGAGGACGTCGTGGCGGAAGAACTGCGACATGCGCGGCGTGGGGCGCTCGAGGTCGCGCATCGTCTCGCGGCGCGCCTTGTCGAGCCCGCGCGGCGAGGCGTCCTTGCGCACCGTCGCGAAGCGGTCGAGGCAGTCGCGCGTCGCGTGCACGGGGAGGCCGCGCAGGAACGCCGCGTAGGGGAGCTCCCCCTCCTGGAACTTGTCGGCGAAGAGCGCGAGCGTGGGCATGCCGCACGACGCGCAGCGGTCGCCTTCGGAGTGATAGCCCGGAAGCCACCCTTCGGCGCGCTCGACGGCCTGCTGCTTCTCCGCGGCGGCCTTCTTCTCGTCGTCCGTCGCCTGTCCCCAGCGGCGCGTGATGTCGAGGAGCTCGGCGAGCGGCGCGTTCGTGTCGCGGATCTGCGCGAGCGCGCCGTCCGTCACGTCCGTGAAAAGGAAATGGACCTCCTCGTGCCCGTGGTCATGCTCGTGCTCGTGCGCCACGAGCGGGCGAGCCCGGCCGCGCGGCTAATAACTTCCCTCGACGGCGCGCACCGCCTCGTCCCACGCCGCCTCCTCGCTCGAGCCCATGCGGGCGGCGTTCTCGAGCGCTTCCAGGAAACGCTCCTTCGCCGCGGGCGGGAGGCTGTTGTAGAACTGGTTGTGGAAGACGCGCTGCGCCTGCTCGGGCGTGTGCGTCTCGGGCGGCGCCGTGTTGGGCGCGAGGTCGGCCGGCCCCATGTCCTGCGGGCGGATGGTCGTCATCGGCCGGAAGTCGCTCGCTTGGAAGGGAAGCCTTGTGGCCGCGTCGTCGCTGTCACGCCTCGCCGCCGTCCTCGTCGGGCGCGGCGGAGACCACCCACGCGACGACGCGCGCGGCGCCGCGCTCGTCCGCCGCCACGGCGGCGCGCTGCTCCTCCACGAGCCCCGCGCTCCAGCGCGCGCGCTCGACGTCGAGGCGCTCCTCGACGCGCAGCCCGCTGTGCTCCATCTGCATCTCGTAGCCCTCGATGGGGCGCACCTTCTCGCGCCCCGGCGGCGGCGCGAAGGCGCGCAGGAGCTCGGGTGTGGGCGCCGTCTGCCACACGAGGTCGACGAGGAGCGCGCGCCCGTCGGGCGCGAGGGCGCCGCGCAGCGCGGCGAGGAGGGGCAGGAGGGGCGCGTGGCGCGACGGGAAGGCGGCCGCGATCGCGGCGACCGGCGAGGCCGCGCGCGCGTGCAGGAAGGACAGCGCCTCCTCGGCCGGGATGCGCGTGACGCGCCTCGACGCGAGGCTCGGGGGGAGCACGGGCGGGCCGCCCACGAGCACGAGCTCGGAGCGCGCGGGGAGGCCGCGGAGCGCGAGGTCGACAAGGAGCTCGTCCGCGCCGTTCACAGGCGCGCGAAGCCGCCGTGGCGCATCAAGCGTTCGCCCTCGCGTGAAGGGCGCGCACAGCGCGTGGCGGCGAGAAGCCGGGGCGCACCGGAGGCTCGGGAGCCTACGCGGTGGCGGTGGGGCGCTTGGCGTGCGTGGCGTGGCCGGTCGCCTCGTGCGCGTGGCGCTCGCACCAGTCCGCCGGGTCGCCCGCGGGATAGAAGCAGGGCATGCCCTCCGGTTCGGCATGCGAGGATTTGAGCCCTTCGGCTTGGAAAAAGAGGGTTCAGTGGCCGTTCGGACAACGGCCGGACGTGCGGTCGAGGATGGTGGCGCAGGCGCCACACACCTTGACGATCTTCCCGTCGCGGACCTCCACCTTCGCCTCGCTAAAACCATCGACGGTGATCGAGGGGAGCTTCCCGCCCTTGGGCTTCATGCGCGGCGCATGGCGGGCCCCCCTCATCAAACATTATGTGGGGCAGCCGGAATCGCGAGGATATGTCGCATCGAGCGCTCGCCGTCATCACCGGCGCCACCGTGGGCATCGGGGCCGCGACGGCGCGCGCGCTCGCGCAGCACGGCTACGACCTCGTCCTCATGGGGCGGCGCATGGAGCGCCTCGAGGCGCTGCGGCAGGAGCTGCGCGCGGTGGACGTCCTGCCGCTCGCGTTCGACCTCACCGACAAGGAGGCGCTGCAGCGCGTCGCGAAGGAGCACGCGTCGCACCTCGAGCGGGCGGAGGTCCTTGTCAACAACGCGGGCCTCGCGCTGGGCGTCGATCCCGTGCACGAAGGGGACCCCGACGAGTGGGACGTCGTCATCGACACGAACGTGAAGTCGCTCCTGCGCCTCACGCGCCTCGTCCTCCCGCACATGGTGCGCCGCGGCTCGGGGCACATCGTCAATCTCGGCTCCACCGCCGGGCGCTGGACGTACCCCGGCGGCACGGTCTACTGCGCGAGCAAGTTCGCCGTGCGCGCCATCAGCGAGGGCATCCGCATGGACACCGTCGGGAGCGGCGTCCGCGTCACGAACATCGAGCCGGGCATGGTGGCGGGCACCGAGTTCAGCGACGTGCGCTTCCGCGGCGACAGCGAGCGCGCGCGGAAGGTGTACGAAGGGTTCGAGGCGCTCACGCCGGAGGACGTCGCCGACACCATCGCGTGGTGCGTGACGCGCCCTCCGCGCGTGAACGTGCAGGAGCTCGTGCTGTTCCCGACCGCGCAGGCGAGCGTGCGCGACGTCAGGCGCGCGCCGTAGGCGCGCGCAGGCCGAGGCCTACGCCGACGCCGAGGGGGGACGAGGACGAGGACGAGGACGAGGACGAGGGCGGGCCGCGCCTCGGCCCGCGCGCCTCGGCCCGCGCGCCTCGGTCCGCGCCTCGGCCCCTGCCTTACGGATTCCCCTTCGCGCGCATCTGGGCCTGCGGCTCGGGGTGCGGGCGCGGCTCGTCCATCAGGATGCCGTTGTAGAGCAGCGCGGCGGCGACGGCTCCGAGGATGGGGCCGATGAAGTACACGAGCGCGTCCGCGAACTGCATCGCCGGCAGCGCGGCGCCGAGCCAGCGCGCGGGGTTCATCGCGGCGCCCGTGAGCGGACCGCCCGCGAGGATGTCGAGCGTGACGGTGAGGCCGATGGCGAGCGCGCCGATGCGGGCGCCGAAGCGCGGGTCGACCGCGGTGCCCATGATGACGAACATCAGGAAGAACGTCAGGATGGCCTCGATGAAGACGCCGCGCACGAAGCTGACGTCCTCCGCGAGCGCGGGCACCCCGCCGGCGACGGTGCTCGCATCGCCGCCGAGCGCGAAGAGCGCGAAGTAGCCGCCAAGCGTGCCGCCGACGAGCTGCATGAGGATGTTGACGCCGGCCTGCCCCACGCTGATCTTGCGCGCGGCGAGAAGCCCGATGGTGACGGCCGGGTTGAGCTGCCCGCCGCTGATGCTCATCGTCGCGGACGCCATGACGGCGATGGTGAGGCCGTGCGCGAGCGCGATGGCGACGCCGTCGCCGTCGCCGCCCATGCCGCGCGTGAGGACGAGAACGCCGACGAAGATGAGCGCGAACGTCCCGATGAGCTCCGCGACGCCCTTCTTCCAGCTGGGGTGTTCTTGCAAGCGAGGTGCCTCCGACGCGGCCGCGCAGCCCGCCGTCGGTATATGACAGCTTCGCGCTTCGTTCGCCTGTCGAGGGGGAGTCCTTATCGCCTATGAGCGCTCACGCGGGAAGGAATGGAGTCGCAGCGTTCGATGACCCAGGTGACTTGCAGCGATTGCGGACAACCGACGGAGGTGCCTTTCGTGCCCACGCCCGGTCGCCCGGTCTACTGC
>DASRYU010000221.1:0-8872 GCA_035687045.1 Thermoplasmatota archaeon | reverse complement strand
CCTACGCGCGCCCAGGCGCCGATGGAACGGCCCGGCGCGACAGCGCTGCCGATGCCCACCAGCGCGCCTTCGCCTACAGTAACGCCGCCGGCGAGGTGCGCGCCGGGCGCGACGTGCGCGAAGGCTTCGACGCGACAGTCGTGATCGATGGTGGCGCCCGTATTGAGGATCACGTGGTCTCCGATCACTGCGTCCGGCTGCACGACGGCGCCCGCGAAGACGACGACGCCTGCACCCAGCGTCGCCGACGCGTGAACGTACGCGCGCGGATGCACGACTGTTTCCCAACGTCCTGCCGTCACACGTTGGGCGAGCATCTGGCGTGCGCGGTTGTCACCGACAGCGATGACTCCTCGCTCTACGCGCGAGGGCTCGCCATGTGAGATGGGAACGGCCAGCAGCGCCGCGCCCGCGCCGTGCGGCTCTCGGCTGTAGGCGCGCGCGACGGGAACGCCGCGCTCGAGGAGCGTCGCGACAACGACCTTCGCATGTCCGCCGGCGCCAATGATCTCGATGCCGGCTTCCTCCATGACAGGACCGTCAGGCATGGTGCCCGCTTCAGGTTTTCTCATCGTACGCTGCGACCAATAATTGGGGAGAAGTGCAGCGCGCCTCCTGCGTTAGCACCGGACATGAGGGCGGGGCAGATCCCGCGGCCTCCCGCAAAGGGCGCTGGCGATGTGTCGCGCCGCGCAAGCGGCCGGCGATGACGTGCGCGAGGTTCGCCATCAGTCGCTCGCGCGCCAAGCTTCGAACAAAATGCCGGACACCGCTTCCGCTCGGCCTGCGCCGGCACGCATAAGAACCGTACGTCCGTAGGGCGGCCTCGTGGACGACGAGCGGGCCCCCTTCGCCATCCGCATCACCTCCGCTCGCCGGATCGCCTTCTTCGCCGTGGTGGATGCGTTCCTCGTCGGCGCCAGCATCCTGCTTGCGACCGCCCTTCGCTTCGATGGGCTACCGCCCCGCGACCAGCTCGAGGTCCTGCCGCTCATCGGGGTCCTCGCCGTCGCTGGCGCCATTGCTACACTGGCCGCGCTGGGGGTCTATCGTCTGTCCTGGGTCCACATCGGGCTTCGCGACATCGCGCGCGTTGCCGTTGCGGTCGTGGTCTCGACAGCTCTCGTCAGCATCGCGGCGCTCGTGACGCACGAGACGACCGCCCTTCCTCCCTTTCCCCGGAGCATCGTTCTCATCCAGGCGCCGATCACGTTCTGCGCGCTTGCTGGATTTCGCCTCTCGAAGCGTGCGTATCGTCTCGCCCGCGGCAGGCGCACCGCCAGCGCCTCGGGGGTACCTACGCTTCTCGTCGGGGCGGGCGACGCAGGGGCTCAGGTGCTCAAGAGCATTCAACTCACGGGTGCTCCTTACGACGTGAGAGGTTTCGTCGACGACGACGAGCTCGCGCGCGGCACACTGATCCATGGCGTGCGCGTGCTGGCACCGGTTTCGCGGCTCGAGGACGTCGCTCGTCGGGAGCGCGCAGAAGCGGTCATCATCTGCGTGGCCAACGCGCCATCGCACTTCCTGCAGGACGTCGTACACCGCGCGCGCAGCGCCGGCATCCGGACCATCCGCATCGTGCCGTCGCTTCACGAGATCATCGGCGGCACGGTCTCCATCGAGTCGACGCGCCAGGTCTCCCTCGAAGATCTCCTCGGCCGCGAGACGGTGGCGATAGACCAGAAGCAGGTGCGGGACCTGCTCGCTGGGCGCCGGGTGCTCGTGACCGGCGGCGCGGGCACGATCGGCGCGGAGCTATGCCGCCAGGTAGCGCGCTTCGCTCCGGCCGCGCTGACGATTCTCGATATCGACGAGAGCCGTCTCCACGACCTCGCGGTGGATCTGCGGAACGCCTACCCGCGCTTGCACGTGGACGAGGCGCTGGTGGACGTGCGGGATAAGATCGCCCTCGAGAAGGCGTTCGAGCGCGCGCGGCCGGAAATCGTCTACCACGCCGCTGCCTACAAGCACGTGCCCATGATGGAGAAGTACCCGCTGTCGGCTCTCGCCGTCAACGTCGCCGGCACCGTGAATGTCGCCGAGGCGGCCGAGGCTGCAGGTGCGCGGCGCCTGATCCTCATCAGCACGGACAAGGCCGTGGAGCCTTCCAGCGTCATGGGCGCCTCCAAACGTATCGCGGAACTCGAGTTCTTCGCCAGCCAGCGAGCAGGCGGCATGATCCGCAGCGCCGTACGCTTCGGGAATGTCATCGGCAGCCGGGGCTCAGTCATTCCCACGTTCCGGCGCCAGCTCGAAGCTGGGGGTCCGCTGACAGTCACGCACCCGGACATCGAGCGCTTTTTCATGATGACGAGCGAGGCCGTGAGTCTTGTGCTGCAGGCTTCTGTATTCGGTGAAGGCGGCGACGTCTTCGTCCTTGACATGGGGAAGCCGATCCGCATCCTTGACGTCGCTCGCGACTTCCTCCGACTGTCCGGGCGGGACGAGGACGTCGAGATCACGTTCATCGGCCTCCGCCCCGGCGAGAAGCTCTACGAGGTCTTGCGCTACGACCACGAGGCTCCGGTACCTACGCCGCACCCTCGCATCCTCCGCGTCCTGGCGTCGAAAGCGGGCGCGGAGTCGTACCTGCCCGAGGTGGAAAGTCTGCTCGCGTCCCGGGACGAGGCGGAGGCACGGCGATTTCTGCAGGTGCTCTTCCCGTCGCTTCTTGTCGACTGGTCGAGGCAGTCGCCCCCTCCTCAGACCTCCGTCACGTCGAGTGCCAGCTAATTCCTCGACCGCTCAAGCTGAGCGAGCTGGGCTGCCGCGATCCGTGCCGCGTAGTCGTGTCGGAGGACGTAGACTCCTTCCGCGACCTGCCTCAGGTCGGGATTCTCGACCGTCTGCAGGGTCACCACTACGGTGATCCCGTTCTCAACGAGGAAGCGCGTGTCGCGCGAACCCGCCGCCGTGAACGCGCTGACGCTTGGGGCTACGCCTTGGGAGCTGGGGTAGAATGTGAAGTGCAGCGGGCGCCCCGTGAGGATGGAAAATGCCATTCCAGAGCTGTCATCGACAAGCGCCACGCGGTGCGTTTCGTTGAGTACTCGCGCCGCCGCGACGTAGGCTTCGTACCGGCTCGGAGAGAGTACCTCATAGTATGGCTGGCCGAACTGCGGAGCGGCAGCGCCGGCAACGGCGACCATTTGTCCAGACAGCAGAAGGATGCTCGCGAGCGCGAGTGCGCCCCCGGGTGCTGCTCCGCGTGATCCCCGCACGAGCACGCGCGGCAGTCTCGCGACGGCGACCCCACCGAGCATTGCGCAGAGCACGTAGATGATCATCAAGGAGCGATCGTAAATCGCGAGGACGTCATTGCCCGTCCGAACGCGCTCGATTGCCAGAGCTCCCAAATATATTATCGGCGGCGCGAGCACGAGCGCGGCGTGCGCTGTGGCACGCCGCGCTGCGAGCAGCGCGGCGCCGAGGGCTGCGGCGAGGAAGAACGCGAGCCCCGCCATGCGGACCGTCTCGATCTCGGCCGGAAGCTCCTGCGAGCCGGGGCGGCTCTCGAGAAAATACTCGATGTAGGGGGCGACGACGAGGATCGGTACGGCGACGCCGCCCAACTGCGCGAGCGACGGCATGATGGCGCGCCGCAGCCTGATCAACCCGTCCGTCGCGGCCAGCGCGCTAAGGGCGAGGGCAGGCATCGTGTGGATGGGCCAGAGTCCGCAGATGATGACGAAGAGCGCGAGCACCTTCGGCCCGCGTTCAAGGCGGAACAGCGCGATGATGCCGGCCACGAATAGGGGGAGCGCGAAGGCCATCGGTGCCATGAATGCGGGGCCCAGGAAGCGAAGGGAGGTCGGGATAGCGGCGACCCAGAGGGCAGCTTCCGCGCCAGCGCCCCAGCGCTCGGCCAGCGCGAAGACGGTGAGCGCCAAGAGGAGCGCCATCGTGAGCGGGATGTACTCCCATAGGGTCAACCAGTCGAGACCCGTCGCATCCTTGAGTGCTGCGAGATACGCGTGATATCCACGCTCATGAAGTGAAGCTCGAAGGTCGAAATCTTGCTGGGAACCGGCTGGAGCGAACGGTTCCGCATATGCTACCGTGCCTTGGTCGAGCGCCGCCTTTGCCCGGCCCCAATGGACGTAGGCGTCCATATGCGTGGTCAACTCTCGCCGCTCACCCGACGCGACGTTCCAGTGGGGGTGGAAGGCCACCAGCGCCACGACCGTGAGCGAGAGGGCGAGGAGGGCGTACCGCCATGCCGGGTGACGTCGCCCCATGGGGCGTCCGGACGGAGCCTCGTGGCTTCAACGTGTGGAAGCGCGGGATGCCTTTATGGCGCCGGAGCGGCCTGGCCGCGATGTGGAGCCTGCTGGTGCGATGCGCGCGCTTGCCGCCATCGTGCTCCTCGCGTGGCTGCCGGGCTACGCCTGGTCGCGCGTCTTCCTCAGGCAGATCGAGGGGGTCGAGCGGCTCGTTCTGAGCGTCGCACTTTCCATCTGCCTCGTCACCCTCGCTCTGATCCTGGGGGATCTGCTGTTGGGCATCGACGTGAGCGGACGCAGCGCCGTCCTGTACGCGCTCGCGCTCGCGGCGCCCCCGTGCGTTGTCGCCGCGCGGCGGGCGCTCAGCTCGCGTCGCGGCTCTCCCACCGCGCCTGCCCGTCCTCGATCTTGAGGCGTGCCGGGATCTGCTGGATCACGAGCGGATCGTGGCTAACGATAAGCACCGTCGTACCACTGGCGTTGACCTCGCGGAAAGCCTCGAGGACGGTTTCCGCGTTGCTCCGATCCAAGCTACCTGTGGGCTCGTCCGCGAGGATGATCGCCGGCTGGTTCGCCAAAGCTCGGGCGATTGCCACCCGTTGCGCTTGGCCTCCCGAGAGCTGGTGTGGGCGCTTGCGCGCGTGCTGCCGCAGGCCCATGCGGGCGAGGAGTTCCACCGCGCGCGCCTGCGCGGCGGCCCGCGGCACGCCGCGCAGGTCGAGCGGCAGGCGCACGTTCTGCTCTACTGAGAGGTCCGGCAGCAGGTTGACCGACTGGAACACCAGTCCGAGCCGCTCGAGGCGCATCCGCGACATCGCAGCGTCGTCCAGATCCGCGAGCGAGCGCCCCTCAAGGAGCACCTCGCCGCTCGAGGGCCGGTCGAGCCCCGCCATGAGCTTGAACATCGTCGACTTTCCGCTGCCGCTCCGCCCGGTGACGACGACCATCTCGCCGGGATCGATGGTCAGGTTTACGTCCTTGAGCACTGTGGCGTCCCCGTATCGCTTCGTCACCGCGCGCAGCTCGAGGACCACGAGGCTGCGCAACATCAGCGTTATATATCGCGCTTTTCGTCGACGCGCCGTCAGATGCTGCGCCTACCATGGCACGTCGCGTTCGTGCCGAACCGCCGTGCGATGCTCACGGCATGCGGTATCGCGCTCGGCGTGGCTTTCGCTCTGTTGAGCTTCTCCGTCGTCGCCGCCCTCTCACGATCCACCATTGAGCTGGGTGAGCACCTGAAGCAGGGAGAAGTTGCCGTCGCGCGAAATGGCCTGGCGCCGTTCCACCCTGAGGAGACCGGCATCGACAGCGCGACCCAGGTGCTCATCGTCCACGTGCGGGAGGAGGGGGGAAACGCGCGGCTCGTGGTCGCGCTCGAGGGTGAAGGCGCGCCGGTGGTCGAGCCAGGTACGTTTCGGCCCATCGCCGACTACGATGACTTCCCATTCGTTCTGCGAATCACGGAGCCGTCTCCGATCTTTCTGACCAAGGATTCGAGCGCGCCGCGCGATGGAGGGCCGCTCGTGTGGCCGCGGGTCTCGCCTGAGGACGCGCGCCGTCTCGATCCGAACCTCGCGGGAGGCAAGGTAAGCTACCTCATTGCGATCGGGATGACAGAGGACCAGGCACGGACCTTGGCCGGACGCGGTTTTGTCATCTCGCCCGCGCCGGCGGTGAACCCGTTCTTCGGCACCAGCACGCAGGAGGTCGCGCGTTCGCTTGTTCTGGTGGTCGTGGTCGCGGCGGTGTTCGCCGCGCTCTTTGCCTACGAGTTCTTCCGCTCCGAGATCCGCGAGAAGCGGCGGGAGATCGCGCTCTGGCGCGCGGTCGGGATGCGCGCACGCGACGTGCTCGCGCTCCTGCTCGCCCGGGCCCTGGCGCTTTCGACGTTGGGCGTCGCGCTCGGATCCGCCACCATCATTGCGCTCCTCGCGGTGGGCTCCTTCGCAAGCGGCGTCGAGATCCTCCGCTTCCAGCTTGGGGCGCGAGAGACGCTGCTCCTTTGCGCCTGTTTCGTCCTTGCCGGCGTCGCAGGTAGCCTGATGCCCACGCTGCGTGTCGCGCGCGCGAGTATCGCGCGTGCGCTCGAGGAGCCGGCATGATCCTCCGGCGCACGCTTATCGCGCCTCTCGCGCTGCTCGTCGCTATCGTTACGACGAGCGTCAGCCTCTACGTCGGCATCGGCGAAGCTCCCGCGGCGTTCTTCGGCGATGCGGACGACGTTCTCCTGCTCCCGGCGGGAGAGCTCATCCCCGGCCAGGGTGCCGTCGATTCTCGGCTCGTGGATGCGCTTGGCGAGCACGAGAGCGTCCGGCGGGTGAGCGCCGAGATCTTCGCGGCGACGGTCGTGCGAGAGCGCGCCCTCCTCGTCCGCGGCGTCGACATCGCCCGGTTCTTGGAGTTCGAAAGCGCGGCCATCACGACGGGTCGGGCGCCCGAGGCGCCACACGAGGCGCTCGCCGGCCGCTCGCTCGCGCAGGCGCTGCGTCTCAGGGTCGGCTCGGAGCTCCTCGTCCCAGGTGCGAAGAGCCACGCGCTCCTGTCCGTCCGCATCGTGGGGATCGTGGAGACTTCGGGGCCCGCGCGCGACGAACTCGTGATGACGCTCGACGGCGCGCGCGCACTCGTCGACCTGCCTCCGCACGCTGTTCACGTCATTCGCATCGATCCCCACGATCGCGGCGCGGCCGTTGCGCTCGTGCGTGGGGCGGGCGCGGCCTTCTCCTATTCCAACGTGAGCCTCTCCACAGAGGCTCCCTTGCCGGGGCAGCTGGTGACGCTCACGGCGGAGCTCACGAACTGGGGGCTCATCGATGCATCGCACACCGCCACGATACGAGCCGGCGAAGAGGTTCTCGCAACCCGCTCCTTCCGAGTTCCAGCGAGGCAGAGCGTGCCAATCGAAATCCCATTCAGGGTCCCGGCCACGGGCGCGTCCAACGTCACGATCAACCCCACCATTCCGCTCGAAACGCGCACGCCGCGGCTCGTGATCGAGGCGCCGCAGGTTGGCGGCGTCGGAGTTCCGTTGTCGATCGCCGTGCGGGAACGTTCGGGTGCGCCGGCAGGGAACGTGACCGTCACCACCGCCGACGAGAGCAGCACGACGAACGGGGAGGGAGTTGCGAGCGTGACGCCTCGCGCATCGGGGCTCCTGCAGATCGTCGCGTACCGTGCGGGCGTCGCTGAAGCGCTCGCGGACGTGTTCATCGCGCAGCCGGGCCACGAGGGGCGCGCGGCTCCCCTTGTGATCGCTGCCGCGGTGCCCCATACGAGCGGCTTCGTCTGGGCAGAGCGATCGTTGCTGATATCCGTCGAAGCGATGAACATCGGCGGTGCTGCCGGCGACCTGTCCGTGCCCGTGAAAGTCGATGGCGCTGTCGTCGCGAACGCGTCTTTCACGCTGCCGCCCGGCGCGCGCGGGCGCGCGATCGCGGAGCTGCCGCCGCTCGAGCCGGGGAACCACACGATAGAAGTGGATGGGATGAGGCTGCGTGTCCACGCGACCATATCGGACCCGGCGATCGAGGCCATCCTGCAGCGGTACGACGCCGTCGCGCGCGCTAATACGTCCGGCGCCGACGTCGCGGGCGCCCAAAGGGCATTCGTCGAGCAGGTGACGGGCAACGTGCGCGTTGCCATCTTCGCGCTGAGCCTTGCGACAGGAGCCCTCGCGGCAGCGGCCGCCCTGGCGGTCATCGTGCGCGAGATGGACGAGCGGGCGTCAGCACTGGGCACGCTCAAAGCGCTGGGTGCCAGCTCGGAGCAGGCCAGGGACATCTTCGCGCGCGATGCGCTCCTGATATCATCCGCTGGCGCCACGGTGGGGATCGCCTTGGGTGTGATGGTCGCCATGGGCATCGAGGCCTCGCATATGCTGCACGCGTTCGGCCACGAGATCCACCCGCGCTACCCGTGGGTCGGTCTGACGCTCATCTTCCTCCTCGCGGTGCTCTACGTCACGCTCGTGGTGAGGGTGCAGGTGACCACGCTTTACCGCCGGCCCGCCGACGTTCTGATTCGGGCCTCCCCGTGAAACGAGCCGGGGGTGGTCCCAAGGAGTGCCGGACCGATACTCCATATACCCCCTCCGACCAACCATCCGACCAAGTGCGGCTGTTGCGGCTGCACGGAGGACCTACGATGAAAGCGAACCGAAAGTTCCTGCACGGTGATGAAGAGGCTGTTTCCCCGGTCATCGCCGTCATCCTGATGGTGGCCATCACCGTCGTGCTGGCCGCGACCGTATACGTGTGGGTCTCGGGCTTCGGCTCGAACTCGAATAGCACTCCCGCGCACACGATGTCGATCACCAGCAGCGGCGCGCTCGCTGCGGGCGCCGGAAATCTCTATTGGAAGAACTACACCGTCTCGTCTGCGGACCCGTCGCTCACGTACGGCGATCTCAAGCTGGCGATTGGCGGCACCCAGTTCACCTACACGCCGAGCTGCGGCGTGGTCGCGAACTCTACGGCTGCCACGAGCTTCCTGTGGGGCGGTTGCGGTGGCACCGTCGACCGCGCCCTTGCCCACGGAGTTCTCGCTGGAGACCGCATTACCATCGTCTGCTACGACAACACGCCGGCCGACGGGGACTGCCTCACGAACAAGGACCTGCTTATCCTCGACGTGCAAGCGAACAG
>DASRYU010000220.1:0-14538 GCA_035687045.1 Thermoplasmatota archaeon | reverse complement strand
ACGAGGGCAAGCGCGACGGCGGCGAGCGCGACAAGCGGCGGGAACGGGATGAGCGACCCGCCGCCGCCCTGCGACGTCGCGGTCGGCGTCGTGGGCGTCGGGGCGGCGAGGATGCGCACGGGCACGCTCGCGGTCGCGGCGTCGGCCTGGCCGGTCGCGTCGCGCGCGACGAACGAGAGCGTCGTGTTGTCGGCGAAGGCCGCCTCGGGGACGACGATGCGCACGTTGAGCTCGCGCGTCTCGCCTGGACCCAGCGCGACGTCCTCGGGCGGCACAAGGACCCACGCCGCGCGCAGGCCCGAGGCCTCGACGCGGAAGGTGGCGGCCTGCGTGCCGGCGTTGATGACCTGGAGGGGGAAGCGCGTCTCCTCTCCGGCGCGCGCTTCGACCACGGCGGGCCCTTCGAGCGCGACCGCGAGCCGGGGCGCGGGGAGGACGTCCACGAGGGTGGGCTCGCCCGCGTCGCCGGCGGCGGTCAGGAAGAGGAGCCCGCTCTGCGCCTCGAGGTAGTAGCGCAGCTCGCCTTCGCGCATGTCGCGCGCCGGGATGCTCGCGGTGAAGAGGTCGCCCGCGCGCGCCATCGGGAGGCGCGTGTACCCGGAGGCGCCGGGCGCGCGGTAGAAGGCGGTGACGCTCAGCGGCTCGTCGCCCTGCGCGCGCGCGGCGAGGCGGAAGGGGCGGTTCGCGTAGGCGTCACCGGGCGGGATCTCCTCGATGGAGAGGGGCACGGTCGGCGGCGCGACGGGCGTCACGACGATCTCCGCCTGGCCCGTGAGCTGGCCCGCGAACCCGCGGATGGTGATGGTGACCGGCTCGTTGGCGGGAAGCGTCGACGCGTCGAGGTCGTACGTCCAGCTCTCCGTGCCCTGCGCGGGCTTGAACTCCCCTTCTCCGACGCGCACCTCCACGCGCTCGACGGCGCCGCCGAAAGCGAGCGCGCTGCCGCGGACCTGCGTGAGGCCGGTGATGGCGCCGCCGTCGCGCGGGGCGTCGACGCGGATGGTCACGCGCGTGGGGGAGAACGCCTCCGCGCCGGCCTCGACGCGGACGACGCCGGGGCCGTCGTGGAGCGGCAGGAAGCGGCTCGTCGCGATGTCGAAGCGCTGCACGCCCGACAGGGTGGCGAGGTAGAGGAGACCCTGGGCGCTCGTGATGCCGTTCACGTAGTTCTGCACGAGGTCGCTGTTGCTCTGGTTCCACGCCTGCCAGCGGCCCGTGTTGATGTCGATGCGGGCGAGCCCCTCGTTCGTGCCCACCCACAGGCGGCCGCCTTCGCGGTGGAGCGAGCGCACCTGCCCGTCGGGGAAGCCGGGCTCGGTCGTGCTGTTCCAGACGCGCGTGACGCGGCCGGCGCCGACGTCGAAGCGCGCGACGCCGCCGTTGGAGGTGCCGACCCACACGATGGCGCCGTCGGGCTCGACGCGGAAGACGACGCCCGCGCCGGGGAGGCCGTCGGCCTGCGTGTACGTGCCGCGGAACGTGCCGGTCGCGCGGTCCATGCGGATGAGGCCGACGGAGGCGCCCAGCCAGATGGTGTCGCCGTCGGCGCGCACGTCGGTGAGGAGCTGGTCGGGAAGCGGCGAGAGCGCCGTCTGGAAGGTCCACGTGCGCGAGACGCCGGTCGTGAGGTTCTCCATGCGCAGGCCGTCGCCGAAGAGCGCGATCCAGAGCTCGCCGCGGTCGGCCTCGAGGCCGTAGACGAGGTTGCGCGAGCCGGTCGCGAGCTTCGGGATCCACCGGCCCGTCTCGTGCTCGAAGCCGTAGGTGCCCGAGTTCGTGGCGAACCACGTGACGTTGCCGTCGGTGTCGATCCAGTTGACGACGCTTCCCGGGTACTTCTGCCAGGGGCCGAAGTTCTGCCAGAAGCCGGCGCGGTCGTTGCCCGGGAGCGCGTAGGCGGAGAGGCCGCGGGAGCTTCCGAACCAGAGGAATCCGCGGCTGTCGCCGACGCTCGCGCTCGTGAAGCCGAAGGAGAGGGGTCCCCAGCTGCGGCCGTCGGTGGGGCCGGTCGCGTAGTAGCTCCACTCGCCTTCGCGGAGGTAGGAGATGCCGCGCGACGTCGCGAAGAGCCACCCCTTGTCCTCCTCGAAGTGCATGTCGAAGATGTAGGCGCCGAGGATGCCGAAGTCCTGCGCCCGCGTGCCGTTGCGGCCCGAGGCGGGCTCGAGCTGCCAGACGCCGCGGCGCGTGGCGGCGAAGACGTCGAGCGTGCCTTCGACGGTGGGCAGGATGTCGACGTCGTGCACGCGCGCCTCGGGCATGCCGTGGCTCGCGTTGTACACGCGCCACTGCCCGCTCGCGCTGCGCCGCGCGAGGCCTTGGAGCGTGCCGACCCACAGCTCGCCCTCGCGCTCGGCGACGGAGGTGATCTCGTTCGTCGGGAGGCCGTCGGCCTGCACCGTCACCGTCCACTGCGCGGTCGCGCGGTCGTAGCGCCACAGGCCGTCGCCGTCGGTCGTCGCGTAGATGGCCGTCGGCGTCTCGACGAGGCGCGTCACGGCCTTCGGGTAGTCGGGGCGCGTGCTCGTGTTCTTGAGCGTCCACGCCTGCTCGTCGCGGACGTCGCGGCGCATGTCCCAGATGGCGACGCCGGCGAAGCGGGTGCCGATCCAGAGCTGGTCGCCGAGGACCAGCACGTCCTGCACAAAGATGTCCGGGAGCGGCGAGTCGAACGGCGTGACCTTGCGGATCTCCCCCGTGTGCCGGTCGAGGATGGCGAGGCCGAGGTCGGTGCCGACGTACACGTGGCGCCCCTCGATGTCGAGGCCGAGCGCGTAGCTCGAGGGGAGCCCCTCGACCTTCGTGTAGAGCTCGCGCGTCTTGTTCACGGGGTCCACGTGCACGAGGCCGCCTTCGGTCGTGTACCAGACGTGGCCGCTCTCGTCGAAGCGGACGCGCAGCGCCGCGTCGATGGCGGTGAAGAGCGTGTCGTCGAAGCGCGTGAGGTCGAAGCTCACGCGGCGCCCGGTCGTCGACGTGTCGCCGGCCGTCTGCGCGGCCGCGAGGGTGGGCGCGAGGAGAAGGGCGGCGAGGACGAGGCAGCGGACAACGTGGGGCTTCTCCATGGTCGGCACTTCACTCCTGGTTGAGGGAGACGATCAGCTTCTGGGTGGAACCGGCCTGACAAAGCTTGTCGAGCGCGCAGGCATCGCACATGGCGCGGCTGGGCCGGAACGGCACGGCGTTGACGAAGAGGTCGAAGTGGTTGACCGCGTCGGCCATGTCGGGCGCGATCTGGTAGTCGTCCCCCTTGTGGAGGACGAGGCCGCGCTCGACGAGGCGCTGCAGGCGGCCGCGGATGAACTCGGTGTAGGCGAAGCTGGAGGCGATCTTCTCCCACTTGCGCTGCCCCCAGCGCGTCGTCCCGTACTCGGCGCCGTGGACGCGCGCGTAGATGTCGACGAAGTCGCGCGCGGCGAAGACGCCCATCCCCTTGTCGAGGAAGATGCGGTACATCTCGAGGTTCATCGAGAGGTCGTCCGCCGTCGAGCGGCGGAAGCGCATGAACGAGCAGACCTCCCAGTGCTTGACGGGGACCTTCCAGCGGTAGGTGTACGCGTCGCGCAGCCCCTTCCCGAGAAGCTCGACGACGCCCAGCTCGTGGAACGCGGTGAGCTTCTCGCGCACCTTGTGCGACGTGAACCCGTAGAACTCCGCCGAGGTAGAGGCGCGGTGGCCGTTCTCGGAGACGAAGAGGTGGTTCGCCTTGCGCGCGGTGAAGCGGCCGACCTCGAGCTTGAGCTCCTGGTCGAGAAGAAGCGACCGGCCGCCGATGAGGGTCGTGAGGAACGAATCGTGGACCGTCCCGTAGACGTGCAACTTGAGGGCGGCGTAGAACGCCTTGTCCGTGTTGAACTCGTCGACGGGCAGTTCCTTCAGGTCCAAGCCTCCGGAGCCTGGCGAACACTCCTCGGAGCGCGCATCCCGTCCCCCCGCGACGTGCGCGAGATGCCCTCCTTTAAGCTAGCCTCGGGCGGCCAACGCCTGGCGGCCCACTTCAGGTTTGTCATGGCCGGGGGTCTGCGGCCATCCCCGCGACGGTTTATATGGTTTGGTAGCCCCGAGGCGGGGGCGACGGCACGGGGCCGGCGCAGGACGTGGTCGCGACGTCTAGACATCGGGCGCGCGCCTACTCGGCGTCGTCGGCCGCGACGTGGCGGTGCCCCTGGTTCTTGAAGAGCTGGACGAGCTCGTCGAGCCCGGTCGCCATCTCAGGCTTCTTGTCGTCGCGGAAGCGCCCGGTGAAGCGGGGGAAGCGGACCGCGAACCCCGCGCCGTCCTTGATCGCGCCCCACGCGGCCTTGTGGATGGGCGAGAGCGTGAGCTCGGCGCCGACGACCTCGAGCACCTTCGTGGGCACGAACCAGACGTCCATGTCGATGCCGGGGCGCACGCGCGGGTGCGGCCCACCCTCGTGCACCGTCTCCTTGAGCTCGTCCGTGAGCTTCTGGAGCGTCGCGTCGTCGAAGCCCGTCCCGAGCTTGCAGACGGACTCGAAGACGTCCTCCTCGCGGTTGTACGCGGCCATGAGGAAGGAGCCGAACCACGACGAGCGCCGGCCGTGCCCCTGGAGCGCGCCCACGATGACGAGGTCGAGCGTGTCCTGCAGCTCCGACTGGTACTCGCGCTTGTACTTGATCCACTGCCACCCGCGGGCACCCGCGCGGTATGCGCTGTCCTCGCCGAGCGACTTCGCCATGATGCCTTCCGCGCCCTCGGCGACGCTGCGCTCGAAGAAGGCCACGAGCTCCTCGGGCTGCGTCACGCGTTGCGCGCGCGTGAACTGCACGCGGTCCGAGACGCCGAAGCTTCGCTCGAGCGCCGCGCGCCGCTGGGCGAGCGGCCTCACGCTGATGTCCTCGCCGTCGAGGAGAAGCATGTCGAAGAGGAAGAGCGTGACCGGCATGTCCTCGATGAGCTTGTCGAGGTCCTTCTTGCGGCCGCGGCGCAGCGCCGTGTCCTGGAAGGGGCGCATCTCGCCCGTCTCCAAGTCTACGGCCACGACCTCGCCCTCGACGATGGCCTCCCTCCCGAGGAAGCTCGCCCGCAGCGCCTCCGCGACGTCCGGGAACTGCGGCGTGAGGTCCTCCAGCCGACGCGAGTAGAACTTCACGGGGCCGCTCTTCGGGATGTGCGCCTGGAGCCGCAGCCCGTCGTACTTGAGCTCGACGAGCGCCTCGCCGCCAAGCTTCGCGAGGATCTCCTCGGGCGTGGGCAGGCGCTCCGCGAGCATCGCCCGGACGGGCACGCCCACCGTGAGGTGCAGGCGCTCGACCCCCTCGAGCCCGTCGCGCAGAAGCGTCTCCGCCACGAGGCCGAGGTCGCTCGACACGTTGTACGCGCGCTCGAGGTCGGGCCGGTACTCCTTCGTCGCGTACGCCTGCGCCAGGGCGTCAAGAAGCGTCATGTCCGCGATGCCCAGGCGCAGCTTCCCGGTCACGGTGCGCACGAGGTAGCGCGCCGCGCGCGGGCTCGCCTCCTGCAGAAGCTTCGTGAGCTGCGCCATCTTCTCGCCCTGCGAGCCGCTCCCGTGCGCGCCCGCGATGGCGTGGAGCGTCGCGAACACCTCGGCGATGGTGAGGCTGCGCGCCGCGGGCGCGTCCACGTCGAAGAGCGTCGCCTGCTTGCGGCGCTTCCCCTTCGACGAGAGGAGCTCGAAGGCGGCGTCCCCTAGGTCCCCCGTCTTGTGATAGCTCTTCGTCACCTCATCCTCCGCGAGGCCCGTGATCTGCACGAGGGCGCGGATGACGAGCTTGTCCGCGACGCCGAGCTCCACGCCCTCGAAGTCGGCCGCGAGCTGGCCGCGCGTGAGGTACACGACGGCCCGCAGGTCGCCGGAGGCCTCCTTGACGAGCTCGACGAGGATGTCGGTCATCTCGAGGCGCTTCGTCGTCGCCTCGAGGCGCTCGTAGTAGTCGCAGAGGCGCTCGTACTCCATGGCGTCGCCGGCGGAAGCATCGCCCGCCGGATAGCCCTTCTTCCCTCGCGCGGGCTCCGCCTTCCGCGTCGCCGTCCGCGTCATCGCGGCGCGCGCTCCCGTCGCGGCGGAACGGTGCCGGCGTTGATGGCCGGAAGCTCGACGTCGCGCCCCTCGAGCGTCGCCGCGAGCCACGCCGCGTCGCGCGCCGCGAACGCGCGCTCGTCGTTGTTGAAGTAGACGAGGACGTCGTGGCGCCCCTTGCGCCACCGGCGGATGCGCTCGAGCCACGGCGCGAGCCGCTCGGGCCCGTAGAGGCCGCGGTACGCGTGCTCCACGCCGTGGAAGCGCACGTAGACGAGGCTCGCGGTCGCCTCCGCCGGCACGGGGCGCGACTCGGGCCAGTCGTGGATGCAGAACGCCGCGCCGTGCTCGCCGAGGATGTCGAGGACGTCCCCGTCGAACCAGGAGCGGTGACGGAACTCGAACGCCGCGCGCCACCCGTCGGGGAGCTTGCGCAGGAACTGGCGGAGCCGCTCGTCGTCGCGCGGCACGTGCCCGGGGAGCTGGAACAGGATGCACTCGGTGATCTCGCGCAGCGGGCGCAGCGCGCCGAAGTAGCGCTCCAGCGGCTCCTCGGGGCGCGCGAGGCGGCGGTAGTGCGTGATGTAGCGGTGCGCCTTGAAGACGTACGTGAAGCCAGGCGGCGCCGCGTCCTTCCACCGCGCGACGGCCTTCTCCGTCGCGAGCTTGTAGTACGTGTTGTTGATCTCCACCGTGGCGAAGCGGTCGGCGTAGTGCGCGAACCATCGCGTCTTGGGCAGGTCCTCCGGGTAGAACGCGCCCTTCCAGTGGTCGTAGACGTAGCCGGACGTCCCGACCTTGACGCTGGTCGCCATGCGCGCGGGTGTGCGCGGCGCGCGCCAAAAGAGGGATGGCCGCGACGTCGGTGACGCTTAGTGCGCGCCCGTGCGGTGGTGCGCCGTCTCCACCACGCGCTCGAAGCCGACGGCGACGATGACGAGCCCCACGAGCGAGAGGGAGGTGAGGACAAGCCTGGTGATGGGAACGGGGACGCCCAGCTGGCCGAGGAGGTCGGAGACGGGCATGAGCGCGGTGAGCACCCAGCCTACGAGGCGCAGGCGGATCCAGAAATGCTCCTTCTCCAAGAGTGTCCGCGACATGCGGAGAAGGAGCGGACGCCGCCGCTTACTTCTTGCCCTTCGCCTTCGACGCGCGCTTGCGCGCGGTGGCCTTGCCGCCCTTGCGGCCCGCCTTCGCCTTCTGCGCCTTCGTGCCGCCGCGCTTCGCCTGCTTGCGCGTGGCCTTCTTCGTCGAGGACTTCCGCGCGCCCTTCTTCTTCGTCGACTTGCGCGACGGGACCTTCTTCCCCGCGCGGCGCGCCTCGCTCATCGCGGCGGCGACGGCCTGGTCCTGCGGCATGCCCTCCTTGCGATGCTTGCGGACGTGGCGCGAGATCATCTTGCGGGAGGAACCGGAGTAGGCGCTTTCGGCCATGACGCCCACGTTCGTGCTATCATGCTAAAAGCTGGCGGCTCGACCGGCCACGCTATCGCGCTCGGCCCGCGCCGACATCTCCGCGCGGCCCGTCGCGAGCTCGCGGAACACGGGCACGTTGAACGTGGCCTTCCCGCGCTCGTCGTTGTTGAAGTACGTCCACACCTCGAAACCGCGCTCGAGCCACTCGCGCGCCTGCATCGCCCACGCGAACATCGTCTCGACGTCGTATGAGCCCCGGTAGCGCCCGCTGGGCCCGTGGAGGCGCAGGTACACGAAGGGCGCCGTCTCCACGAGCGGCGTGCCCTTGCGGTTGTAATCGTGCACGACGAAGGCGCGCTCGTGCTCCGCGAGAAGCATGTACGCGTCCCGCTCGTACCACGAGCGGTGCCGCAGCTCGAAGGCGCAGCGCAGCTCGCGCGGCAGGAGGTCGAGGAAGCGCGCGAGAAGCGGGAGGTCCGCCTTGAACGAGGGCGGGAACTGGAAGAGGAGCACGCCGAGCTTCTCGCCGAGCCCCTCCACCGCGTCGAGGAACGCCGCGAGGTCGTCCTCGACGTCGACGAGGCGCTTCTCGTGCGTGATGACGCCGGGGGCCTTGATCGTGAAGAGGAAGCCAGGCGGCGTCGCCTCGCGCCACGACTCGAAGGTCTTGCGCGGCGGGAGGCGGTAGTACGTCGCGTTCACCTCGAGCGTGGGGAGGCGGCGCGAGTACCACGCCAGGTGCTTCGTCGCGGGCAGGTCGCTTGGATAGAAGCGCCCCTTCCAGTGCGCGTACGCCCAGCCGGAGGTGCCCACCCGCAGCCGCAGCTCGGGCCACGCCTCGACCGGCGGGTACGCCTCCTCGTCGGCGCCGGGCCCGCTCTGCGGCCAGCCGTAGAGGCCGAAGCGGCGCAGCGTGCGCTCCGAGCGCTCGCGAGGCATGCACGGAGGCGGGCAGCCGGCGCGCGTTCTACGTTCCGGCCGCAACGTCGAAGACGGCTCCGCCCGCGAGGGGCGTCCATGCGAGAGGTCGACGACGCCGGTTCGCGCAAGGGCGCGCGCGTGTTCTCCTGGTGGATCGCCATCCTGGGCGCCATCGCCGCGATGATGCCCATCGTCCTGCGCGAGTTCGACGCGCTCGCGTGGGCGGGCGTCGTCGCGGGCGTCGCTGTCGCGGGCGCGGGCGCCTTCGCATCCACCGGGCGCCACGTGACGACCGGCCGCACGGGCGCCGCGAGCCTCGTGGCGGCGCTGGGCGGCGCATACATCCTTGTCCACCCGTACTTCATGGACGCCGCGCTCGCCTACCGCTACGGCCTCACCGTCGTGGGGCTGATGCTTCTCGCGCTCTCGGGCATGGACCTGTGGACGGCGCGGCACGCCCGCACCCACCGCGTGCGCGCGTCGCACCGCTGAAGCGGCGAGAGGCGCCAAGTGCGCGCGCCTCCGACGCGCGCGCATGGACGAGCCGAGAGACGAGCGCCGCGCGCCCAAGACCGAGCAGCCCGAGTCGAACGTCCCCTCGATGCGCGAGGACGACCCGTACGCGACGCCGCTCGGGGCGCGGACGGAGGATCCCGGCGCCGTACGCGGCACCTCGCCCCTCTCCGGCGGCCCCTCCATCCGCGGCCAGCGCGGGCACGGCACGCTCTCGCAGAGCGGCGGACCAACCGGCCTGCTGGACAAGGAGAACGCGGACGCGCGCCAGCGCACGCGCGACGACCCGCCCGTGGGGCACGCGTCGAGCCCGAACGACGAGAGCGCGTAGTCCCGCTCACGCGTCGGGTGGCGTCGGCGGGAACGCGACGCGCGTCCAGGCGAAGACGTCGGAGGTCTCGTGGAAGCCGAGCCCCGCGACGGGCTCCTCGGGAAGCGGGGCGTAGCCGCTCGCCTTCATGTGGGCCTCGCCGGAGAAGATCTGGTGGTTCCCCGTGAGGTCGCAGTCCCACACGCCGATGACCCGGTCCTCGTGCACCATGAAGAAGCGGAGGAAGTTCCCCTCGTCGGTGCGCGGGATGCCGCGCACGTTCGTGCCGAGGTCGAAGCGGCCGCCCCCCTCGCGCTCGACGCTCGCCTCGCCCGCCTGCAGGGCGGCGCGCACGGCGGGCGCGAGGTCGGAGGCCGCGACGGCGCCGCGGGAGAGCGTGGGCCCGTAGCCCCACGCCTGGAGCGCGTCCCACGTGCGCTCGCCCTCGTCGACGACGATGGAGGTGATGATCCCCTGCGCGCTCGCGTTCTCCCGCGCGAGCCCGTCGGGGACGCGCACGACGGGGATGATGACCACGCCGATGCTCGTGGGCTCGGGCTCCGGGCAGACGGTCGTGAGGGCGATGAGCGCGCTGAGCCCCTGGGCGGGGAACGGCTCCGCCTCGAAGCCCTCGGGCACGAACGGCGCCAGGCTCTCCGGCGGTACGCCCGCGATGATCTCCTGGATGGAGCACCCGCGCAGCTGGAACGAGAGCGGCACGTCCTGCGCGGGCTCGCTCCCCGGACCGGGCGCGGCGCACCCCGCAAGAGCGAGGGCGGCGACGAGGAGCGGGAGGCGCATGCGGGAAGCACGCGCGCGGGCGGTAAGAAGCTCGCGCAGCCGCATCCCTTTAAGCGCGCGCGCCCGATGGGCACGGCATGCAGCAGGAGAAGATGTACCTCGACGGCCAGTGGGTCGCCGCGTCGGACGGCAAGTACCGCGACGACACGAGCCCGCTCGACCAGTCCGTCCTCGCGCAGGTCCCGCTCGCGACGGAGGACGACGCGCGGCGCGCCATCGCGGCCGCCGAGCGCGCGTTCCGCGACCCGGCCTGGGCGAAGATGGACCCCGCCGAGCGCGGGCGCCTCCTGCGCAAGGTCGCGGCGCTCATCGTCGAGCGGGCGGACGACATCGCGCGCACCGAGTCGATGGACAACGGCAAGCCCCTGCGCGAGGCGAAGGGGGACGTCCTCTTCGCGGCGCAGACGTTCGAATACTACGCGGGGCTCGCCGACAAGGTCGAAGGCACCGTCATCCCCGTGCCCGGCCCGCGCCTCAACTACACGCGCCGCGAGCCGCTGGGCGTCACGGTCCACATCATCCCGTGGAACTTCCCCTTCCAGCTGGGCTGCCGCAGCGTCGCCCCCGCCCTCGCCGCCGGCAACACCGTCGTCGCGAAGCCCGCGAGCGAGACGCCCCTCTCGTTCCTCAAGCTCGCGAAGGTCATGGAGGACGCGGGCGTCCCGAAGGGCGTCTTCAACGTCCTCACCGGCAGCGGCGCGACGCTCGGGCCCGCCCTCGTCGGCGCGAGCGCCACCGCCGGCGTCGTCGTCACGGGCAGCGTCCCCACGGGCATGGAGGTGCTCAAGACGGCCGCGCAGAAGATCGTCCCCGTGACGCTCGAGCTTGGCGGCAAGAGCCCCAACATCGTCTTCCCCGACGCCAACCTCGACAAGGCCGTCAAAGGCGCGGCCTTTGGCATCTTCATGAACGCCGGCCAGATGTGCTGGGCCGGCTCGCGCCTCCTTCTCCACGAGAGCATCCACGACACGTTCGTCGAGCAGCTCGCGAAGCTCGCGCAGACGTGGAAGCTCGGCGACCCGCTCGCGAAGGACACGCGCATGGGCCCCCTCGTCTCGATGAAGCACCGCCAGACGGTCCTCGACTACATCAAGGTCGGCGAGCAGGAGGGCGCGAAGCTTGTCCTCGACGGCCGCAAGCTCGCCGAAGGCGCGCCCGCCAACGGCGCCTTCCTCGGTCCCACCATCTTCACGGACGTGAGCCCGAAGATGCGCATCTTCCGCGAGGAGATCTTCGGCCCCGTGCTCGCCGTCACGAAGTTCAGCACCGACGACGAGGCGCTCCAGCTCGCGAACGCCGTCGACTTCGGCCTCTACGCGGGCGTCTGGACGAAGGACCTCAACCGCGCCCACCGCTTCGCGGCGGAGCTCGAAAGCGGCCAGATCGCCATCAACGAGTACCCGGTCACCTTCCCGCAGACGCCCTTCGGCGGCTTCAAGCAGAGCGGCATCGGCCACGAGCAGGGGCTTGGCGCCATGCAGTTCTACACGCGCACGAAGAGCGTGATGGTGAACCTCGGGACGTGAGGGCCGGGTTCCGAGTGGCGGGTGCCGAGTTCCGAGTTCCGGGTTCCGAGTTCCGGGTTCCGGGTTCCGGGTTCCGGGTTCTGAGTGCTGGGGGTTCCGCTCCCAGAACGGGTGATGCGTCACCCGCGACGCGCGGCCGGCGCGGGCGTGCACTCACCCGACCTTACCTGCTCATATAGAAGGAGCCGGAGCCGGGGCGGTCCAGGTACGGGTGACCGTACGTCCGCGCCGCGCGGCGCCGACGGGTGGACGCACGCCCGACCCACGCCCGCCGCCGGCGCGCGGCGGACACCCATAGGCTCCCACGGCAAAGCGCATCCTCCGCGCCGGGGTAGGCGGCGCGTGCTCCGGCCCCTCGCCGTCCTCCTCGCCCTGCTTCTGCTGAGCCCCGTCGTCGTCGCCGGCGCCACGCGCTCGGAGACGCGGACGTGGACCGTCGGCGGGTTCCTTCTCACGGACCTCAAGGATCTCGGCGTCGACCTCGGCCACGGCATGGTGCGCTTCCAGACGCTCAGCAGCGACGCGTGGGTGCGCCTCGAGGCGCGCGAACCGTCGGGCGCCGTCGTCGTTCCGTTCCGCGCCTGCCAGGACGTGAACGCGAACAACGCCTACTGCGACGCGGGCGACCTCGACGTCTTCGGCTGCGGCGCCGCGGACATCACGGCCGCGAAGGGGTTCGTCCCGGGGCGCGTCGTCCACGTGTACTTCACGGCGTTCTTCTTCAGCCACTCGTGCGGCTTCGACGCGGCGCGCGCCACGGGCACGATCACCGCGACGCTCCACAGCGGGTAGGCCGCGGCGGCGCTCACGCCTGCACACGGCGCGAGACGAGGTCGAGCACGAGCTCCTTGTACACGTCCGGCGCGGGCGGGCTCGCGGCGTAGCCTTCGAGGCGGCGCGCGAGGGGGAGCTCGTGGAGGACCTCGCGCAGCCACGGCGCGAAGTGCTCGCGGTGGTAGTGGACGACGTGCGGCGGCGCCTGCGCGACGATGTCGCGGAACTCGTCAAGGCTGCGCGCGGCGGGGCCGTGCTGGAAGCGGAAGGCGCGCTCCTCCGGAACGACAAGATCGGTCTTCATGGGCATCCCGTCCGCGCGCAGGAGAGCGGCCCGATATGGGCTTTCTCTTCCGGCGCTCGCGCGAGCGGGGAGGCTACGCGCGTCCGGTGAGCTTCCGCTCGATGGCGAGCGACGTCTCGTCGAGGGCGCGCCACGCGTCGATGAGGTCCGTCGTGAGGCTCGGCGCCTCCACGCCCGCGCGCCGGGCGGCGGCGACGATGGCGGCGCTCGCGGCGTCGGCGCAGCCGGCGAGGAGCGCCTCCCGCGCGGCCCGCAGCGCCTCGGCGGGCGCGGGCTCGGGCGACGCGGTGGCGCCGTGCTCGACGCCCCAAAGCTCGAGCGCCTGCTGGAGCGCGCGCAGCTGCCGGCGCGCGGCGGTGAGGAGCGCGACGAGCCGCAGGACGTCGACGTTGCGCTCGTGGAGCTGGTGGAACGCGAGCTTGAGCTGGAGCGCGAGCCCCTCCAGCTCGGACATGCGGCGCTCGAGCACCATGCGCGCGGCGGCGTGCCGCGCCGAGGCGTCGCGCACGCGGGAGAGCTCCGCGGGGAGCGTGTCGCCCAGCGCCTCCACGATGCCTTCGCACGCCGCGATGCCGCGCTCGGGGTCGCCCGCGGAGAGCGCCTCCTCGTGGCGGCGCAGGAAGAGGCGCGTGGCGTCGACGAGGGCTTGCGCTTCCGCGGCGGACATGGCGGGCGGCGAGCTTCGGCCTCCCGTAAAGCGGCTGTGCCTCCCCGCGGGACGGGAAGTCGCCGCGAAGACGCGAAATGTGCGGGAAGCCGCGTCTCGCGTCTTCGCGACCATCCGTGGCACGAGGCGCCCGGCTGGCCGAACCCTTTTTGAGCCGTGCCGGGATGGCCGCGCCAGAGGATCCCCATGGTCAAGATCGGCTTCGTCGGCGCGGGCAAGATCGGCGCGAACGCGGTGTACTCGACGCTCCACCGCGCGAAGAACGTGAGCGAGATCGCGATCGTGGACATCAACGAGAACCTCGCGATCGGCGAGGCGATGGACCTCAACACCGCGGCCGCCGGTCTCGGCCTCGAGACGCGCGTCGTCGGCGGCGCGGACTACGGCCTCCTCAAGAACGCCGACGTCGTCGTCGTGAGCGCCGGTCTCGCCCGCAAGCCGGGCATGACGCGCGAGGACCTCCTCGCGAAGAACGCGGGCATCATCGCGGACATCACGAAGAAGGTCTTCGACGCGGCGCCCGAGACGCAGATGCAGATCGTCTCGAACCCGGTGGACCCCCTCGTCTACAAGGCGTGGAAGGTCAGCGGCAAGCCGCGCTCGAAGGTCTACGGCATGGGCGCGCTGCACGACTCGATGCGCCTCTGGGACGTCCTCCGCGACACCGTGAAGGCGCCCGTGTGGAACGACAGCTGGATCCTCGGCAACCACGGCGAGCAGATGTTCCCCGCCGCGAGCATCGCCAACACGGGCGGCGCGAACGTCGACTGGGCGCAGGCCAAGGAGACCGTCCGCGGCCGCGCGGCGAGCATCATCGAGAAGAAGGGCGCGACCTACTACGCGCCCGGCATCGCCATCAGCCAGATGGTCCTCGCGGCCATCGGCCAGGGCCCCAAGCAGCTCATCCCCGTCGTCGCCTGCCTCGAGGGCGAGTACGGCCTCAAGGACGTCGCCCTCGGCGTCCCCGCCGTCCTCAGCCGCCGCGGCCTCGAGCGCGTCGTCGAGATCCCCCTCACGGGCGAGGACAAGGACTGGATGAACAGCGCCGCGAAGGCCATCCAGGACCAGATCGCGCAGATCGGGTGACGCCTCGGCGCCGACGCGCGAGGCCGAGGCAGGCCGAGGCGCGGGGCGAGGGCCGAGGCCGAGGCTACGCGCGCCGAACTCTCCTCCACGCTCCGCGCCACCTCCGCGCGCTCCGCGCCCTCCGCGGTAAGCGGCGTCTTGCTTGTGCGCGCGCCACGGCCGCTTCGCGGAAAGACCCGAGGACCCAGGGACCCAAGGACCCGAGAAAAGTCTCCGCGC
>DASRYU010000219.1:0-3161 GCA_035687045.1 Thermoplasmatota archaeon | reverse complement strand
CCCTTCTTCTACCCCCCTCTCCATCCTCAGCGCGGGCGCCGCCTCAGCCGCGAAAGCGCATACACTTCCGGCTCAGGTAGGGTGCATTCTTCAAGTCACCCTAGGCGCATGGGCCTCTCCTCGTGGAGGCTAGTCAGATGAAACTCCCGCTCAAGACGATGTTGCTTGCGGCGACCGCGGCGCTCGTGTCGGCGCCCGCGAGCGCCACCTGGTACGGCTACGGCACCTTCGAGCCGAACACGCCGTACGACACGAAGGAATGGATGTTCCAGGACCCGCCGGTCTCCGGCCAGCGCGTGTACTTCAACGTCATCACCGCCTCGCAGTATTCGACCGTGAACGGGAAGCCGTCGGTGAACCCGAACGTCGGCATCCTCCACTCGCAGGTCGAGCCCGCGGGCGTGGAGCGCCACTACGCGCAGCTTGGCGTGTGGCTGGACTGCAACGGCGACGGCTACATCGGCATGGCCGAGACCGGTGTCCGCGAGTACTCGGCGACGCTGCTCCTCTCCGAGGAGGTGTGCCCGCCCATCACCGGCCCCGTCACGCGCTGGACGGCCGGCGCCCACAACTACAACGGCTGGGTGAGCGAGCTCATCCCGCTCTCGCGCGGCGACTCGAACCTCACGGACGCGCGCACGTACCGCGACGACGACATCCGCATGTGGGGCGACTTCCACCGCCCCGACGAGAAGCCGTTCCACCGCTCGTGCGCGCTCTTCCCGCAGCCGCGCGGCACGTACCACAACACGGGCGGCCTGATGAACTACTTCGACTGCCGCGTCGACATCATCGGCATCATGAACGACGGCTTCGCGCAGATCGGCGACCCGCTCGGCTTCACGTTCGCCGACGAGGACGACGCGCGCACGGGTCCCCTCGGCCGCATCATCCTCGGCGGCGACGAGGACGACGCCAACGCGGCCGTCCGCACGCGCGACTGCGCCGCGAACCCGGCGGTCTACGTCCACTCCGGCGACACGTTCAACCAGACGCCGCTCGGCCCGTCGGTGCCCGGAACGCTCCAGAACCGCACGGCGTCCGTCCCGAGCTTCCAGCCCAGCGCCGGCGACCTCTCGAGCCCCACGCTCGCGGGGCAGGTCAACCGCACGATGGAGGAGATCGGCGGCGACTGCGACACCTCGAACGACTTCGGCCATGACCTCTACGCCGGCACCTGCTGGATCGCGACCCCCTGCGTCGGCGAGACGGACTTCAACGGCGTGAACCCGAACAACAAGACGGAGGCCGACTGGAACTTCGGCTTCGTCACCGGCACGCGCGGCACGGCCCCCTTCAGCGCCATGGGCCCGCTGGGCCTCTCCGGGCCCGCGGGCGCGCCCAGCGACGGCGGCGTCGGGTTCAACGGCGGCTCGTTCTGGCTCTCCGACTCCATCTGGGTCTCGAAGACCGGGCCGCGCTCGCTGCGCGTCGACCTCGACGCGGGCGGCGTCCAGATCGCGCCGGCGTACTGGCTGAGCTTCTACGTGAAGCTCGGCGAGAACACGACGAACCGCGCCTTCTCGCTCCCCGGCGGCGAGGGCAAGTACGGCTCGTGGCACTGCGGCTCCAACACGAGCGGCATCCACAACGGCTGGAACTGCGACCCCGCGGTGTGGTACATCAACCCCGACGGCACGTTCCCCAACAACAAGGCGAACCTCGCGCACGTCGGCTGGGACTACCACCTCCGCGACGTCGACTGCTACGACGGCCGCATCGGCGAGCTGGGCGTCGGCATCCAGCCTGCCTACTACGGCCCCGAAGCCTGCGCCTGAGCGCGCGCCCTCCGGGGCGCTCCTCGCGCCCCTCTTCTTTTCTCCATCCTCGCTCCCTCAGCCACGACGCTGCCACAACCTTGTCGCATCCCGGCGCCGGCGTGGGCGAGCATGGTCGACGACCGACGGCGAGAGGCAAGGCGCGTGCAGGGCAACGTCACGACGGGCGGCCGCTACGGGCACGCGCCGGACGACCAGCCTCACATGGAGCCCGAGGTGCCCGCGCGCGGCATCGACAACGCGGACGTGGAGCTGCCCGGGACGCTCGCGGGCGCGCTGCCCGAGAACCGCGGCGTGGAAGAGGAGGCGGACGAGGCGCGGGAGTAGCGCGACGACCCGCACGGCCCACGCGGCGCGCCCCACGGCCGCCGTGACCGCGCCGCGCGGAGTCCCGGCGATGCGTCAGCGGCTTCGCCGCCGCCCCGCCAGCAGGGCCGCCAGCGCGAACGCGCCCAAGACGCCGGAAGCGAACGCGGGGATGCGCGTCGGTTTCGTCTCCTCAGGCGGCGGGACGCTGCGCGTGGGCTGACGGGGCTGCGAGGGCGGCGTCGCCGTCGGCGGCGCGTCCGCTCCGGCCGACGGCTCCGGCGAGAGCGGGATGGGCCGCGGCGTCTCCTCGGGTGCCGGCACGTCGTGGACCAGTCGCGCGTGCGCGGTGCGGCCGGTCCTGTCGGCGACGGACACCGTGAGGACGCGCTCCCCCGGCGGAAGCGACGAGGGCAGCAGGACCTCGAAGCCGTCCTCGCTCCGCGAGGCGCCTTCCAGCGGCGCGCCGTCGACCTCGATGCGAAGCGATGCCGGGTCGACCCCCGACGTCCCGTCTCGCCACCGACCGACGAGCCGCCCCTTCTGCACCGCGACCTCCAGCTCGGGCTCGTCCTCATCGACGACGATCGCGAACGGGCTGAAGCCGTCGGTCTCCGCCTCGATGAGATAGCAGGTCGCCCGCTCCTCCACGAGCCGCGTCGGGAGAGGCGTCCAGCTTCCGGCCACGTGATGCTGCACCACGAGGTGACGGACGTCCGCCCCTGCGATCGCGTCCCTCGGGACGCACGCGCGCAGGAGCGCACGCAGCGTCGTCGCGGGCGCGGCATCGTCGCGCTCCACGCGCGCCTCGAACAGGAGGAGAGGGCGCCCCGGGGGCGCGGGAAGATCCACCGGGCGCTCGTCGAGGGGGACGTAGACCACGCGCGCGATCGGCGCTTGCTCTCCGATCTCCACCTCCCGGAGCCAGGCGGCCTCTTCGGTGAAGCGCGCGACGATGCGCAGATCGAGCAGGACCCCTCCACCTCGCGCATCGTCGCGCGCTTCACCGAAGAGGCCGCCTGGCTCCGGGAGGTGGAGATCGGAGAGCAAGCGCCGATCGCGCGCGTGGTCTACGTC
>DASRYU010000218.1:0-7789 GCA_035687045.1 Thermoplasmatota archaeon | reverse complement strand
GGTCCGATGAGCGGAGAGCGCAAGATCCGGGAACTGCGCGCCTTCCGCGGCCCGAACCCGCACGCGCGCTTCCCGCTCGTCTTCGCCCGCATCGCCTTTGACGCGCGGAGCGTCCCGGTCGCGACGCTCCTCGACGCGATGCCCGGCCTCGCGACGCACGCCTGCGAGCCGGGCTGCCCCGTCGCGACGCCGCGCGGCGGCGCCTGCAGCCCGCAGCACGCCGTCATGCACGTCGCGCGCGAGCTCCTGCGCGGCGCCGGCCAGCACGTCTCGTGGGGGCGCGCCCCTGTGGCGGCGGAGCGCGAGGTGGAGACGGTCCTTCTCGCCTTTGACGAGGAGGAGGCGGCGCTCCTTGCGGTCGACGAGGCCGTGGGCATCGTCGACCGCGCGCTCGCGGGCGAGCCTCTCGACGTGGAGGACTCGCAGCACGTCGTGACGGAGGCGCGCCAGGCGACGGTCGCGGGCCCCTCGACGAAGAGCATCCTCGACGAGGCCGCCGCGCGCGGCATCCCGTGGATCAAGCTCGACGACAGCCACTACCAGCTCGGCCACGGCTGGCGGCAGGCGCGCATCCAGGCGACGATGACGAGCCGCACGAGCGCCATCGGCGTGGAGACCGCGGACGACAAGCCGCGCACGAAGCAGATCCTCCGCCAGGCCGGCGTGCGCGTCCCCAGCGGCGGCACCGCCCGCACGCTCGACGAGGCGCAGCGCCTCGCGCTCGACATCGGCTACCCGGTCGTCGTGAAGCCCCGCGAAGGCAACCACGGGCGCGGCGTGACCGTCGGCGTCGCGAGCGACGAGGAGCTCGCGGCCGCCTTCGAGCGCGCGCAGGACGTCGACCGCGACGTCGTCGTGGAGGAGGTCCTCCACGGCTCCGACTTCCGCCTCCTCGTCATCGACCACAAGTTCGTCGCCGCCGCGCGCCGCGACCCCGCGCACGTCGTGGGCGACGGCGTCCGCAGCATCCGCGAGCTCATCGACGCGGCGAACGCCGACCCGCGCCGGGGCGTGGGGCACGAGAAGTCGCTCACGAAGATCGAGGTCGACGACGACACGCTCGCGCTTCTCGCGAAGCAGCAGCTCACGCTCGAGTCGGTCGCGGGCGCGGGCCGCGTCGTCCGCCTCAAGAGCACGGCGAACCTCAGCACGGGCGGCACGTCCACGGACGTCACCGACGAGGTGCACGCGGCCATCCGCGAGATGGCGGAGCGCGTGAGCCGCGCCATCGACCTCGACATCTGCGGCATCGACGTCGTCGCGCCGCACCTCCAGGCGCCCCTCGAGGAGACGAAGGGGGGCGTGTGCGAGGTCAACGCCGCGCCCGGGTTCCGCATGCACCTCGACCCGACGAACGGCAAGCCGCGCAACGTCGCGGCGAACGTCCTCGAGATGCTCTTCCCCAACGCCGCGCCCTCGCGCATCCCCATCGCGGCCATCACCGGCACGAACGGCAAGACGACGACGTCGCGCCTTCTCGCGCACATCCTGTCGCACGCCGGCGGCCGCGTCGGCCTCGCGTGCACGGACGGCGTCGAGATCCGCGGGCGCCGCGTCCTCTCGGGCGACTACTCGGGCCCCGCGGGCGCCGAATCGGTGCTGCGTGACGCGACGGTGACGCACGCGGTCCTCGAGGTCGCGCGCGGCGGCATCCTGCGCCGCGGCCTCGCGTTCGACGAGTGCGACGTCGGACTCCTGCTCAACATCGAGAGCGACCACCTCGGCAGCGACGGCGTCGACACGCTCGACGACCTCGCGCGCGTGAAGGGCACGGTCATCGCCGCCGTCAAGAAGGACGGCGTCGCGGTCCTCAACGCGGAGGACGAGCGCTGCCTCGCCGCCGCCTCGCGCTGCCGCGGCCGCGTGACGCTCTTCGCGATGGACCCGGAGCACCCCGCGGTGCAGGACCACGTCGCCAACGGCGGCGAGGCGCTCGTCGTGCGCGACGGGCACCTCACCCGCATCGTACGCGCGGGCGCGACGCCGATCGTGCGCGTGGACGCGATCCCGCTCACGATGAACGGCCGCGCGGAGTGCAACGTGAAGAACGCGCTCGCCGCCACGGCCGCCGCGCTCGCGCTGGGCCTCAGCGTCGGCGAGATCGCCGCGGCGCTCACGTCGTTCCACCCGTCGCCGTCGCAGACGCCGGGCCGCCTGAACCTCATCCAGAAGGGCGACATCAAGATCCTTGTCGACTACGGGCACAATGCCGCGGCGCTGCGCGCGCTCGAGTCGACGCTCGCCGCCATCCACACGGGCCGCCGCATCGTCTCCGCGAGCGCGACGGGCAACCGCCGCGACGAGGACCTGCGCGAGTTCGGCGAGTGGGTGGGCCGCCTCTACGACGACATCTGCCTCTCCGACCCCGACCCGCGCGGCCGCCCCGAGGGCGAGACGATGCGCCTCGTGCACGAGGGCGTGAAGCGCGTGCTCCGCCCCGGCGCGCGCGTCTACGAGTTCATGGAGGAGGAGGACGCCATCCGCCACGCGCTCTCGCTCGCGGCGCCGGGCGACCTCGTCGTCCTCCAGGCGGAGAGCGTGCCGCTCGCGCTGCGCCTCGCGACGGAGTGGGACCCCTCGGCCGCGCCGGTGGAGGCCTCCCCCGCGCCCGCGCTCGCCGCGTCGAGCTTCATCGACGTGCGGGCGTGAGGAGCGCCGTGGTCGCCCCCACGGGGTCGACCGCCGCCGGGCGGTGGCCGCGCTCGTAGAGGAAGAGCGCGGCCGTCGTCGCGATGTCGGCGCCGACGATGACGAGGAGCGTGAGCGCCACGAACCCCTCGGAGCCGGGCACGCCCATCGCGACGGGGATGGAGGCCGTCACGGCCGCCGCCATCGCGCGCGGCATCATGCCGGCGAGCAGGAGGCGCGTTCCACGGTCCTCGGCGGAGCGGCCGCGGTGCGCGATGCCCACCGCGAGGAGGCGCGCGCCGATGAGCGTGCCCGCGAGCGCGACGATGACGACGGCGGAGCCCACGCTCAGGATGTCGCGCCCGACGCTCATGCCGAGGAAGACGAAGTAGAGGCTGCGCAGGAGGAAGATGACCTCCGACTGCTGCTCGCGCGAGCGCTCGGAGAGCGACGAGAGCGCGGGGACGCCGCCGCGCGCCGTGAGGACGTGCGCGTTCCCGATGACGAGGCCGAACACGAGCGCGCCGAGGTAGCCGCTCCCTCCGAGCCATTCGGTGAACACGAACGCGAGCACGAGCATGCCGAGGGTGGCACCGTACGCGTGGGCGCGCTCGCGGACGTGGTGCAGCAGGCGCGCGCCGGCGAGGCCGCCGAGGATGCCCACCGCGGCGCCGAGCGCGAACTTCGCGAGAAGCATGCCGCCGAAGGCGACGCCGCCGCCACCGCTGAGGTAGAGGGCGGCGAGGCTCACGACGGCGACCGCGCTCAGGAGATCGCCCAGCCCCGTCTCGACCGTCAGCCACACGCGCGCCTTCGCGGGGGCCTTGATCTGCGCGAGGATGGGGATGACGGCGACGATGCCGGTGGCGCCGACGGCGCACGCGAGGAGCGCCGCGAGGTGCCAGTCGAGGCGCGCGACGTGGTGGAGCGCGACGGTCATCGCGGCGACGGTCAGGCCCCACGAGAGGAGCGTGAAGCCGAGCGCGCCCGCGCCGTGGCGGCGCAGGTCGTCCCAACGCAGCTCGAGGCCGCCTTCGAAGAGGATGATGACGAGGCCGAGCGGCGCGAGGATGGGCATCGCGGGCTTGAGCCACGAGGCGTCGAGGAAGCCCAGCAGCGGGCCGAGGACGAACCCGGCAAGGAGCAGGACAAGGATGTCGCTCACGCGGAAGCGGCGGAAGATGGCGTGCCCGAGGTAGCCCACCACGACGGCCACCCCCAGGACGAGGAACGCGCCCGCTGCGGCACCCAGCACGCCGGTTGCTCTCCTGGCAGGGTGCTATAAGCGTTCGGACGGGGGCGGTTCCGCCGGCGGCTCATCCCCACGGGGCCGGTGGCGCGTCGGCGAAGGCGGCGCCCTGGAGGACGGGCAGGACGAGCCGGCTCCCGGCGGGGCCGAAGCGGACGGTGTTCGTGGCGCCTGGCGCGTCGGGGAGGACGTACGGGTCGAGCGAGGCGACGACGAGGGCGAGGCGCTCGCCGGCCGCCAGGTGCACGTCCCGGCCGTGCATGCGGATGATGTAGAGCGACTCCTCGCCGGGTGTCACGTCGCTGCCGCTCTCGAGGGTGGCGCGGTGGCGCGCGTCGAGGTAGCCGCGCGTGAGGAAGCGCCACCCGTCGTCGCCCACGGCGAAGAGCTGGACGCCGAACTGCGTGTCGCGCGCGTCGCTCGCCGCCACGAGCTCAAGGCGGACGACGCCGGTGGCGTGGAGGTCGGAGGCCAGCGGCTCCGTGACGAAGGTCAGGTTCTGCGTCTCGGCGCGGTAGCTCGCGGTGCCGTCGGCGGGCACGTCGGCCGAGAGCGTGCCCGGCCCGAGGTGGAGAAGCGTCGGGACGGCGTCGCGCGGCGGCCACTCGTTCGTCGCGTGGTACATGCCGCGCTCGTCCTGGAGAACGACGGGGGGCAGGAGGTCGGGGCGCGTGTTCTTCCCGAGAAGGTAGTGGTCGAGCCAGCGGTGCACGTACTCGTGGTACGCGTCGAAGGAGCCGGGAACGCCGTGCCCGTGCTGCTGGAGCCAGAGGCGCTTCTCGCCCGGGTACGCCTTGTAGAAGTCGTCCACGAGCGACATCGGCGTGTTCTCGTCGAGGAAGCCGTGCGCGTAGAGCATCGGCACCGTCGCGTTGCCGAGGTTGCGCAGGTGGCTGCGCGCCTTCCAGTAGTCGTTGTAGTCGTCCTGGAGCCACGCGTTCTCCATCTGCGCGAGGCCGCACTGCACGCTCTCGGGGTCGAGGCCGAGCGGGTGGCGCGGCTTGGGGACGAAGCCCGTCGCGAACCAGAGCGGGTGGTCGGCGTAGACGACGCCGAAGGGGAGCTCGCCGAAGAAGCGCGGCTCGCCGTTCTCGAAGTAGTAGCGGTACCACTCGCTCACGGCGGAGACGGGGACGATGGTCGTCAGATGCGGCGGCGCGAGCGTCGCCGTCGCGATGGGCGTCGTGCCGACGTACGAGGTGCCCAGGAGGGCGACCTTCCCGTTCGACCACGGCTGCGCGGCGAGCCACTCGACGATCTCGTAGCCGTCCTGCGCCTCCTCGGGGCCGCCCGTCGTGAAGCAGCCGCCGCTCTGGCCGCTGCCGCGCACGTGCGCGATGGCGACGGCGTAGCCTTTGGGCACGTAGAAGTCGGCGAGCCCGTTCCCCGCGAGCCCGTGCCCCCACAGCTCGTCGCCCGGGTTGAGCGTGGACGAGTAGGGCGTGTACTCCACGAGGACGGGGAACGGTCCGTCGCCGTCCGGGAGCTGGACGTCCACGTGGAGAAGCGTGCCGTCGAAGCTCGGCACCTTCTCGGCAAGGAGCGCTCCGAAGCCGAAGGCGTCCGTCGAGAGCGCGTCGAGCGGCGCAGGCTGGCCCGCGGCGGCGTCGAGGTCCGCGCCGGGCGTGGCGCAGCCGGCAAGAAGGAGCGCGAGCGCGAAGGCGGGCGCGAGCGCGAGGCGGCGCATCGCTCACGACCCGGCACCGTCGTATATGGGTCTTGTTGTGCGCAGGCCTCGCGACTCTTCAGGGCTCACGCCACTAACCTTATACCCGCTCCAACGGCGTTCCGCGGCCCATGGACGGCAAGTCCCACGTCTTCCTCGTCCTCGCGCTCGCGGCGACCTCGCTCGCCGGGTGCATCGAGGCCGCCAGCTTCCTGAACACCTCCGACGTCGAGGTGTCGGCGTTCGAGAACCGCAAGGCGGCGGACAAGGCCGCCCGCGAATGGCACCCGGAGGCGCAGCTCGTCTCCGTCCTCGCCTTCGAGCTCACGCAGAGCCAGGAGGAGAGCATCGCCGCGGACCCCGAGGTCGGCAACGGCCTCGCGCCCGCCTGGTGGTACGTCTACTGCGCCACCTCCGAGAGCTCCGCCTCGGCGAGCGAGGAGGGCGCCGCGCGCTCCCCCGGCCGCACCGAGGCGAAGGCGATGGCGATGCCGCAGATCCGCGCCTTCAAGGTCGCGGCCGACGGCACCGTCACGTCGGAGGACGAGGCCGCCGCGTTCGCCGCCGGGTACGCGCACGACATGGTGGGCGACCTCTCCAACTGGAAGGTCGACTCCGTGGACGCGCTCGCCGCCGCCAAGGCGAACGAGACGTTCCGCAAGGTCGCCGAAGGGTTCAACGCGAGCCTCGTCGAGGGCGTGGCGAGCCACGAGGGCATCACCGCGTGGTTCTTCGCCGCGATGAGCGCCGACGGCTTCGTCGTCGCCACGGTGGACGCGGTCAACGGCGTCCTCCTCGAGGTCAGCGCCATCGACCTGCAGATGACGGTGCCCACCTTCGAGTGGGGCGCGCGCGACCCGCTGACGTGGACGGCGGAGCCCATCGTTCTCCGCGGCGAAGGGCAGGCCGACTCGGGGACGCCCCCGCTGAGCCTCCCCTTCGTCACGAGCTCCGCGATGCACGGCACGCTCACGCTCTCGTTCCACAACGAGCTTCCCAGCGACGGCATCCGCTGGGCCATCCTCGACGCGGACGGCGAGAAGCTGCAGGAAGGGGGCGTCGGCTCCTGGAACGGCGGCGACGACTACACCTTCGAGGTCGAGCTGAAGAAGGCGGGCGACTACGTCTTCGAGCTCTCCTACTGGTCGTGGACCTCCTGGTCGCCGCTCGCCCTCCCCGTGGGCGGCGTCGACTTCGAGTTCACGCTCGAGCTCTTCCCGGGCCACGTCGACAACCGCGTCGACCGCGCGTGAGCGCCAGCGCGACGACCCACAGCCACCCCGGCGCCGGGACTTGCGCCGCGGGTGGCCCCACCTCCTTCTTCTCCCAATCCTTCTCGAACTCGTGCGTGAGCCACGCCGCGAGCGCCTCGCCCCGGACGAGGAGCCCCGCCTCGCGGTTGTCCGCCCACGCGGCGCGCACCCAGTTCATGCTCCCGACGTAGCTCGTCGCGTTGTCCACCACGAACATCTTCGCGTGGAGCGTGCGCTCCGGCGCGTCGAGGCGCGCCTCGAGGGGGAGGTCCTCCCGCTCCGCGAGGGCCGCGAGCCTCGCCACCGTCTCGCGGTTCGCGCCGTCGTCGAAGCGCCCGTCGAGCAGGAGCCGGACCCGCGCGCCCGCGCGCGCCGCCTCGACGAGCGCGCTCACCATCGGCGACGCGCTCTCCGCGCGCAGCATCGCCACGTCCACGCTCGCGCGCGCCGACGCGACGGCCGCCGCGAGCGCGCGCGGGTCGTCGGGCGAGAGCACGAGCGCGGCCTCGTGGGGGCCGCCGAGCACGCGCGCGGGGGGTGCCGCCTCCAGCGAGGGCGCGACGAGCGCGGGCGCGTCGGCGAAGCGCGCGGGCGCGATATCGTGCCACGGCGCGGCGTCGGCGTCCATGACCTCCGCCACGCGCCGCGCGAGCGCCGCGTCGCGCACGATGAGCCCGAATCCGCGCGACGCGCCGCTCCCGAAGTTCTCCGTGCCGACGGCGACGCTCGCGCGGTCGATCACCACCAGCTTCGCGTGCATCGTGCGGTAGCGCGCGCCCTCGCCGCCCATCAGGAGCACCTCCGCGCCGCGCGCCTGGAGCGTCGCCACGAGCGCGCGCTCCTCCGCCGGGACGCCTCCTGGCGGCGCGCCCTCGAGAAGCACGCGCACGCGCGCGCCTCGGTCGAGCGCGCGCACGAGCGCGGAGGCGAGGTCGGCGCTCGTGAACGTGTGCGAGGCGACGAGCACCTCCTCGCGCGCCTCGTCCACGAGCG
>DASRYU010000217.1:0-3996 GCA_035687045.1 Thermoplasmatota archaeon | reverse complement strand
GCCTTCTTCTCGCGCCGCACGCGGTCGCCAGCGCGCCCGCGCCGCTCGCGATCGTCTACGACCTCGCCACCGGCGCCGTGCACGCCGGCCCCCTCGCGACGGCGGCGCCCGTGCTCGAGGCGGACGGCTGCGCCACCGCGTGGCCCGCGAGGCTCACGTGCAGGGGCGTCCTGGGCACGCACGAGGCCATCGACGCGCCGACGTCGTACATCCAGTCCATCTGGTACCCGCGGCAGGGCGCGACCTTCGACGGGGGCAGCTTCGAGTTCCGGCTCGCCTGGGAGGGCGGGCGCGCCGGGCTGCGCTGCCACGTGCCGCCGACGACGGAGGCGCCGTGGGCCGCGACGTGCGAGGAGCTCGACGAGACCATCCTCTCGTGGGAGTGGCGCGACGAGGCGTGGCGGCTCGAGGGCGTGCAGGGCGCGACGCTCGTGGGCAGCATGACGTTCGCCGTCGTCTACAAGAGCCACTGAGCGCGTCGGCCGCAAGGCAACGCGGCGGCGGCGCCTCGTCGCGTTCCCGAGCCTTCATCGTCCCGCATGCGTGCTGCGCCAGGCATGGGAAGGCCCGAGAGGACGCGCAAGGAGGTCGTCGCGGACGTGGAGCTCCCGACGGACCTCGCGTGGACGCGCGACGCGTGAAGGCTGAGCCAACGCTCAAATAGAGGCTCCCGAGTGGGCCCCTCGTATGGTCTCCAAGGGTGCCCTCGTCAGGGTCGACTACGAAGCCTGGACCGAGGAAGGCGAGCTCTTCGACACGACCAAGCGCGACGTCGCCAAGGCGAACAACAAGTTCGACGAGAACGTCGTGTACGAGCCCCTCCCCGTGCTCGTCGGCGCCGGCCGCGTCATCCCCGGCTTCGACGAGGCCCTCCAGCAGGCCGACGTCGGCAAGGAGGTCGAGGTCAACATCCCGCCCGAGAAGGCGTTCGGCCCGCGCGACCCGGAGCGCCAGGACACGATCCCCCTCCGCGAGTTCCAGAAGCAGGAGGTCGTCCCCTACCCGGGCATGCGCCTCCAGCACCAGAACCGGGTCGCCACCGTCGTGAGCGTCTCCGCCGGCCGCGTCCGCATCGACTACAACAACCCGCTCGCGGGCAAGTCGCTGCGCTACAAGTTCACCGTCGTCGAGGAAGTGACGGACGGCGCCGAGAAGGTGCGCCGCTTCATCGAGCTCGCCTACGGCCAGGGCCGCGCCGCCGACTTCAAGATCCAGGTCCAGGGCGAGGTCGCCGACATCACGCTCCCCGACGCGTGCAAGTACGACCAGCGCTGGTTCGTCGCGAAGTACCGCCTCGTCTCCGACCTCCGCACGTACGCCGGCATCCGCACGACGCGCTTCATCGAGGAGTACGTCACCGAGGAGCCGCGCCCGACGCAGACGGAGACGACGGGCGAGACGCACACCCACGCGGACGGGACGGTGCACGCGGGGCCCGCGCACTGACCCCCGCGCGCACGCGACGCGGCCCGCAGGACGCGGCGCAGGTGCACGCGGGGCCCGCGCACGAAAGTCCACTCCGTGGCGCGCCTCCCAGCGTGCGTCGCTTCGCGCCGCACGCGCGCGCCACTTCGTGCCAGGGGCTCCGCCCCTGGACCCCGCCAGGGGGCGAGGACGCCCCCTGGACCCCCACCCTTTTGGCACAACCTTGTGAGCACCCCTTGCGCACCTTCACGTGCGTCGCAGGGCATCGCCCGCGCGTGCCCGAGCGCCGCCCCCTTCTCGCCGGCCTCGCGCTCCTCGCGCTCGCGCTCGCGATGGCGCTCACCGCCACCGCGCTGCGCGGGCCGCTCAACCCCGCCTGCGCGGGGCGCCCGTACTCGCCGGAGTGCTTCCAGCCGGTCCCCACGCTCCTTCTCTGGCTCTCGCTTCTCCCCGCTCTCGTCGGCGCCATCTTCGTCGCCATCTGGATGGGGCGGCGCGACGCGGCGGACGAGGAGCCGACGTAGCCTTTTTGCCCGGCCCTCCTTCTGGGCGCGCGATGAACGAGCTCCGCGATGCCCTCATCTCCTGTGGAGCCGTGCGCTTTGGTGACTTCACCCTCGCGTCCGGAGCGAAGTCGAGCTACTACGTCGACATCAAGCGCGCCTCCACCGACCCGAAGGTCCTGCGCCTGATCGGCGAGGGCTTCGCGAAGCGCGTGGGCGGCGCGCAGCGCATCGCCGGCATGGAGCTTGGCGCCGTTCCGCTCGCCGCGGCGGCGTCGCTCGCGAGCGGCGTGCCCTTCATCATGGTGCGCAAGAAGCCGAAGGGGCACGGCACGAACTCGCAGCTCGAGGGCGTCTACGAGGCGGGCATGGAGGTCGTGGTCGTCGAGGACGTCACCACCTCCGGCGGCTCGAGCGCCGAGGCCGTGAAGGTCCTGCGCGAGGCGGGGCTCAAGGTCACGAAGGTCGTGACGGTCGTCGACCGCGAATCCGGCGCGGCGCAGGCGTTCGCCGACCTCGACGTGCGGTTCGAGGCGCTCACGACCGCGTCGGAGCTGCTGAAGGCGCGGGGGGCTTGAGCTTGCTCGCGCGCGAGAAGATGCCGCGAAGAGGCGACGACGCGAACCTTCAGCACTCTTCGCGTCTTCGCGTCTTCGCGGCCTCTTCGCATGACCTCGTGACGATCTCTGCGGAGGTGCGCGCATGACGCGCGTGCTCCTTGTCGGCGCTCGACGCGCCGCGGCGTCGCGTCCGCGCCGCAAGGAGGTGGCGCGATGACGCGCGTGCTCCTTGTCGGCGGAGGCGCGCGCGAGCACGCCATCGCCGAGGCGCTCGCGCGCAGCGGCGCAGACGTGCAACTCTACGCGTGCCTGCCGAATGCCAACCCCGGCATCCTCGCGCTCGCGGAGACGCACGTCATCGTGAAGGACACGGAGGCGCGCGCCATCGCGCAGCACGCGAAGGCGTGGAGCATCGAGTACGCCGTCGTCGGCCCCGACGCGGCGCTCGCGGCCGGCGTGACGGACGAGCTGCAGAAGGTGGGCGTGAAGGTCGCGGCGCCGACGAAGGCGGCGGCGGAGATCGAGTGGAACAAGGCGTTCATGCGCGACCTCCTCGAGCGCCACCGCATCCAGGGGCGCGTGCGCTTCGAGCTCCACAAGAGCGAGGAAGGGCTTCGCGACGCCATCGCGCGCATGTGGCCGCTCGCGGTGAAGCCGCTCGGCCTTACTGGCGGCAAGGGCGTGAAGGTGAGCGGCGACCACCTCTCCGGCGTCGACGACGCGCTCGAGTACGCGCGCGAATGCCTCGCCGGGGGCGCGGTCCTTCTCGAGGAGAAGGTCGAGGGGGAGGAGTTCAGCCTCATGGCCTTCTGCGACGGCGCTTCGTGCGTGCCGATGCCGGCCGTGCAGGACCACAAGCGCGCCTTCGAAGGCGACCAGGGCCCCAACACGGGCGGCATGGGCTCCTACTCGGGACCCGACGGGCTCCTTCCCTTCGTCACGCGCAACGACTACGAGAAGGGCGTCGCCATCCTGAACGAGATCCTCGCCGCGATGCGCAAGGAGGGGCGCCCGTTCGTGGGCACCATCTACGGCCAGTTCATGCTCGCGCGCGACGGCCCGCGCGTCATCGAGATCAACGCGCGCTTCGGCGACCCCGAGGCGATGAACGTGCTCACGCTCCTCGAGTCGAGCTACCTTGATATCATCAAGGGCATGGCCGCGGGCAAGCTCGAGCCGTCGGCAGTGCGCTTCTCGCGCAAGGCGACCGTGTGCAAGTACGTCGTGCCCGAAGGCTACGGCGTGAAGTCGAAAGCGAACGAGCCGCTCACGGTCGACGAGGCCGCCATCGCGCGCACGGGCGCGCGCTGCTACTACGCCGCCATCAACCAGACCGGCGGCGCGCGCGGCGGGCGCGTCGAGGCGACGACCACGACGAGCCGCAGCGTCGGCATCGTGGGCATCGGCGACAGCATCGCGGACGCGAACGCCATGGCGGACGCCGCGCTCGCGCACGTCCAGGGCCCGCACCTGTTCGTGCGCCGCGACATCGGCACGCAGGCCCTGCT
>DASRYU010000216.1:0-2648 GCA_035687045.1 Thermoplasmatota archaeon | reverse complement strand
CCACCCCAGCGTCGAGGGTGCCATCCACGGCTTCCTCATCCTGGGCGTCCCCGCCTTCCTCGCCGGCCCCCTTTCCGCCCCCGTGGCCAACGCCTTCGGTGGCACCCTCTACTACAAGCGCGCCGCGTTCATCGCCGCCGTCTCGATGACAATCGTCGGCGCCGTCCTCGTCGTCGGCGTCCCGCTGCGCCTCCTCTGGGGCGTCCCCCTCGCCCACGTCCTTCTCGTGGGCTACATGATGGCGACCGGCTTCCGCCACAGCGCGTTCTTCGTCACGAGCGACAACCGGCACGCGCGCAGCCTCCCGGTGAGCCTTCTCCAGGTGGGCGCGGCGATCCCCTTCCTCTACGCGCTCGGCCTCATCGGCCCGCGCGAGCTCTGGATCGCGCTGGCGCTCGCGTTCATCTTCCTCGCGCCGCTCGTCTTCTTCCTCGAGATCTTCGATACGCCGCTCAAGAAGAGCTTCCGCGTCTCGGCGAGCGAGCTTTTCCGCTACTACCTCGACCACATCACGTCGGGCCGCATGGACGGCGAGAGCATCCTCAACCGCTTCGCCGAGCCCATCCGCGCGAAGTTCGCCGTCATCGGCTTCAAGCGCCCCGACCAGTCGCTCAAGGCCGCCATCGTCGTGCCCGCCGTCCACCCCGGGCCCATCGGGCGGCTGGGCGGCTCCGACCTCCCCGCGAAGGTGGCCGAGGCCATCCCCGACGCGGACCTCGTCATGGTCCCGCACGCCGCCGCCACGCACGACTACAACCCCGTCGCGAGCGCGGAGGTCGAGCGGCTCGGGCGCGAGGCGGCGAAGCTTCTCAAGAGCGTCGAGTACCACCCGCGCGGCTCCAAGGCGCACACCTCGGGCGAGGACATCCGCGTCACGGCGCAGGTCTTCGGCGACTCCGCGCTCCTCACGTACACCTCGTGGCCGCTCCCCATCGACGACGTGGAGTACGGTGTGGGCCACGCGGCGGAGCTCACCGCGCAGCTCTCGGGCGTGAAGAAGGCCGCGTTCGTCGACTGCCACAACTCGCTTCTTCCCGGCGCGGGCGCGGTGCACCTCTGCACGCCGCGCGCGGACGCCATCATCGACGCGAGCGGCAAGGCCGCGGCCGCGTGCATGGCCGCGCCCCTCGCCCCGCTGCGCGTGGGCGTCGCGCAGGACCGCAAGACGTTCTCCCGCGAGCACGGCATCGGGGCGCAGGGCGTGCAGGTCGTCGCCGTCGAATGCGAGGGGCAGACGTTCGCCTACATCCTCTGGGACGGCAACAACGCCGTGCCCGAGGTCACGCGCGCCATCGGCGAGCAGGTGAAGGACCTCGTCGACGGCTTCCAGGTGATGACGACGGACAACCACAGCGTGAACGCGCACGCCGGAAGCTACGGGCCCGTCGGCCACCTCGCCTCCCCCGGCGACATCGCGAAGGCCACGCGTCTCGCCGTCGAGCAGGCGCTCTCCGACCTCGAGCCCGTGGTCGCCGGCGGCGGCAAGGGCGTCGTCGAGGACTTCCGCGTCTTCGGCAACCAGAAGACCGTCCAGCTCACGGCGAGCATCAACACGATGTCGAGCATCATCCTGCAGCTCACCATCGCGACGATCGGCATCCAGGCGATGGGCACCGCGCTCCTCTTCCTCGTCCTGCGCGCCCTCGCGTAGGCAGACGGTGTCGCGAGCGGCGCGGCCTCGGGCCCGGGCAGCAGCCTCAAACCGTCACCGACGCGTGTCACCGCAGGGGGCAACCACCTGCGTTCTTTCCGTCTCCTTGTGACCCTGGCCATGGCCGCGCTCGCCGTCCCGCTCGCGGCAGGAACGACCGCCGCGCCCGTCCCGCACGAGACGTGCGGCGAGCTGCGCAGCGGCGGCCTCCTTCCGGGCCTCGACTTCCCGCGCGACCACGACTTCGCCTTCGAGGCGTGCACCGGGAGCATCCGCCCCGGCGCCATGATGAGCTCGCCCGGCTGCACCTACAGCTTCGTGCTCGAGGACGCCGCCGGCGCCCTCTACATCGGGACGGCCGGCCACTGCGTGAGCCGCGTCGGCCAGCGAGTCGCCACGCCCGGCGTCGGCACGTTCGGCACCGTGCTCACGCGCTGGGCGCTCAACGTCGACTACGCGCTCATCAAGATCGACGACGACAAGCGCGCCTTCGTGAACCCGACGCTCTGCGCGTGGGGCGGCCCCGTCGGCGCCGACCCGGGCGACCGCCCGCGCTTCGACGTCCTGCTCGAGTACGGCTGGGGCTTCGCCACGAGCGCGACGCCGCAGACGCGCACGCGCGTGCTCCTCGAGGCGCAGAACACGGGCAACGAGATCGCCTGGATCGGCGTCGGGAGCGGCGGCGACAGCGGCGGCCCCATCGTGAGCGTCGAAGGCTACGCCGTGGGCAGCCACACGCGCGGCATCACCCCCCTCGCGGGCGTCGCCTTCGAAGCGGGGCCGACCTTCGCGCGCATGCTCGCGAGCGGGCGCACCGCCGTGCCCTCGCTCGAGCTCGTGACCGGCGACCCCACCAACGTGGAGCTCATCGCGCAGGAGCTGCGCGCGCTCGCGTGACGCGAACAAGACGCTCACCGCGGGGCGCTCCGCGGCCGCTCACCGCCGAGGACGCGGAGCTCCTCTCGGGTCCTCGGGTCTTCCCGCGAAGCGGCCGTGG
>DASRYU010000215.1:0-3762 GCA_035687045.1 Thermoplasmatota archaeon | reverse complement strand
CGGCGGGCTTCGCGGCGGCCGGCTCCTCCTGGAGCTTCGCCTCCTCCGCGACCTTGCCCGTGAACTTCGCGAGCCCCTTCTTCAGCGCGTCGAACATGCCCACGTGGGCTCACCCGCCGTAGTAGCTCTCGAGGATGGCGCTCGCGCGCGCGAGCTCGTCCGAGAGGCGACCGATGTCCTTCGAGAGCGCCTGCTGCGCGTTGTCGAGGTTCTCGACGCGGGCGCGAAGGCGCGCGGCGGCCTCGCTGCTCGGAAGCTCCGCGTGGACGCCGCTGCCGAGGTTCGTGAGCGTCTTGCCCGGCTCCGCGACGCTCGCGCGCACGTAGGCGCCTCCGCCCAGGGGCACGAGGATGGACTCGTTGGGCGCGGCCTGCCCCATGTGCTCGAGCGTCTGGAGCGCGCGGCGCGCCTCGGCGGCGACCTCCATGAGGTACTCGCGCTGCGCCTCCATGGCGCCAAGCTGCTGGCGGATCTGGTCGCTCCGCATGACCAGCTCGCGAAGCTCCTGCTCGCTCGGGCCCTGCGGCGGCGCGGCGGCGTGGGCCACTTACTTCACCATCGAGATCTTCTTCTCGACGACCGGGTCGGTGACCTGGTCGGGCGTGAGCGGCTCGACCTTCTCGATCGTGATCTGGTGGCGGTTCACGCGGTGGCGGCTGCCGATGGTGGCGAGCACGCGGTCGCGCGCGGAGGCCTCGTCGACGCCCAGCGTCTCCATCGAGAAGGGCGACGTGATGTGGCCCATGCGGAACTTGCCGGTGATGCGGAACGCCTTCGCCATGATGGTCGGCCGGCGATACGGAGCGGGGTATAAGACGCTGGCGGGGGTGGAGAGGTTTAAGGCGGTCGCGCGGCTTGGCCGCGGCCGTTCCGCATGACCCCGCGCGCCCTTGCCGCCCTTCTCGCGCTCGCCCTCGTCGCCGCGCCCGCGCTCGCGCAGGAAACGCCCGCGACGGCGCCGCTCGAGGGCGTGCGGAGCGTGAGCGTCGGGAACGCGACGCTGGGCCACTGGGTGGGCACGAGCACGGCGGTCGACCAAGACGTCGCGCAGGGCGAGGAGGCGTCCATCTGGTTCGCGCTCTCCGTCAACGCGACGGCGCGCACCGTCGTCTACCTCAACGTCACCTCCACCTCCGACACGCTGCTCCTCGAGAACGGCACCCTGGTGCTGGACACGCTGCCGGAGGCGCGCACGACGGCCAACCTCAGCATCGTCCCCACCGTCGCCGACGCGGGCGTCGTCGACATGTCCTACGCCTTCACCGGCGAGGTGTGGGAGGAGCGCGACGGCACGCTGGAGCTTGTCGGCCCCGTCTCGGGCGACAACGCGTTCACCTACGACGTCGGCTCCTTCGTCGCGCCGCCCCCCTCGCCGGGTGTGCCGCGCGAGTGGCTCTTCATCGGACTCGCGGTCCTTCTTCTCGCGGGCGGCGGCCTCGGCCTCGTCGCGCGGCAGCGCGCCGTCAAGCGGCGCATGAACGCGGCGCCGCGCCGCAGCCAGGTCATGCGCGAGATGGAGCTCGAGCAGAAGCTCGAGAAGGCGAAGGCCAAGGACCCCGAGGCCGCCGTCGTCATCCAGCAGGAGATCCGGCAGGCCGAGCAGGTGCGCGAGAAGCGCCGGGAGCTCCAGATCCTCGAGGCCAAGCGGGCGGACGCCCTGAAGACGCTCGACCTCCTCAAGAAGCGCCACGAGGCCGGCGGGCTCACGAAGCTCCAGTACGACAACATGGTCGCGAAGAAGCGGCAGGACCTGGAGCGCATCGAGGCGGAGATCGCCGAGATGGAGCGGCAGGACTCCGGCGCGGCCGCATAGAGCCCGAGAGCCACATCAGCAACGTACTTGAGCCTCCTTTCCCGGTCCGGACCCGTGCGGCTCGCGCGCGGCGCCGTCCCCCTCATCCTCCTCCTCGCCATCCTGCCCCTCCCGACGGCGCAGGCGTCGAGCTGGAGCGTCGACGCGAAGGTGGCGGTCACCTCGGCCACGAGCGCCGACTACACGTGGGAGATCGGGCTCACCACCCCCACGCGGCTGCGCCTCCCGATGCCCGACAACGCGACGTTCGTCGAGGCGCGCGACGTGGACGGGCGCAAGCTGGACGCGAGCGCGACCGCGAGCGAGGTCACCGTCACCTCCGGCAGCAAGCCGTTCGTCCTCCGGTTCCTTCTCGAGGCGCAGCGCGACGGGCCCTTCAGCATCTTCCCCGCGCAGGTCGCGAGCGGGAGCGACTCGCCCGTGAAGGTGCGCATCACGCTCCCGCCCGGCTGGAGCCTCGCGGGCTACCGCGACAGCGACGGGCGCGCGCCGGACGCGGCGGGCGTCTTCGACGGCATCGGGCCCGCGTACGTGCAGTACCTCGCCCTGGAGCCGGGGTACGTCGACGAGGGGCCCGCTCCCGGCGTCGCCGGACGCGTCGTGCGCCGCGAGGGCGTCGCCGACATCGCCGCGACAAGCGCCACCTGGTCGCTCGTCACCACCTACGACACGGACGTCTACAGCCGCTCGTGGGAGGTGCACGTCCCCACCGGCGCGACCGTCACCGCGGCCACCTCCGCTTTCGGGCCGCTGCAGACGTCGCGCGACGGCGACGTGCTGCGCGTGACCACGCCCTTCCCCGTCGGCTTCGGGCTGGGCGCGCGCACGTTCACGGTCAACATGACACTCCCGCCGCCGAACCCCCACGGCGGCACGTTCCGCGAGGTCAACCTCAGCGTCCGCGCCGCGGACGACGACGACGTGCGCATCCGCGCGCGCCTCGCGAGCGACCTTCGCTACGCCGGCGCGCGCGTCGCCGGAGGCGCCGAGCTCGCGCCGCTCGAGTACGCCGGCATCGGCCCCGTCACCGTCGGCGTCGCCTTCCTGCCGCCCGCCGCCCCCGGCCACGTCCAGTTCGAGGAGGGCATGTTCGTCGTCGACGCTCCCGCCGCGCTCGAGAGCGCCGCCCGCGCCACCGCGCGCCACGCGAGCGCGCTCCTGCCGCAGGTGGCCTCCTTCGTGTGGGACGAGCGCGACCAGCGCCCCTTCTTCGTCGCCTACACCGAGGCGGACGTCTTCGGCTGGGAGGAGGGCTTCTACAGCAACGGCCTCAACACCATCACCATCCGCGCCTCCACGCTCGACAAGGCGCGCGACGGACGAGCGCATCTCGCGCCGGTGGGCGTTCTTGTCCACGAGGCGACGCACGGCCTCATCGACCGCCGCCTCCCCGAGGTGCCCCACGAGCTGAGCTTCCTCCACGAGGGGCTCGCGCGCCTCGCCGAGACGCGCCTCGAGCTCACCTTCCCCGCGAGCGAGGTCATCACCTGCGACGGCACCGCGTGCACGCGCCACAGCGCGCGGCCGAGCGCGCAGGAGCTTCGGACCTTCCACGAGGCGAGCCGGCTCTTCGACGTCTCGTGGCACGCGAGCGCCGCCTCCGACGGCGAGCGCGGCTTCCTCTACGACTACTCGGGGCTCGTGCTCCACACGTTCGAGACGCGCGCCCCCGCCGGCGCCCTTGCCAACGCGCTCGCGCACGTGAACGCCACGACCTGGACCGACGACCCGGCGCGCGACGCCGAGACGCTCCTCGGCATCTTCCTGCGCAGCACGCCGGGCACCTCGGCGCCGGCGTTCCTCTACCCTGGGCGCGAGGCGGTCGAGCTCAGCGACGCGCAGTTCCGCTACTGCCTGCGCGGCCTCGTAGCACCGCCCTACCCGTGGGAGGACGAGCGCCAGCCCCCCGGCGGCTGCCCCCCGACGGGCTACGGGCCCGCCGATGCGAC
>DASRYU010000214.1:0-2222 GCA_035687045.1 Thermoplasmatota archaeon | reverse complement strand
CTTCGCGCGCGACATTCGCCCGCCCGCCCTGCGCGGCTGGTTCGCCAAGGCGCTGGCGCCCGACCCCTCGGAGCGCTTCGCGAGCGCGCGGGAGATGCGCGAGGCCTTCTTCGCGGCGCGCGCCGCGGTCGCGCCGTGAGGGCAGCCGCCACGACGCGCCGCCAGCCGCGTGGCTGGCATGGAGCCAAGCTCCGCGCGGCTCCTCGCACGAACATGCGCCTTCACGGCCTCCTCCTCGTCCTGCTCGTCGCGACCCCCGCCGCCGCGTTCGCCCTTCCCGCGCCCGAGGACGGCTGGGCGCGCCTTTCGCAGCCCGGGCCGTACGGCGTGCGCGCGCCGACCGTGCACGTGCTCGAGAGCCGCATCGATGGCGCGGACATCCAGGTCGGCGTGGTACGTCCCGCGACCCCGCCGCACGTCAAGGTGCCCATCCTCGTGCGCGCCTCGCCCTACCTCCCCGACCTCACCCCCGAGTCGATGCGCAACGAGTTCGAGTACGCGATGCGCGCGCAGTTCGTGCCGCACGGCTATGCGCTCGCGTACATCGCGACGCGCGGCTCGGGCGGGAGCGGCGGCTGCGGGGAACTTATGAGCCCCCGCGAGCGCGACGACATCTCGCAAGCCATCACGTGGCTCGCGAAGCGCCCGTGGAGCAACGGCAACGTCGGCGTCGTCGGCATCTCGTACGACGGCACCACGGCGTGGATGGCCGCCGCGAGCGGGAACCCGCACGTGAAGACCATCGTGCCCGTCTCCTCCTTCGCGGACGCCTGGGGCGACTACCATCGCAACGGCACGAGCGGCTACGGCGCGCACGTGAACAACGACGGCAACTTCTACTGGGGCTTCGGCTTCGCGTACGAGACGCCGTTCTTCGCGCCCAATACAGGCCGCTCGCTCGAGCAGCGCATCGATGGCGCGGCGTGCGAGGAGTACGTCGAGGGCGCGCTCGCGAACGTCGAGAACGCCGAGGACGGGCGCCGGAGCGCGTACTTCGAGGAGCGCGACCACCGCGCGGACGTCCTCGCGCGCTATCGCGGAAGCGTCCTCCTCGTCCACGGCCTGGAGGACGCGCGCGTCTCGCCGCGGCTGGGCGTGCCGCTCGGCTGGGCGCTCGAGGAGCGCGGCGTCGAGATGAAGTGGCTCCTCGGGCAGTGGGGCCACGCCTTTCCGGACGTCGCGCCGGGAGGGCCGCCCGCGACTGCCCCGGCGCACGACCACTCGCGCCGCGACTGGGCCGACCTCCAGCTCGCGTGGTACGAGCGGCACCTCAAGGGGCGCGCCGACGTCGACACCGGGCCGCGCGTCGAGGTGCAGGACAGCCTCGGGCGCTGGCGCGGCGAGGAGGCGTGGCCTCCGCGCGACGCGACCACGCTGCGACTGACGCTCGCGAGCGACGGCCGGCTGGGCCCGGCCGGCACGCCCGAGGTGGACGTCCTCGTCGGGCAGCCCGGGGGCGACCGGTTCGTCGAGAAGACCTTCAACATCCCGCGCGAGAGCATCCTCGCCGCCTGCGCGACGTGCCCGACGTTCGTCTCGGCGCCCTTCGAGCGCGAGATGATCGTCGCCGGCGCCCCGCGCGTGCCGCTCACCCTCGTTCCGCACGCCGACCGCGGCACGCTCGCCGTCTGGACGTTCGTGGAGAAGGGCGGCGCGCTCACGCGCATGGGCTACGACGGGCCCGGCGCGATGGACCTCCGCTATCACACCGGCGGCGAGACCGCCACGGCGATCACGCCCGGCGAGCCCATCCTCGCGCGCGTCTGGATGGACCCCGCGGACTCGGTCGTCCCGGCGGGCGGGCGCATCGTGCTCGTCGTCACGACGGAGGGGTGGGAGGGCCCGACGCGGGCGCTCCCGTTCAGCCTGCGCACCGGCGGCGACGCGAGCGCGCTCGAGCTCGACGTGGTGCCGGCGGAGGGGCGCGCGCCGGGCGGTTGAGCGGGACGCGAGGCCGGCGGACCCTCCCCGCCTCGCGCCAGCGCGAGCCATGTGGCTGCCGCGCTCCTATGCTCGGGCGCGCCGTAGGAGCGCCGATGCGAGCCCTCGCCCCCGCCCTCGTGCTCCTCCTGCTGATGCCCTCCGCGGCCGCGCTCCTCCTCGAGGAGCCGGCCGACGACTGGTCGCGCCTCTCGAAGCGCGGCCACTACCGCGTGCTCGAGCCGACGGTCCACGTGCTTGAGAGCGAGATCGACGGCGCCGCGGTCACCGTCGGCGTCGTG
>DASRYU010000213.1:0-4216 GCA_035687045.1 Thermoplasmatota archaeon | reverse complement strand
GTCCCGCCCCGGTACGAGATCCACCCGCAGGCGGCGTAGGCGAGAAGCACGGCCACGCCGGCCGCCAGCCAGCGGTCCTCGACGCCCCGGAGCGCGCCCCACCCCAGCCACGCGGAGAGCCACAGGATGGCGAGGGTGAGGACCGCGCGCTTCGCGTGCCGCATACCGCCCGCGCACCGCGCTCGCGACGTGAGGGTTTTTCCCTCCCGCCGCGCCTCCGCCGCGCGTGGGTCGGGTGCAGGTCCACGTGCCCGCGGCGCTGCGCCAGTACTGGGGCGGCGGCGCGAAGGTGGTCGTCGAGGCGCGCACGCTCGCCGAGGCGCTGGTGGGGCTTGGCGCGCTCTCGTCGCGCGTGCTCGACGACGCGGGGCGCGTGCGGCGGCACGTGCACGTGTTCGTGAACCAGCGGCCCGTCGCGGACCTCGAGGCGCCGCTCGCCGAGGGGGACGTCATCCACATCCTGCCCGCCGTGTCCGGAGGCTCGTGACGTGACCGTGAAGAAGGGTGAGACCGTCGTGCTCGCGGGGACGAAGAAGGGGCTCTTCGTGCTCCACTCGCGCGACCGCAGGTCGTGGAGGACGGAGGGGCCCTATTTCGAGGGGCTCCCCGTCATGCACGCGGTGAGCGACGGCAGGATGCTCTACGCGGCGACGCAGAACGAGCATTGGGGCCCCGCCGTCGCGCGCTCGGGCTCCTGGGGCGCGCGCTGGCTGAAGCCGCACGGCGCGCCCGCGTACGCGAAGGGGTCGGGCCTCTCCGTGGAGAAGGTCTGGAACCTGGCGCTCGACGAGAGCGGCGCGCTCTACGCGGGCGTGGAGCTCGCGGGCGTCTTCGTGAGCCGCGACGGCGGGAAGAGCTTCGAAGGGCTCGACGGGTTCAACGCGTTCCCCGACCGGAGCGCCTGGACGCCGGGCGGCGGAGGCCTCTGCCTGCACACGATCCTCCCCTACCCTGGCGACCCTGCGCGCATGGTCGTCGCGGCGAGCGCCGTGGGCATCTTCGGCACGAACGACGCGGGGAGGAGCTGGCGCACGCTCAACGGCGGCATCGCGGCGCCATGGCTCCCGCAGAAGCGCACGGAGGAGCACATGGTGGGGACCTGCCCGCACAAGATCGTGCGCGACGCGAAGGACCCGGCGTGGCTCTACATGCAGAACCACGGCGGCGTCTACAAGCGGCGCCGAGGGGACGACAAGTGGACGCCGATCATGAAGGGGCTGCCCGGCCCCTTCGGCTTCCCGATGGCGGCGCACCCGCACGAGAAGGGGACCGTCTACACCGTGCCGCTGGAGGCCGACTCGAACCGCGTGACGCCGGGCGGCGCGATGGCCGTGTACCGGACGCGCGACGCGGGCAAGAGCTGGCAGCGCCTCGCGAAGGGGCTCCCGCAGAAGAACGCGTGGCACACGGTGCTGCGCGAGGGGATGGCCACGGACGCGCACGACCGCGCGGGCGTCTACGTCGGCACGACGACGGGGCAGCTCTACGCGAGCCGCGACGAAGGCGGGACGTGGAGCACCCTCCACGAGACGCTCCCGCCCATCCTCAGCGTCTCCACCGCCATCTCGCGATGAGCCTGAGCTTCCCGCGATCACGCGACGACGCCAGCTCTTCACGTCGCGGGTGCACCGGAGCGTCCGCGCGAGGGGGCGAGTCCGCCGCTGCCCGCCACACCATGCGACGCCGAGACAGCCCCAGAAACGATAGCTTTTTGTAGAACCGCAGATATTCGGCCGCCCGCAAGTCCGGAGGTATCGCACATGATGGGCAGCCAGCCTGTTGTGATCCTGAAGGAAGGCACCACTCGCGAGCGCGGGCGCTCCGCGCAGTCCTCGAACATCATGGCCGCCAAGGCCGTCGCCGAGGCGGTCCGGTCGACGCTCGGCCCGAAGGGCATGGACAAGATGCTCGTCGACTCGATGGGCGACGTCGTCATCACGAACGACGGCGCGACCATCCTCAAGGAGATCGACGTCGCGCACCCGGCCGCCAAGATGCTCATCGAGGTCGCCAAGACGCAGGAGACGCAGGTGGGCGACGGCACCACCTCGAGCGTCGTCCTCGCGGGGGCGCTGCTCCACCAGGCGGAGCAGCTCATCGAGGACGTCCACCCGACCCTCATCACGCGCGGCTACCGCCTCGCGAGCGAGAAGGCGCTCGAGATCGTGCGCGGCATCGCGCGCGAGGTCAAGTTCGACGACGAGAAGACGCTCCGCTACGTCGCGACGACCGCGATGTCGTCCAAGAGCGCGAGCGGCCAGGCCGACCAGCTCGCCGACATCACCGTCCGCGCCGTGCGCGCCGTGGCGGAGAAGGGGAGCGACGGCCGCTACCGCGTCGACCTCGGCAACGTGAGCCTCATCAAGAAGACGGGCACGAGCGTCGGCCAGACGGAGCTCGTCGAGGGCGTCATCGTCGACAAGGAGCGGCTCCACCCGACGATGCCGCGCCGCGTCGAGAACCCGAAGATCGCGCTCATCGACTGCCCGCTCGAGATCGAGAAGCCTGAGATCGACGCGAAGATCCAGATCACGAAGCCCCACCAGTTCCAGGAGTTCATCGCGGAGGAGGAGAAGATCCTCCGCGGCTACGTGGACCGCATCAAGAGCACCGGGGCGAACGTCGTGTTCGCGCAGAAGGGCATCGACGACCTCGCGCAGCACTTCCTCGCGCGCAACGGCATCTACGCCGTGCGCCGCGTGAAGGAGAGCGACATGAAGGCGCTCGCGCGCGCGACGGGCGGCCGCGTCGTGAGCGACCTCAAGGACCTCACCGCCGACGACCTCGGCAAGGCCGGCGCCGTCGAGGCCCGCAAGTTCGGCGACGACGAGCTCACGTTCGTGACCGGCGCCACGGGCGCCCGCGCGGTGAGCGTCCTCATCCGCGCCGGCACGGAGCACGTCGCGGACGAGGTCGAGCGCACCCTCGAGGACGCGCTCGGCGTCGTGCGCAGCGTCGTGGAGGACGGCAAGGTCCTTCCCGGCGCCGGCGCGCCCGAGATCGAGGTCGCGCTCGGCCTCCGCAAGTACGCCGCCACCGTCGGCGGGCGCGAGCAGCTCGCCATCGAGGCGTTCGCGGACGCGGTGGAGACGCTCCCGCGCGCGCTCGCTGAGAACGCGGGCCTCGACGCCATCGACAAGCTCGTCGACCTCCGCAGCGCGCACGAGCGCGGCCAGCGCGAGGCGGGCCTCAACGTCTTCAACGGCAAGGTCGAGAACGCGTGGGAGAACCGCGTCATCGAGCCGCTGCGCGTGAAGGCGCAGGCGATCCAGAGCGCGACCGAGGTGGCCACGATGATCCTCCGCATCGACGACGTCATCGCGGCGAAGAACACCTCGAGCGACAGCTCGAAGGGCAAGAAGGGCGGCGACTCCAGCTTCGACGAGTGAAGCCGCTCTCTTGGCGGGGCGCGCGCCGCGCTGCATCCCCCCGTTGTTGCCTCCCCCTCTCCCGCGTGCGCCCCGCCTTTTCTACATCCTCTCCACGAGCGCGAGCAGGCGCCGCCGCATCTCGTCGGCGGGCGCTTGGCCCCACGCGCCGTGCCCCGGGAGCACCCACTCGAAGCGTGCCCGCTCCGCGAGGCGCGCGAGGCTCCGCTTCTGCTCGCTCCACGAGTACCACGTGAAATCCTCGAACGCGTTCAGCCCCTCCGGCGTCCACTCGAGCGAGTCGCCCGTGAAGAGCCACGCGTCATCCACGAGGAACATCGCGCTCCCACGCGTGTGCCCCGGCACGGGGATGGCCCGCACGCCGCGCTGCAGCTCGACCTCATCGCGGAACGTCCGCGCGCCCGGCGCCGCGCCGCGATCGTCCTCGTGGATCCAGACCTCCGCGCCCAGGCGCTCGGCGTACTTCTCGTAGTCCGCGACGTCGTCCTGGTGCGTGAGGAGGATGCGCGCGACGCCGCCCATCGCCTCGAGGCGCTCCGCGAGGCGCGGGACCCAGCGAGGCGCGTCGATCATCAGGTTCCCCTCGGGGCGCGGCACGAGCCAGCTCGTGGCGCCGAACGAGTGGCGCGCGTTGTACCCGAGCATCCACACGCCGGGCGTCATCTCCCAGGGGAACACGTCGTCGGGCGGCTTCGCGCCCCCGATGCTCGCGCTCGGGCACGCCAGCATCGCGCGCCACGCCTGGTAGCGCTCCTCCTCCGTCGCCGGCTCGCGCGTGAAGTACGAGAGCCCCCGCGCGTCCTCCGCGATGAGCCCCGGCGCGAGAA
>DASRYU010000212.1:0-4632 GCA_035687045.1 Thermoplasmatota archaeon | reverse complement strand
GACGTGGGTCGCGGAGGCGGCGGGCAGCGCGGCCGTCGCGAGCAGGGCGAGCATCGTGATGATGGACAGGAGCGGGAGCCTGATGTGCTGACGTGCGTTCGGTGTCGGGTGCGTCTTCATGCGCCGCTTCCATGCGCGGCGGCGGTGTTAGCGATGATAGACGCGCATTTGCCACGCCCCTACGCCCTCTCGCTTGGCGCGGAGTAGCGCAGGGGGCGCGAGTCGCTCGTCACGACGAGACCGCGTCGCGCAAGAAGCTGGAGATGGTGCGCGACGGTGCGGCGCGGCAGGCCGAGGCTTTCCGCGATCTCCTTCTGCGTGAGGGGGCGCTGGTGCGCCGCGAGGGCCTCCAGCACGGCCGCGCGAGCGGGCACGTCGAGCACCGCGCGCCGCTGGATCTCCGCCTCCTCGATCTTCTGCCCGCAGCGCGCGTAGAGCGTGCGGCGCCCCTCGCGGAAGCTCCGCACGAGCTCGTGCGTCCGAAGGACCGCGAGGTGGTGCAGCGTGCTCGTGCGCGGGATCCCGAGCCGCTTCGCGATCTCCGCGGGGGTAAGCCCGGGCCTCTGGGCGAGCAGGGCGAGGATGGCCTGCCGGCGCGGGTCCTCCGTGACCTTGCTCCGCCCCAGACGCGAGTAGAAGGCGAGCCAGCCGCCGCGCGCGAAGAGCCACCACGCGATCGCGACGACGGAGACGCCGCCTGCGACGGCGGCCGCCTCGGCGTCGGTGATCGAGCCGCCCGCGGCGGTCGGCGCGCCCGCGCGGGGCGGTGCCTGGCCGCCGACGCTCGCGGAACCCTGCAGCCTCGCGCCTTCGGCGAGCTCGGCCCCCTCCTCGCACCCGAGGCGGCACGCGAGCCAGCGTGGAACACCCAGGTACAGCTGGAGGACGTCCTCGCCAAAGCGCCAGTGGAGGTCACCGCGCACGACCGACGTCGGCTTGCTCGTGTCGTTGAGCCGGTAGCCGAGGTCGACGTCCGTCGTCATGGGGCCCGCCGCGGTCGGGAGCGACGTGCTGACGGAGTGGTTGCCGTAGCCCGCGTCGTGATGCGCGCTCCACGTGAGGCTGGGGACCGTCGGCGTGGGCGCGACCATCGCGCCCGCGGTCGGCGCCACGAGCATCGCGGCGAGGAGGGCGAGCGGGACGAGGCGCGACGAGGGCGGACGCAAGGCGACCGAACGCCGCCATTCCTCCTGAAGAGGTTTGTTGCCCGCTTGTTGAAACTGGCAACGCGACGACTATCCTCGCGCGGAGATGCGGCAACTGTGCGCCTGAGAGAAGGAGGCGCCCCGCGGCGAAGCTGCGCCAGCGATGGAGGCGCCGCGGGGCGTGGTGGAGGTACGCGTCCGCCCGCGTAGCAACGCTAGCCGAGGCGTTGCCATCGCGGGGGCGTGGGCTCACCGCTTCGGAGGGTGGAAGAACACGCTGCCGTCACGCTCGAACGTGCGTAGGGTGAGGACGGAGGTGGTCCCGCCGACGTGGAGCTCGGAGGGCGCGGACGCGCTCGTGGGCAGGCGGTCGGTCGGGTCCGTCCACGGCCCTTGCGAGATCTCGAGCTGGAGCGCGGCGCCCGCCGGCACGACGACGTCGAGCGGCTGAAGCCACATCCGCACGTCGAGCGGCTCGCCCGGGCGGACCTCGCGCGGCGTCTCGTCCCCATGCGCGAAGCGGAGATCGATGCTGCCATGCCCCACCATCGTCTTGAGGGCGCCCCGGAGGAGGTAGAGCTCCGCGAAGACGGCTCCGCCCGGACCTTGCGGCGTGACCGTCAGGTCCAGCTCAGGGATCCCCGCGAAGCGCAGCTCGCGAGGCTGCGCGTCGGAGCGGAACGTGGCGCACGTGCTGCAGGCGACGACGCGCGGCGCGAACGTCACGAGCCTGCGCTCCTCCGCGTCGCCTGGCGACGTGGCGAGCTTGCCGTCGGAGGTGAGGTGGAGGACGAGCGGCCGCGTGTCGCGCGGAGGCCATGCGGCCTCGCTGCGCCACCTGCCGGAGGAATCCTGCACCTGCGCGCGCGGGCCCAGGTCGCGCGTGACGTCCTCCTTGAGCCAGTAGTCGAACCAGCGGAGGAGGATCTCCGCGTAGTCCATGCGCGCGCCCGCGCGGTCGGGCAGCAGGTGGTCCCACTGGCCGAGAAGATGCTTCACGACGACGCCACGCGTCTCGAGGTCGTTGATCCACGGGTAGACCGCGAGCGGGTCGACGTTCCAGTCCTTGAGGCCGTGGACGACGAAAACCGAGCCCGCGAAGCTCGCCTCTGTGCCGGGGCGCTGGTCGCGCTGGGCGAAGAACTCGCTGCGGCCGAAGCCCAGCGAGGCCGTGGCAGACGCTGCCGTGCCCGCGACGACGGCCGGACAGGCCGCGAGGCCGAGCGGGCGCGTGGGGTCGCGCAGGGAGGCGCGGTGCGCGTCGAGAAGACCGAAAGGCCAGTAGCCCGTCGGGTGGATGCCGAGCGCGCGGTTCTCGGGCGTGCCGTTCGAGTACAGCAGCGAGTACTGGTCCGGAAAGCCGCTCACCGGCACGATGGTGCGAAGGTGGGGGTTGCCCATCGACGCGGCCGCCCACGTCGTGCTGCCGTCGTAGGAGAGTCCGGTCATGCCGACGTTCCCGTTGCTCCAGTCGCGCGTGCCCAGCCACGTGATGGCCTGGTCGAGGTCCGCGCGCTCGAGGGGCCCGCCGAGGTCCGAGCAGCCGCCGCTCTCGCCGCTGCCGCGCACGGCCGCGAGCGCGACCGCGTAGCCGTGCGGCACGTAGTTCTCGACCAGCGTGTCGTAGCGCCCTCCCATCGTGAGACCCTGCGCGGGCCCGCTCGTGTAGTACGGCGTGGCGAGGAGGATGACGGGGGCGCGCGTGCCGTTCATTCCGAGCGGTCGGTGGAGAAGGAGCTGGATGGAGGCGCCGTCCACCTCGCTCGCGAGAAAGACCGTCTCGCGCGCGGAGATGCCGTGCGGCCCCCGCTCCAGCGTCTGCGAGAAGTGCCCGCTCGTGTTGTAGTCGCCGGGGAAGACGTGCGTGTCGCTGAACCCGCCCGCGTGGATGGCGCTTGGGGCCGCGCTCGGAGAGCGGGTGCCGGCGGGGGTCGCGTCGGCACCCGTGAGGGCCGCGACGGGTGCAAGCGTCGCCGCGAGCGCTGCGGCGACAAGGAGCGTCTGGAGAGCGAGGGGGCTTCGGCTGCGTGTCGGCATGCGTTCCGAGGCAAGGACGCGACCTCGCCGCGAAGGCTTCGCTAGCCGCGCGCTTGCCCGGCGGCGAGAGCAACCCCTCGCGCCTGCACCGCCACGGGCCCCCACGCCGCGCCCTCCGGCGGCAGCGTTTCGCACGCATCCGCGCATGGGTCGGCGAGCGCGACCCATATGCCGCCGTCGAGCGGGCTCACGGCGATGTCGAGGAAGTCGCCGATGCGCTCGCACTCCTCGAGGCACGCGTCGCGGCCAAGCAGCGTCTGCGTCGCGCGCACCGTGGCGACGAGCGGATCCTGCGCGAGCGCGTCCACGCTCACGCCGACATACGCATGCCACTCCCCGGGGGCCTCCGTGGTGTTCGCGAGGTAGAGGAAGGCGATGCGGCCTTCGCTTCCCGCCGCGATGGCGGGGAGGCGCGCGGCGCCGATGCGCGCCGGCGCCACGTCCACGGGTGTGCTCCACGTCGCGCCGCCGTCGCGGCTGACGCTCAGGCGCGGGCGCCAGTCCTTCCCGATCCAGAAGTAGTACACGTTGCCCGCAGCGTCGATGGCGACGCGCGACTCGTGGTTGTCGTCCTCGCTGGGCGAGCCGCCGTGGCGTTTGTCGACCACGATCTCCCGCCATGTGATGCCGCCGTCGCGGCTGACGTGGAGGAGGGCGACGTCGCAGTAGACGCGCGGCAGATAGGCGGTGCCGTCGGGCCCGACGCGGCCATGGCCATGCGCGAGGCCGCCGCACGTGGCTCCTGGCGTGAACCTGCTGTCCCCCTCGGTCTCTGCGGCGACGACCGTCGCCGGCCGGAAGGCGGCCACCGTCGAAGCTCGTCGTGCACATGAGGGTGGCGCCGACGGCCAACTGGTTCGAGCAGATGTAGAGGACGCTCGGATACGCGAGCATCGGAAGGATGGCCGGGGGCGCGCCGGAGAAGACGGTCTGGTGATCGTTGACGGGCGCGCCACAGGCGAGCGGGTTGTGCGCCCACGTCGCGCCTGCATCGTCGCTGTACGAGAGGACGTGGCACGCGATGGTGAGGTCCACCATGAACACCCGGCCGGTGCGGGCGTCGACGTGCACGTACGGGTCGAAGCTTGGACCATGCGGGTTGCGCCCGGCAAGCCGAGGCGTCACGTCGGTCCACGTGAGGCCGCCGTCGCCGCTGCGCAGCAGAAGCCCCTCGTTGGCGACGAGGCGGCCCGGCCCCGCCGGCTGGTCCAGCCCGGTGCGGGAGCCGGCGAAGTACGCCACGCCGCTGGCGTCGAGCGAGATCGTGGGCTCGAAGGCGGTGGCGGGCAGACGCGTCGCGCGGAAGCGGGGGACCTCCGCGCCGAAGTGCTCGGGCGCGAGCTCGCCGCGGGCGGGAGACGACACCGAGAGCCACTCCTCCGCGTCGGCCGGAGCGGCGGCGGCATCGGGCGGCACGACCGGCGCGGCACATCCCGCGAGGAGCGCGCTC
>DASRYU010000211.1:0-10737 GCA_035687045.1 Thermoplasmatota archaeon | reverse complement strand
CCTTGTGGCTTTCGGCCGCTTCGTCGCGCCGCTCACCGCGGGGCCGCGGGGGCTCGTCGCGCCGCTCACCGCGGGGTCGCGGGGAGCGCGGTGGCGCGCGGGCGGGGCCTCGGCCGCGTCCTGCGCCTCGTCCTGCCTCGTCCTCGTCCTCGTCCTCGTCCCCGCCTCGGCCTCGGCCTCGGCCTCGGCCCGCGCCCCGGCCCTCGTCCCCTACGTGTAGTGCATCGACAGCTCGTCCTTCGCTTCCTCGTCCTTCTTCGCGGCCTCGAGGATGTCGATGCTGAGGACCATGTGGCTCGGGATGACGCGCGTCTTGCCGGCGAGCTCCTTGTGCGACGCGTCGAGCTCCATGGCCAGGCCGTCGATGCTGCCCACGCCGACAAAGCCGCGGAACGTGCCGCGCGTGTCGAGCACGGCCTCGCGCGAGGCGAGGCTGCGGACGTGGTACGTGCTCCCGAGCGTGAGCTGCACGGGCGGGTCGTCCTTCTTCGGCTTCATCGGCGTCGCTCCTGCTTCATCGGCGTGCCGCGCTGGATGTGCTGCTCGCAGAGCGCGTGCAGGTGCTCCGCGCTCTTGCGGTAGTTCTCCATCGCGATCTTCACGTTGGCCTCGACGAAGTTCCACGCCTTCGCCAGGTTCCCGTAGCGGAGCCTGTACGCCTTGCGCGGGTTCGTCTCGCCCTCGTCCTTGAGGCTCGACTCCTCGAGGATGTCGAGCGACTTGAGCTTGTTCAGGTGCCTGTACACCGTGGGGCGGCTCGTGTCCATCGCCGTGATGAGCTCCTCGACGGTCCACTGCTTGTCGGGGCGCAGCAGGAAGCAGTCGCGGAAGAGCCGGTACGCCACGCTCTCGCGCATCGCCTTCTCGTCCTCCGCGCCGCGCTCGAGGTAGCCCACCTGGCGCAGGAAACGGAAGGCGACGTCGTCGAGGTCGTCGTGCGGCGTGAGCGGCGTGTTGCTCACGACCACGATCTCGAAGGTCATGCCGAAGAGGTACTCGCGGGAGCTTGTCAAGGCTTCGGTTTGACTCCGTCCCGCTCGTCCTCGACCTCGTGCCGCACGCGGAGCGCGTCCGCCGCGCCCAGGCCGAGCTGCTGGGCGAGCGTCGCGAGGTGGAGCTCCTCCTTGCGCGTCATCCCGCCTTCGCGCAGCGCATAGCGCACCGCGTCGCGGTACGTCGCGATCTTCGCGTCCGCCGACGCGCCGCCCCCCTCGAGCGCGCGCTGGAGCGGCGTCATGGCGAAGAGGAGCACGCCCGCCAGGATCCCGCCGAGGAGGAGGCCGCCGGCGCTGGAGAGGTACTCCTGGGCCACCTGCGCGACGACGAAAAGGGCCGCCAGGCCCACGCTCGCGCGCGTCGCGCGGTCGGCGGTGCGCGACGCGAGGCCCGCGCGCAGGATATCGTGGCGGAAGACCGCGAGCGCGAGCAGCGCGACGCCGATGCTGCGCCCGATGCCGAGCGTGTAGCGCGCGAGCGTGTCCGCCACGAGGGCGCCCTCGACCGCCGCGACGAGCGCGGCGAGCGCGAGGCCGAGGGCGGCCGCGACCGCGCCCCTGCCGAGGCCGCGCTCGGCCAGGGCGAGCCAGAGGACGACCAGCGCGCCGAACACGAGCGCGTTGAGCAGGAGCTGACCGGCCGGCGCCGCGGGGGCCGTGAGCACGAAGCCCTGGATCATGACCGGGTAGAGCGCGAAGCCGACGGCGAGGAGGGCGAGCGGCGTCCGTTCGGCCGGCTCGGCGCCCGCTCGGAGCGCGTAGCCGAAGCCCGCCACGAGGGCGCACGACGCCACGAGGCGCTGCAGGACCTGCGAGGCCGCGGAGAGCGGCTGCAGGGCGTCGGGCACGCGCTGCGCCGCGACGAAGGCAGGGACGTCCGCCGCGATCGGCCCGAGGGCCGCGAGCGCGTACGCCACGCCTGCAAGGATGGGCCCCCACATCGCCCGCGTCGCTTGCGGAAGCGCTCGCCGCGCAACGAGCGCGCTCCCGAGAAGCGCGACAAGCCACGCCAGCAAGACGAGGACGCCAAGGAACGCGACATGGCGCGCCTGCGTGGCCGCGTTGAGGTTCACGAGGAGGAACGCGCTGCCGAAGCCGAGCGAGAAGACGGCGCGAGCGCCCGCGCGAGCGCGCGGTCCGCGCCGGGGCGCGCGCCGAGAAGCCCGCAGCTGAGGCCGAAGAGGACGAAGAGCGCGCCGCTCGCCCCGCGGACGAGGACCGAGAGCTCGACCGCCACGCCGCGCCATCCTCGGGGCGCGCCTTAAATACGGCCGCTCCCTACGCGCGCCGATCAGCGTGACCTCGCCGAGCGCGCGCCCCACCGTCGACCTCGCAGCGATCGAGCAGAAGTGGCAGAAGGTATGGGGCGAGCGGCGCGTCCACGAGCGCGACCCGGAGCCGGGGCGCCCGAAGTTCCTCGCGACGTACCCGTACTCGTACATGAACGCCTTCGCGCACGTGGGCCACGCGTTCACGATGCTGCGCGTGGACCTCATGGTGCGCTATCAGCGCATGCTCGGCAAGAACGCGCTCTTCCCCTTCGCGTACCACGTGACGGGCACGCCGATCGTCGCCGCCGCCAACCGCGTGCGCGACGGCGACGCTCAGCAGATCAAGATCCTCCGCGACCAGGGCATCCCCGAGAGCGAGGTCGAGGCGTTCAAGGACCCTGTCCACTGGGTGCGCTACTTCCCGCCCAAGTGGCGCGAGGACGTGCAGCGGCTGGGGCTCGCCATCGACTTCCGTCGCGAGTTCATCACGACCGACCTCAACCCGCACTACGACGCGTTCATCCAGTGGCAGTTCCGCAAGCTCCACGAGAGCGGGCGCGTCGCGAAGGGGCGCCACCCGATCATCTGGTGTCCAAAGGACCAGGCGCCCGTCGCGGACCACGACCGCTACTCGGGCGAGGGCGAGACGCCGCAGGAGTGGGTGCTCTACAAGATGCCGCTCGCCGACGGCCCGCACGCGGGCGCCATGCTCATCGCCGCGACGCTGCGCCCGGACACCGTCTTCGGCCAGACGAACGTGTGGGTCGACGCCGACGCGGAGTACCGCCTCGTCGAGCGCGGGACCGAGCGCTGGATCCTCAACGCGACGAGCGCCAACGACCTGCGCTATCAGTTCGAGGACATGCGCGACACCGGCGCGAGCGTGGCGGGCAGCGCGCTCGTCGGCAGCAAGGCGCGCGCGCCGGGCACGGGGAGCCTGGTGCCGGTGCTCTCGGCGGCGTTCATCCGGCACGAGAAGGGCACGGGCATCGTCACGAGCGTCCCGTCCGACTCGCCGCAGGACCTCCTGTCGCTGCGCGAGGCGCAGGCGCAGGGGCAGCCCGGCGCGGCGGACATCGCGCCCATCGCCGTCATCCGCACGGAGAAGTACGGCACCGAGAGCGCCGCGAAGGCCGTCGAGGAGGCCGGCGCGAAGGGGCACAAGGACGCCGAGCGCATCGCCGCCGCCACCGAGAAGGCGTACCAGGCCGGCTTCTACGAGGGCGTCATGCTCGACAACGCGCAGCAGTTCGCGGGCATGCGCGTCGCCGAGGCGAAGGAGAAGATCAAGGCGTGGCTCGCCGAGCGCGGCGAGGCCGTCGTCGCCTACTGGCCCTCCGGCCCCGTCGTGTGCCGCTGCCTCACGCCGAGCGTCGTGAAGATCGTGAGCGACCAGTGGTTCATCCGCTACGGCGACGAGGACTGGAAGCGCGAAGCGCACCAGGCGATGGCGTCGATGACGTTCTACCCGCCGCTCGTGCGCAAGCAGTTCGAATACGTCGTCGACTGGCTGCGCGCGTGGGCCTGCACGCGCGAGCACGGCCTCGGCACAAGGCTCCCGATGGACCCGCGCTGGCTCATCGAGTCGCTCTCGGACAGCACCATCTACAACGCGTACTACGCCGTCGCGCACCACCTCGAGAAGGGGAGCCCCTCCGGCGGCCCCGACCGCGCGGGCGTCGACGCGAAGGACCTCGGCGACGCGTTCTTCGAGTACGTCTTCCGCGGCAAGGGGAGCGCCGAGGCCGCGGCGCGCGGCACGGTGACGAAGGAGCTCGTCGAGCGCTGCCGCCAGGAGTTCCTCTACTGGTACCCGCTCGACTTCCGCAACTCCGGGAAGGACCTCGTGCAGAACCACCTGACCTTCCTCGTGTTCAACCACACCGCCATCTGGCCCGACCAGCCCGAGATGTGGCCGCGCGGCATCAGCGTCAACGGCTGGGTCATGGTCGACGGCGAGAAGATGTCCAAATCGCGCGGCAACTTCATCACGCTGCGCCAGGCTATCGAAACGTACGGCGCCTCCGCCACGCGCTTCGCGCTCGCGTTCGCCGGCGAGGGCGTCGACGACGCGAACTTCGACCGCCAGGTCGCCGACCAAGCCGTGCTGCGCCTGCGCCGCTACGTCGAGCAGGCGACGGAGAAGCCGGAGACGCGCCGCGGCGAGATGAGCACCGTCGACCGCTGGTTCCTCGCCGCGATGGAGCGCCTCGTGGCCGAGACGCGCCAGAACATGGAGGAGACGAACTTCCGCAGCGCCATCAAGACGGGCTTCCACGACCTCCAGCGCGAGTGGTCCTGGTACGTCCGCCGCGCCGGCGGCGTGCCGCACGCGGACGTGTGGGACCGCTTCGTCCGCACGCAGAACGCGCTCCTCACGCCGTTCATCCCGGCGGTGTGCGAGGAGGTGCACGCGGCGCACGGCTGGGACGGCCTCGCCGTTGACGTGCCGTTCCCCGCGACCACCGGCGCCGCCGACCCCGCGCTCGAGCAGAGCGAGGCGTTCGTGCGCGACCTCCTCGACGACGTGCGCAACATCCTGAAGGTCACGAAGATGACGCCCAAGCGCATCGTCCTCACGACCGCGCCAGGCTGGAAGCGCAAGTTCCACGCGATGGCCATCGACATGGCGCGCGAGAAGAAGCTCACCATCCCCGACATGATGAAGGCAGCCATGGCGGACGCCGACATCCGCGCGAAGGGCGGCAAGGACGCGCCGAAGATGGCGCAGGACGCGCTCAAGACGTACGCGAACCTCGGCGCGCAGGAGCTCGCGGCGCGCGCGGTGCCTCTGGACGAGACGGCCATCCTCCGCGAGAGCATCCCATTCCTCGCGGCCGAGTTCAACGCCGAGATCGTCGTCCAGAACGCGGACGACGCGGAGCTTGTCGACCCCGCCGGGAAGGCGCGCTTCGCGCAGCCGCGCAAGCCGGGCGTCTACATCGAGTGAGGGACACGGAAGCTTCCGCTCCGTTCAACAAGGGCGCCACAAGGGTTGAAGTCCCCGCGTAGGCTGGCATGCCCGAAGGAGGCAGATGCCATGCACCGCACCCTCGCCACGCTCGTCGCGCTCGCCACGCTCGCCGCCGGCTGCATCGCCGTGCCGGAGGAGAGCGACGCCGCCACCCTGCAGCCCGCCGACGCGCCGCCCGCCGAGGAGCGCATCCAGGGGATGACGGCGGAGGTCACGCAGACGGACGCGGCCGTGGACTGCAAGGACAGCGGCCTCACCATCCCGCCCGGCTTCTGCGCCGAGCGCGTCGTCGTCGCGACCGGCCGCATCGGCCTCGACACGCTCCCCGTGGAGCTCATCGGCACGAACGGCCCCATCGAGCTCCGCCGCTCCGACGGCGACGCATGGAGCTTCACCGCCACCGTGCGCGTGCGCGCGGTCACGGAGGACCTCGCGCGCGCCGCGCTCGACACCGCCTGGTCCTGGAGCCACGAGGACGCCGACGGCTCGCACGCGCTGCGCGCGAAGCCCGCCGCCGCCGGCAGCCTCGGGTGGCTCAGCGCCAGCGTCCGCTACGTCGAGTACAAGGTCGCGCTCCCCGAGTGGCTCGTGCTCGAGCTCACGGCGTCCACTGACAACGGCGGCATCCACGTCGCGCGCATGGCGATGGGCGACGCCGACCTCGAGACCGACAACGGCGAGATCATCGTCTCCGGCACGGCGCACAACGTGCGCGCGCGCACCGACAACGGGCAGATCATCGCGTCCCTCCGCCCCGCCGCGTCGGGCGTCATCGACCTCGCGACGGACAACGGCCAGATCATCCTCGAGGTGCCCGAGGGGCGCGCCTTCGGCTACGACGTCGCGGGGAAGACCGACAACGGCCAGGTCATCATCGGCCTTCGCGACGGCGACGTCCGCAAGACGGAGGACGGCGCCACCTTCCGCACGCGCGGCTACGACGGGCGCGCCATCCAGACGAAGGTCGCGCTCGAGACGGACAACGGCCAAGCCATCGTCTCGCCCCTCTGAGCGAGCACGCGGCCACATGCCTTAGGAGCATGCGGGCAGCAGCCGCCACGCATGACCAAGCGAGAGCTCATCGACACCGGCAACGACAAGCGCTACGTCCGCCGCGACGAGCAGGGGCGCTTCAAGGAGGTCGAGGACGTCGGCCGCAGCCTCGCGCAGGACCAGAAGCGGCACGCCGAGAACAAGTCCAAGAAGGGGTACGGCGACCGCGGCGACCGGTAGGCCACCGTGACACGCCCCGGCCTCACGGCTGGAGGAAAGAAGTAGCCCCGCACGGATTCGAACCGCGGTCGCAGGATCCAAGCCGCCGCCGCTGGCGCACCAGCGGCGCAATGCGCCGTGGGTCCTTCGGACCCACACCTTGAGAGTAGCCCCGCACGGATTCGAACCGCGGTCGCAGGATCCAGAGTCCCGAATCATTGGCCACTAGACCACGGGGCTGATGTGTTGCCCGCCCCGGCTCGCCCAGGGGGACGGCGCCTCGATTGCGGCTCCCCTCTATAAGCGTGACGGCGGGCGCGCCTCCGGGTCCGCGCGGCGGCGGTTCGTCTTCGCGTGCGGCCCGAGCCCCCATGCGGGGTGCGCGGCCGCCGCCTCGTGGTACGCCTCGCGCGTGAGCCGGTCCGCGCCCGCGTTCTCCTCGCGGCTCACCTTCTCGAGCGTCTTCGGGCCGGGGATCTCCGCGAGGATGCGCCGCGCCATCTTGTGCAGGGGAAGGAGGCGCGGGCTCGAGAGGTTCCAGCGCCCCGCCACCGTCTCGATGACGAGCCGCGAGTCGCCGCGGATGACGACGGGGCAATCGTCCTCCTTCCGGTCCTCCAGGAACGCGAGCCCGTGGATGAGCGCGCCGAACTCCGCGACGTTCGCGCTCCCGCCCTCGCCGGGCCCGAACAGCAGCCCCTTCCCCTCGCCCACGCGCTCCCCGTCGTGGTCCGCCGTGAACCCGTACGTTGCGATGCCGCGCGCCTGGTAGCGGGGCTCGAAGAGGCCGTCGAAGTGGAGCACCCACGCGCCCATCGACAACGCGTCGGCAGGTTCATGGTGAAACGACTTGTGGCCGCATCCACCGGGCTCGTCGTTCAGCGGTTAGGACGTCGCTCTTACAAGGCGAATGCCGCAGGTTCGAATCCTGCCGAGCCCACTGCGCGCGCCTACGGCGCGCTCCGTGGGCTCGGCATCTCCGCACCCACCCCGGCTTCGCCGGGGACCCCGTCCGCGGATCCTGCCGAGCCCTCCACTTGGCACCACCTGGCTCGGCCTGGCTCCACCTGGCTCCACCTGGCTCGGCCAGGCTCCACCTGGCCCGGCCTGGCACCACCTGGCTCGGCCTGGCACCACCTGGCTCGGCCTGGCCGTGCCCGTCCGCCTCGGACGCGCCTACGCCGCCTGCTCCTGCTTCAGCGAGACCGTCTCCTGCGTGGGCACGCGGATCTCGCGCGTCTCGAGGTTGTAGTGGCAACCGCTCGCGAGGGCGTGGACGATGGAGCGCGCGACGATGAGCGCCTGTCCGCGATTGGCCTCCTGCGCGTTCGTGTGCATGACTTCCGTGCCGTCGAAGATGATGACGTTGTCGGAGCCGATGACCTCGATGTCGACGCCGTTGCGCACGATGATGCCCGTGTCCTCGCTGATGCCGATCCCGGTGAGGCTCGGGTCGTACGTGACGATCTCGAGGAGGCGCGCGAAGCGGCCGCGCTGCACGAAGTGCGTGTCGATGACCGTGTGCGGGAAGAGGCCGAGGCCCACGTCCGTCTTGACGTTGCCCTTCGTGAGGCCCTCTTCGATCGTGCCTCGCGCGACCATCGTCTCGCTCATGGCGGCCGCGCCCGCGCTCGTGCCCGCGATGACGGCGCCCTCCTCGTAGCGCCTGCGGATGATGTCGAGCGCCTCGGTGTCGCGCAGCGCCTCGACGAGCTTGACCTGGTCGCCGCCGGTGAAGTAGATGACGTCGGCCTCCTCGAGCATCTCGAGCGTCCGCTTCTCCTCGACCTCGTCGCGGCTCTTGAACGGGAGCGCGTCCACGTAGTGGATGCCCATCTCGCGGAACGCCTTGAGGTAGGGCTCGGCCGCCTCGCGCGGCTCGCGCGACGCGCCGGCGATGACGACGACGTGCTCGGCCTCCCCCTTCACCTCGTCGAGGACGCGGCGGAGGACGAGCATGTCGTCCTCCTTGTCCTCCGCTCCGCCGATGGCGACGAGGATGCCCTTGGGCGGCATCAGGCGGCCTCCGGGGCGGTCGCGACGCGTTCGTTGGGGAGAAGGGGGAGGAGGCGTGCCATCGCCTCCCCGAGTGCGGCTCGGAAAGATAACGCGCTTGGGACAATGCCGGGTGCCCGCCTTGCGCGGGCGCGGGCAGGCAGGCGAGCCGGAGCGGGCTCAGGCGCCGTAGGCTTGGCCGGCGATGGCCACGCGGAAGTCGACGCTCTGGTCCGTCGTGTTGGGCGGGACCACCGGCGGCTGCGCGGGCGGCTGCCCGACGGGCGTCGTGACCTCGGCGCTCACGAAGCGGACGCTGACCTGCCAGTCGCCCACACCTGCCGTGCCGGCGCTGCTCGTGTTGTTGACGGGGACGGTGAGCGTGATCTCGCCGTCGTTCTCGGGCGCCGCCTCGAAGGGCGTGCCGTCGGGCATCGTGACGACGAGCTCCAGCGTGTTCATGCTCGTCTGCGCGCCCGGCGTCCACGTCAGCGTGAAGGTGACGTTCGTGAGGCCGGTCTGGTTGAAGGTGACGATCTGCTGCTCGGTCTCGCCGACCGCGGCGGTGCCGGTGACGGCCTCGAGCGTGAAGTTCCCGACCTCGCCGCCCGCGCCGCCGGGCAGCGCTCCAGCCTGGCTCCGCTCGTAGGTGAAGACGCCGACCATCGCGGCGACGAGGATCACGACCCCAACGATGCCGATGACGGTGTCGCGGTGCATGGACGCCGTGGCGAACACCCGACCGCGCTTTAAACCATCCCACGCAGCTATGCTCTCGCCCAAAACCCCTTATCCGCCGCACCGCCTTGCGGGCGCGGGAGGTCCTACCTTTGCGTCTTGCTCTCGCGCTCGCCCTCGCGGCGCTCGCCTTCGCCACCCCTGCCCTCGCGGGGAGCGGCACCTGCATCCCCAGCTGCGAGGTGCCCAGCCACCTCACGCTCGGCTTCATCCCCATCGTGACCGTCGTCGAGCGCGGCTCCACCGTGACGTGGACCGCGATGGACATGGGCCACACGGCGACGAGCTACGCGGACCTCGCCGTCTGCTTCGACACGCACTACACGCGCTCGAGCCCGGGCCAGGCGTGGTTCACGATCAGCGACGGGAAGCTGTTCGCCATCAGCGAGTGGAACGACGGCGCGCTCACCGAATGCGGGAACGCGCTCGCCCTCCCCGACGGCTCGTTCTCCGTCGACTACACCTGCGTCTACCACCCCAGCACGATGAACGGCACGCTCCTCATCCGGTGAACCTCATGCGCGCAGCCCTGCTTCTTGCCGCCGCGCTCCTTGCGGCCCCGCTTCTTGCTCTCACGCCGGCCTCCGCCGCGCAGACGCTTGTCGTCGGCCCCGGTGGCTACACAAGCATCAAGTCGGCCATCGCCGCGGCCTCGCCCGGCGACACGATCCTCGTGATGCCCGGCGTCTACCAGGAGGAGATCACCATCATCACGCCGCGCATCACGCTCGCCGGGTACAGCCGCGACAGCGTCATCCTCGAGGGCGGCGGCCTCCTGGACAACGCGGTGACCGTCCTTGCCGACAACGTCACGGTGCGCTCGATGACGGCGCAGAACTACCTCGGCAACGCGTTCGTCTTCTCGCACGTCAACGGCTTCACGATGACCGACCTCGTGGCGGCCAACAACGGCGAGTACGGCCTCTACGCCATCCACTCCACGAACGGCGACATCTCGCACAGCATCGCCTTCGGCCACAGCGACTCGGGCTTCTACATCGGCGAGACGCCGAACTGCAACTGCCGCGTGCACCACAACATCGGCTTCAACAACATGCTCGGCTACTCGGGCACGGCGAACTCGTACGTGGACATCTTCCAGAACGAGTTCTTCCACAACCGCGCCGGCATCCTCCCGAACGTCCTCCCCCAGGAGATGGGCGTAGACACCGAGACGATCGAGATCTACGGCACGCAGGTGCACACGCGCATCTACGACAACCACGTCCACAGCAACAACAACATGGACGCGCCCGAGTCCGGCACCTGGGAGACGGTGCACGTGCCTGCCGGCATGGGCATCGGCATCGCGGGCGGCTGGTTCAACGAGGTCTACGGCAACCGCATCGAGAACAACCACCTCATGGGCATCGCCGTGTTCTGGCTCTTCGTGCCCCCGCGCGGCAACGAGATCCACGGCAACGAGATCAGCGGCGGCCGCTACGGCATCTGGTGGGACGAGTGGGGCGAGAACAACTGCTTCCACGGCAACGACATCCACACCGTGCAGGCCGCGGCCGCCATTGGGCCCCGCGTCGAGAAGGTGCAGGTC
>DASRYU010000210.1:0-3216 GCA_035687045.1 Thermoplasmatota archaeon | reverse complement strand
CTTCGCGGCCTCCGCGGTGAGCGGGGTGCCTCAACACGAGGACGAGGACGAGGACGAGGACGAGGTGTACCGTCCGCGCGGCCAGCGTCGGCAGCGGGGGAGGGTTTATGTCCGCCTCGGCGGACTCGCGCGCCGTGCGGGCGGCGCTCACGCTGGCGGCTCTTCTCCTCGCGGCGGGCCTTCCGCTGCCGGCGGAGGCGCAGGCCGACCCCGCGTGCGCGCCCGAGCCCGGCCGCGCGGTCTGCCGCTGGACGTTCACGCCGCAGCGCCCGTTCCCCCACGAGGAGTGGGACCTGCCGACGTTCCCGCTGACGCTCGCCACGGTGAACGTCGTTCTTCTGCGCTCGCCCGACACGGGCTGGGAGGTGCGCATCCTGCGCTACGGCAGCGACGGGACGGGGGGAGAGCAGGTGACGACCATCTCGCACGCGTTCCACCCCGCGCGCACGACGACGGCGCTGCGCCACGAGGACGCGTCGACGCACGTGTTCGCCGTCGCGCCGGGGGACCGCATCACGCTGCGCATCGAGCCCGGATGGGCCTCGGGCCCGCTGCCCATGCTCAACGGCGACGTGCCCGCGAGCGGCGGAAGCTTCGAGGTCACCTACATCGGCCAGGCCGTTCCCGCGGGAGAGAAGCCCTCGCGCCCCGCCGCGACGGCCGCGGACCCGCACCTTCCCGACGACCGCGGCGAGGTCGCGCACCAGGCGTGGGACATCCACGCGGCGTGGTGGGACGACGCCGCGCTCGGCGACGGCCTGATGGAGGCGTACGTGAAGGTCGCCTCCCTCGAAGGCATTCCTCCGGAGGCGTTCGACCCGCCGGCGGCCGAGGGGGTGCCCGTCACGCGCGACGCGCTGCAATGGAAGCTCGCGTGGACCGTTCTGGACACGCGCTACTTCGTCGCGTGGAACCTGCCCGCGACCGGCGACGTCGACGCGCTCTCGTGCCTTCTCAAGCGCGAGGGCGAGACGGAGGAGGCGGACGTCACCCTCGCGCACCCGCTCTGCGCGGTCGACCTCCAGCAGGGCGTCCTGCAGGCGACGTTCCCCATCGCCTCCATCGGGAGCCCGCCCGACCGCGAGCCGTTCGTCGACCCCGCGGCCCGCACGCGCGTGCTGTACGCCGTCGGCCCCGCGCCCGCGACGCCCGACGTCGTCGACCAGGCCGACATGGAGACGTACCTTTTCGCGCTGGGCGGCCCGGTCGTCTGGAGCGATATCAATCCGCGCCTGGACCCTCCCGTCCAGCTCTGGTACGAGGCGCCGCTCGCGCCGGCGAACGTCGCGGACACGCTGCAGGTCGTGGGCTCCGTCCTCGCGTCGCTCACTTTCCTCGTGGGCCTCGCGCTCGTGTGGCGCCGCCGCCGCGAGACGGCGCGCCTTCTTGCGCGCGTGGACGCCGTCGCGGAGGAGCACGCGGACCAGCGGCAGGCGCTCCTCGCGCTGGGCCGCCTGGAGGAGGAGTTCTCCGCCATGTTCCGCCGCCACCGTATCAGCGAGGCGCAGTACCAGGTGCTCTCGCAGCGCATCGCGACCGTCGCGACGCGATACGCGCTGCGCACGACGCTCGGCCTCGACGACGGCGTGCCTGGGGATGCGACGGCGCCGGCGACGAACGTGCGCGTGCGGCGGCTCGACCGGCCGTAGGGCTCAGAGGCCGTCGTCGCGCACAAGCGTCTGGATCTCGCGCGCCGCGACGTCGACCTCGCGAAGGTCGTCGCGCGGGTCCGCCTCGCGGTCGAAGACGACGACGAGCGAGCCCACCTGCGGGAGCTTGCGGTAGACGAGCGTCCCCTGCTTGTACTTCACGAGGCCGCTCTCCTGCTCGTCGAGCTGGAGGCTGCCCCCGACCATGTCGAGGTTGCGCAGCACGCCGCCCGTCACCATCGCCGAGAGCGGGTCGACGTCCTTCGAGCCGTCGCTGCGGCTCATGGCGAGCGGGAGCCCGTCGGAGGAGGTGAGGAAGGTGCCGCGCGCCTCGGGGAGCGACTGGCGCAGCGTCCCGAGGACGTCCTCCATGTGGCGGCGGAGGCTCGGGCGCTGGCGGATGCGGTCCTCGACCTCCTTCGCCTTGCGCCGCACCTCTCCCTGCTCGAAGAGGCGCTGCAGCGTCTGCGCGAGCTCCTCGCGGAAATGGGGCGCGTCCTTGTTGACGTAGCCGATGGCGCCGACCTGCAGGCCGCGCGCGGCGACGTACTCGGAGCCGAAGCCGGAGACGAGGATGACCGGCGTGTCGGGGCGCTTGTCGGTGAGCTGGAGAAGGACCTCGAGGCCGGTCATGTCCGGCAGCGCGTAGTCGAGGAGGATGAGGTCGTGGTCCTCCTCGAGCGCCTTCTGCACGCCCTGCGCGCCCGTCGTGGCCCACGTGATGGAGACGTCCTTGTGGTCGCGGAACGCGCGCTTGACGATGTACGCGTCCGTCTCCGAGTCTTCGATGTGGAGGATCCGACGGAAGCCGAGCGCCACGGAGCGGACTGGGGTGCGCCGGGAAGAGCAGTTTTGGTACATTAGCCGAAGGCGGGGTCGCTCTCGTCGCGCGGCCTGGGCGGCGCCGGGCGCCGTGCGCGCAGGCGCTCGACCTCCTTCGCGGGGAGCCCCTGGAGCGTGGCGCCTTCGCCCGAGAGCGCGACGTACACCTCGTCCCCGAGCGGCTCGAGAACGACAAGCCCCTGCGCCGCGAGCTTGCGCGCCTCCCGGTCGAGCACGTCGGGCCGCAGCCGCAGCGCGAGCGCGACCTGACGGAGCGTGACGGGGTAGCGCTCGACCAGGAGCGCGAGGATGCGCGCGGCGTTGCCGCTCACCGTGCGTGCCACACCGGCGCCAACGCGGCGGGGACGGAAAAGCCGCGCGACGGGCTGCGAAGCGTCAAGCGGCGCCCCGCGCTTGCGCGCCGCGTGGGCCAGCTGGCCGACCGCCTCGCGTTCCTCACCACGCGCTACGGCTCCGACGCGGCCGCGTGGCAGCACGAGCTCCACGCGCTCGCCGCGCTCGAGGCGAGCGACACGAAGGCCGCGCTGGAGCGCTTCCACGCCCTCAAGCGGCGCCTCGCGGAGTTCCGGCGCGCGCAGCTCCTGCGCGAGCTCCGCGGCTATTCCTTCGTGCGCGACGTCCCCTCCAGCGAGACGCGCGGCTACTCGATGCAGGAGCTCGAGGCGGACATCCGCGAGGCGACGCGCGCGCTGGGGCACGCCCGCGCCATCGAGCGGGCGCGGCA
>DASRYU010000209.1:0-5404 GCA_035687045.1 Thermoplasmatota archaeon | reverse complement strand
CCAGGCGCGCGTCCACCCGCTCCTCGGCGCCCGCCGCGCGCTGGCTCGAGCCCGTCGTCGTGCCGCTCCAGCGCGACGAGGCGCGCGCGTGGGCGGGGGCGCCGTGGTGGACCGCGCCGGCCGCCGCCGTCGCCGCGCTCGCGCTCGTCGGCGCCTCCGCGTGGCGCCGCCGCGCGGGGCCGTGGACGCTCGTGGCCCTCGGCGCGCACGGGGCCGCGCTCGTCGTTCTCGCGTCCGCGTTCGCGCTCGCGTTCGACGGGTGGCGCGTCGGCGAGCCGCGGGTGCTCGCCCTCGCGCTCGCGAGCGCACTCGCCGGCGCAGGCGCGCTCGCGGCGGGCGCGCGGACGTGGCGAGGCAGCGTGGCACCCCGCGCGCTCCTTGCGGCGTCGGCCGTCGCGGCCTTCGCGCTCGGCGCGGGCGCGCTGTGGGGGCCGCTCGCGGCGCTCGTGGCCGCGCTCGCGCCCGAGCCGAGGCGGCGCTAGAGCGTCGCCTTGTACTCGATGACGCCGCGGACAAGGATCTCGCCCTGGACGTTCCCCAGGTAGCGCAGCTTCCAGGTGCCCGCCTGCGGCTTCTCCCTGATCTCGACGACCTTGTCGGCCGTGCCGCCAAGCGCGATCGTCTCGCGGTGGACGACGCGCCCGCTCGGGTCGACGAACTCGATGGAGGCCGGCGTCGCGGTGCGGACGTCGAGAAGGAACGCGATGCTCGTGGCGCCCTCCTCCGTCACCTGGAACGTCTCCTCCTCGCCCGTGCGGCCGCCGTCCGCGTCGAGATAGTCGCGCCCGCGCAGGAAGTGGAACGTGCCGCGCGCGCCCGACTCCTTGTGGTCGACGACGCGCGCGTGGAGCTCCTGCCCGTCCGCCACCTTGAGCTCGCGGAACCAGCGCACCTTCGGGTCGTAGTCGTACTCGAAGCTCGTGCCGTCGGCGCGCGACTGCCCCTGCACGAGGACGGTGCCGTCGCCGCGCTCGGTGGCGGTCACGAGGATGTCGCGGTGGCCGAACAGGATGGGCGAGGTCCACGTGCCCCCCTCGCGGAGCGGCCACTCGTACATCTGGCTGTGCATCCCCTTCTCGTGGGGGGCGAGGAGCAGGTGGTGGATGCGGCCGAGGAAGGGGTTGTTGTCGAAGAAGACGTGGTCGAGCGCCTCCTGCCGGTCGGCCGTGCCGAGCCAGAAGTGCGGCGGATCGCCGAACGTGTTGTTCGCGAAGTTCACGAGCGTCGTCGTGCGCGCCGGCCCGCCGTCGCGCTGGAACTGGATGGTCCAGCTCTCGCCGATGTTCCACCAGGGCGCCTCGAGCGCGGGCGGCGTCCGCTCGCGCGGGGCGTCGCCGCCGCCGGGCGCTGCGCATCCTGCGAGGAGGAGCGCGGCCAGCAGGGCGGCGGGGAGGCGCATGGCGCGCCGATGCCGAGGGGCCGCCTTAAGGTTTCTTCGAGAGGTCGCGCTCGACGCGCCGCGCGTGCGCCGCCACGAGGCGCGCGTTGAAGCCGACGTGGAGGACGACGAGCGCGAGGAACGCGACGCTCGTGGCCGTGTGCCACCACTTGGAGACGTACTTGAGCGGCCCCGCGCGCAGCGGCTCGGCGAACCACAGGAGCGCGAAGCCCGTGACGATGGCGCCCCAGTGGGCGAGCCAGAGGCTCGTGTCGACGAGCGCGCGCAGCCGGTTGCGGTGCGCCTGCACGGCGAGCTTGCGGCGCAGCGCGGGGAGGCGGTAGAGGAGCCACGCGCCGTACGCGAAGGCGACGCCGACGAGGACGGCCCAGCTCGCGAGGTAGAGGTAGTTCTCGCGGGTGAACCGCGCGGCGATGTCGGGGCTCCACGTCCACGCGCCGAAGGCGAGGAGGCCGACCCACGCGCCCGCGGCGGCGAAGCCCGAGGTGCGCTCACGCGCGAGGAGGCGCTTCGTGAAGTCCCGGAGGCGCGCGTGGTTGTGGAGCCAGTGGACGACGAAGAGGATGGCGAGGAGGAAGCTCGTGAACGAGTGCCACCACGTGAGCCACTCCTTGTGCGCGAAGTCGCGCGTGTAGAGCATCGCGAAGCCCGTGCCGGTGGCGAGGACGCCGCTCGCGGCCATGCCGAGCGTCGCGACGCGCCGGTGCTGCAGCGGCCTCCAGGCGATCGCGGTCGCGGCGAGGGCGACGAGGAAGCTCGCGTTGTAGTGCCAGAGGGGGAAGCCCAGCGTGCTGCCAAGCGTGGCGGCCATGGCGACGGCCGTGAGCGCCGCGAGTGCGAGCGTCCAGCCCCAGAAGCGCCGCACGCGTTTCCCACGTTGCTGCCGCTCATAAAACCTTTATTGATATGCGGACGCTGGCGCGGCCGAGCGCGGTACCTTGCCCTACGACCTCCACCGCTTCGTCGAGGACCTCGAGGCCGCCGGCGAGCTCAAGCGCGTGCGCGCGGAGGTCGACGCGGAGCTCGAGATCTCCGAGATCTACGACCGCGTCGTCAAGCGCGGCGGGCCGGCTCTCCTCTTCGAGAACGTGCGCGGGAGCCCGATGCCCGTGCTCATCAACGCGTACGGCACCGACAGGAGGATGAGGATGGCGCTCGGGCGGGAGCCCGAGGAGGTCGGCAAGGACCTCATGGCGCTCATCAAGACGAAGCCGCCCCGCTCGTTCCGCGAGGCCATCGCGCTCGCGCGCCGCGCGAAGGACGTCCTCTCGTTCCCGCCCAAGCGCGTCCGCCGCGGCAAGGTGCAGGAGGTCGTCCTCACCGGCGACGACGTGGACCTCGCGAAGATCCCCGTCCTCAAGTGCTGGCCGATGGACGCGGGCCGCTTCATCACGCTCCCGCAGGTCTACACGCGCGACCCGACGACGGGCGAGCGCAACATGGGCATGTACCGCATGCAGGTGTTCGACAAGAACACGACGGGCATGCACTGGCAGACGCACAAGCACGGCACGGAGCACTACCGCAGCGCGAAGAAGCTCGGCGTGAAGCTCCCCGTCGCCGTCGCGCTCGGCGGCGACCCTGCGCTCACCTACGGCGCCACCGCGCCCCTGCCGCCGGGCTTCGACGAGGTCATGTTCTGCGGCTTCATCCGTCGCGAGCGCGTGCGCCTCGTGAAGTGCAAGACGGTCGACCTCGAGGTGCCGGCGGACGCCGATATCGTTCTCGAAGGATACGTCGACCCGACGGAGCCGATGGCGCTCGAGGGACCCTTCGGCGACCACACGGGCTACTACAGCCTCGCCGACATGTTCCCGAAGTTCCACGTCACGGCCATCACGCACCGCCGCGACGCCATCTACCCGACGACCGTCGTCGGCATCCCGCCGCAGGAGGACGGTCCCATGGGAAAGGCCACGGAGCGCCTCTTCCTGCAGCTCATGCGCTTCCAGATCCCCGAGCTCGTGGAGATGAACATGCCCGTCGAGGGCACGTTCCACAACCTCATGCTCGCGAGCGTCAGGAAGCGCTTCCCCGGCCACGCGCGCAAGGCGATGATGAGCCTCTGGGGCGCGGGCCTCGTCTCGCTCGAGAAGGTCCTTCTCGTCTACGACGAGGACGTGGACGTGCACGACCCGCAGGCGGCGATGCGCGCGCTCCTCGACACGCTCGACGTGGCGCGCGACGTGCTCCTCATCGACCAGCTCCCCACGGACACGCTCGACCACGCCGCGCCCGCGCCCGACCTCGGGAGCCACGTCGGCATCGACGCGACGCGCCCCCTGCCGCACGAGCCGCCGCGCGCGCCCGTGCACGTGGGGCCCGTCCCGCCGCTCGAGGCGCTGCGCGCGAAGGTGCCGGAGCTTGTCGCGACGGCGCAGCCTCACCCGCGCCTGCTGCTCGCGAGCTTCCGCAAGGAGCGCGCGGGGCACGCGCGCGACGTGATGGAGCGCCTCTGGGGCGCGGGCGTGCCGGAGGGCGTGGTCCTTGTCGCCTACGAGGCGGACGTCGACGTGCGCGACGGCAGCGCCGCGGTGTTCCACGCGACGGCGAACCTCGATCCGAAGCGCGACATCCTCCTTCGGCCTCCGCGCCTGGGCGTGGACGCGACGATCAAGCGCCCCGACGAGAACGCGCGCGAGTGGCCGCCGCTCATCCGCATGGACGAGGCCACGAAGCGCCTCGTGGACAAGCGGTGGAGCGAGTACGGCCTCTGAGGCGCAAGGTTCAGCTTGCCTCCTGCGGGAAGGTTCACCGCACCACCCCTGGGGGGTGGATGTGTCTACCCTATCTGCGGCGCGGACATGGCCGCCCCCCATGCAGGCGGAAGAAGGCGCCGAGCTTGTCGAGCGCCTTGTCGCCATCGGCCTCGAGTCGCGCGAGGCGAGGCTCTACGTCGACCTCCTCCTGCGCGGCGCCTCGCGCGCGAGCGACGCCGCTGCCCGCACGAAGCTGAAGCGGACGGAGACGTACCGCGCGCTCGAGGCGCTCATGAAGCGCGGCTTCGTCACGGCGCGCCTCACGCGCCCCGTCGAGTACGAGGCGAGCCCTCCCGACGCCGTCTTCGCGGACCTCCTCGCGCGCCACGAGCAGCAGCGCTCCGAGATGGAGGCGCTCAAGGCGCGCGTGTGCGAGGTCGCCTACCGGGCGCGCCAGAAGAGCGATGACGACGAGGCGCGGCACGGCTACCGCATCATCCAGGGGCGCCGCGCCATCTTCAGCGCGGCCGAGTCCGTCTACCGCGGCGCGCGCGAGCGCCTGAGCGTCGCCACCGCCTACCTCTCCCCCGCGTCCGCCATCGCGAGCAACCGCGCCTACCACGCGCTCGTGCGCCGGGCGGCCGACGGGCTCGCCATCGACCTTCTCGTGCGCGAGACGCCGAACTTCGACCGCGCGTTCGCGCCGCTCCTGCAGCAGCGCAACGTGCGCGTGCGCTTCGCCGACCTTCCGCAGGGCGTGCGGTTCCTCGTGGCGGACGACCGCGAGGTCATCGTCTGGCTCGTGAGCGACCCCGCGCAGGGCATCGACGCGCGCGACGACATCGCGATGTGGACGAACGCGGCCGACTTCGTCCGCGCCCAGCGCGCCTTCTTCGACGCGCTGTGGCCGCAGGGGCGCGACGACCTCCGCGTGCGCACGTCCTCCTAGCGAAGCGGCGCGTCCGTGCCGGAGAGGCGGCCGAAGGAGACGCCGTGCTCCCACGCGAGGACAAGCCCCGTCCGGTCGTCCCAGCTCGTGCGGAAGCCCTCGGCGCTCGCGAAGTGGCGGCCGTCGCGGGCACCCTCGTAGACCGCCTCGAGGGAGCGGATGCGGCAGCCGTCGAGATACCACGCCTCCACCGGCTGGCCCACCTGGAGCCCCTCGCGCGCGTTGAACAGCGGCCAGTGCGGCGGATCGCCCGCGCGGTACGTCCGCGCTCCGGCGTCCCCTTCGCAGCGGCCGCGCCAGTCGGTCCCCTCGTAGGTCCAGTTGGCCCACGCGCGCCCACCGTCGGCCGTCCACACC
>DASRYU010000208.1:0-9930 GCA_035687045.1 Thermoplasmatota archaeon | reverse complement strand
GGTCGGGGGCGTGCAGGCCTCCGGAGCGGGGGAGTGGGCGCGGGCCGCCGAGGCGACGGGCGCGGGCGCGCGCGTGGCTTCTTCGCTGTCGCCGCGGGTGACGCGGAACGGACGCCGAAGCGCGCGGTGCTATCGTGCTATCATGTTCGGCATGGATGCGTCCAAGCACCCCGCGGCGATGGTAGCAGCAGGTCGGCTGCACGCTCGAACGTTTGACGAAGCGGGACGCGCTGTACGGTGCCGAGGATCGCCGCCGCACGGGGTGCGGTTACCTGGGCGGCGGCGGTACCCTCGCTTCTTCAGGGCTCGACGCCGTGGTCGAACGAGCGCGGCTCGACGACCGGCACGCGCACCGTCTTCTCGGACGCGCGGACGCGCTCGGCAAGCTCCGCCGGCGTCGCGCGCTCCTCCGCCTCGCGGATGGCGCTCAGCGCCGCGCGCAGGATGTCGTCCGCCTGCTGGTCGCTCGTGTCGCCGTCGATGCAGGGGAACTCGCGGAAGACGATGGCGCCCAGGCGCTCGCGCAGCGACTCGTCGAGAAGGTGGAACCCGAACGCGTGGAAGCCCGGCTCCCAGGTGACGCTCACGCAGGCGGGCGACGTCGCGGCCTCGATCCACACGCGCACCTCCATGTCCGTGGGCGTGGCGCCCTGGTGCGACGCGATGAAGCGCGCGCTGCGCAGGATGGCCTCCGCCTTCTCCGCGATGGCGCGCGTGTAGTCGTCCTGCGTCACGCTGTCGAGCGGGACGAGCCAGTCAACCCGGAAGGGGCTCGCGAGCGCGGGATCGAACTTCACGACCCATCCTCGGGCGCCCCTGGGGTGAAGGCCTGCGCGGAGGGGCGGTGCGACCTTTCCCGAAGGGATATAGCCGAGAAGGGGGGCGCGGCCTCAGCGGTCGTCGTCCTCGGCCGGCTCGATGCCGTCGAGGAGCGAATCGTAGGCGACGACCGTGAGCTGGTAGTCCACCTTCGCGTCGGCGAGGCCGCTCGTCTCCCAGCCCATCCCGGCGGGGTCCGTCTGGATGCGGAGGTCGAAGGCCCACTGGCTCGTCTTCGCGTACGGGCTGTCCGTCTCCCGCATCTCGACGGGCCAGCCGAACTGGAAGACGCCGTTCTCGGGGTCAGCCGACAGGGTCTGCGCGCGCTCGTAGCCGAAGGAGCCCGCGGGCTTGTAGAGGAAGGTGACGTTGCTCACGGTGCCGATGTTCGACGTCGTGCTCGTGATGGTCACGTTCGCCGTCATCGACCGCGTCTCCATCGGAACGACCTTCGCGGAGCGGACGCCGCTCTCGGCCTCGTTCTGCGTCACGGCACCCACGAAGCGCATCGGGAAGCTCTGCGTCGACGACTGCGCCGCGCCGTCGTAGAGCGTGAGCGTGTGCTCGTTGCCGAAGAGCTCCGGGTGGCCGGGGAAGAGCGCGATGTCGCCCATGCGCACGATGTCGATGCGGAAGTGGACCGTGCCCACGACCGCCTGCCCCGTCGACGGCGGCACGAGGAGGAAGAGCCAGCGGCTCTCCTTGTCGTGCGGCATGTCCGTCATCTCGGGCGCGATGTCGAGGACGAGCGGCGTGCCGGAGGTGAGCGGCATGACGTCGGAGAAGCTCTCGGTCGCGGGGCTGCGGTACTGCAGGCCGGCGCCCGTCACCGTGGGGTCGGTCCACGTCGCGACGATCTCCATCTTCCCCGTGCCCTCGAAGACGAGGGAGCCTTCGGGGAGCCGGAAGACCGCGCCGCCGACGCCGGGCGTGCCGCGGAACGTGTTGATGAAGGTCCACATCAGCGCGCCGAACGGGTCCACCTGGACGTCCTCGTCCATGATCGTGACGCGCTCCTTGCCGTGCCAGTAGTCGTGAAGGTGCGGCGCGTGGCCGAGCTCCGCCGCCATCTCCGCCGTGCCGTCGTCGACGGTGACCTCCTGGAGGTCGGACTCGTTCGACGCGAGCGCATCGGTCGCCGCGGGAGCCTCCTCCTCGCCCAGGCAGCCCGCGAACGCGAGCGCGAGGAGCATCGAGGCGACGGGGACGCTCAGGAGCGAGCGCGAGACCATGACGCGCCACTTCGGGTGTCGCTATTTAAGGCGTGTGGAGGGCTTGTTGAGCGGTGACGCGCCCGCCGCCCCGGCCCGCCGCCGGGCCGGCACGCTTTTCAGCGAAGGGTAGCTTGCGCGGCGCGGGACCCGTAGCCTAGCCCGGATATGGCGCAGGCCTCCTAAGCCTGAGACCCGGGGTTCGAATCCCCGCGGGTCCGCTCCCCTACGCCTCGCCCAGCGCCGCCGCGCGCGCGAGCGCGTCCGCCTCGTCGTTCTCCTCGCGCGGCACGCGCACCACCTTCGCCGGCACGCCGTTGGCCGCAAGCCGCGCGAGCGCCTGCCGGCACGCCGCCCGCAGCGCGCCCGCCTCGCCCGACATCTCCGGCCGCCGCGACGCGAGCCCCTTCGCGACGAGCGCGCTGTCCGTACGCAGCTCCAGCGCGTCCCCGCGCGCGAGCGTCGCCTCCGCCCACGCGAGCGCGCGCGAGACCGCCACCCACTCCGCCAGATGCGAGCGGACGCCCGCGAGGCTGCCCGAATCGCGCGCCGCGTGCGCCTCGACGCGCGCGACGAACGCCCAGCCCGCGCGCCCGTCGTGCGCCACGTACCCGTCCGTCGAGACCACCGCGCGAGCCAAGCGGAGCGACATTCGATTGCCGAACCAGAAAGGTGATTGTCAACGCGGGCCGAACACCACGCGTCGCCCGGAACAACCGCATGGCAACAGCCTCCCAGCCTCCAAGCAACAGCCTCCCCCAATAAACCGCAACTTTTCGGATTCCGGGCGGCACACTCTCCTCCCTCGAGCGGCGGCGCCGGCTGGCGCGCGCGTGGGCAAAGCCTAAGCCTCGCGCGTTCGAACGACTCGAACGTTCGCGCCGCTCGTTCGCACCGAACGTTCGCACGGAACGTTCGCGCCGAACGTTCGCCCCCGGCTCGCGTCCCCGCGTGCCCGTTTCCGCGGCCGGTTCCGCCGCGCTTATGCCGGGGTGCGGGCCATGCGCGTCGCGTGCGACCCTTCGCGCTCGTCCTCGTCCTGATGCTCGTGGCCGGCTGCGCCGGCCTCGTCCCCGGGGGCGGCGGGCCCGGCTCGGCGGCGCGGGAGCTCGTGGACCCGCGCCTGCACGCGCGCCTCGTGGTCGAGATCGACTACCCCGTCGGCTTCGCGCCCAACGACGAGGCGGTGGAGGTGCTGCGGCGGACGCTCGCCGAGGTGACGGGCCGCGACGCGTCGCGCATCGAGATCGTGAAGTCGGCGGACATCCCGGCGGAGCGGAACAAGAAGTACACGTTGCAGGAGATCCGCGCGCTGGAGATGGAGCATCGGGACCGCCGGACGGGCGGCGACACCGCCGCGCTCTACGTCCTCTATCTCGCGGGCGGCTACAGCGGCGACCAGGGCGACGCGCGGGTGCTCGGCGTCGCCTACGGCGGCACGAGCTTCGCCATGTTCAAGGGGAACATCCAGGAGGCCACCCGCTCGTCGCTCCTGGGCCTGAGGACGGTGGAGGAGCGCTGCGTCGAGCGGGCGGTCCTCGTCCACGAGTTCGGGCACGTGGCGGGGCTCGTGAACCTCGGCACGCCCATGCAGCGGCCGCACGAGGACCCGGACCATCCGGGGCACTCGAGCAACCGGCGCAGCGTGATGTACTACGCGGTGGAGAACACGCTCGACCTCTTCGCGCTCTTCACGGGCGGCTGCTCGGACATCCCGTACGAGTTCGACGCGGACGACAAGGCCGACCTGGCGGCGCTGCGGCGCTAGCCTCGGGAACGGGAAGGCAAAGGTCAAGAGCCCGCAGACGGCGTGGCGTCCGGATGCACGAGACGCTGTACCAGGAGGCGCTTGTCATGAGCGTGAACAAGAACCTCCTCGACGTGACGACGCTGCTGGAGTTCGCGCACGGCACGGAGAACGTGCTCGAGAAGGCGCGCCACATCGACCGCGCGGTGGACCTCCTGCGCGACGTGCGCGCGCAGCTTGTCTCGCTGGGCGCCGGCGGCGCGTGAGCGCGTAGCGGCGAACCGGCCACAACCGTTCTTGTGGCGGGCAGCGACCGGAGGCGCATGGCGCCCAACGCGCACCCGCCCACGCCTGGGCCGTTCGTGCAACCCAACTTCGCCGCCGTGATGGAGGCGCTCGGGACGGTCACGTTCCCCATCTCGAAGCGCGAGCTTCTCGAGATGATGGGCGACGGGACCGTGATCCTCGACGGGCGCAACATGTCCCTCCACGACCTCATCAAGGACATCCACGACGACTACTTCGACAGCGAGGCCGAGTTCCTCAGCGCGCTGGAGATGGAGCACGCGACGCTCGCTGGCGGCGAGACGTCGGGCGAGATGCCGACGGGCGCGCAGGACTCCTGGCACACGCGCGTCGGCCGCGGGGACGTCGCGGGCGCCAGCTCCTACCTCGAGCCTCCTCCAGGGTGATATCATATGGAAGACACCATCGCATCCGGACCGAAGGGCAACCCCAAGTCGATCAAGGAGGGCGTGCGCGAGGCCGCGCTCGACGAGAGCGGCGCGCACCTGCGCGACGACACGCCCGACGAGAAGGGGAAGCCCGAGGCGGTGAACCTCGACCGCGAGGAGCCCGTCACGAACGCCGCGCGCCGGCGCGACTCCTTCTGAGCGAGCACGTCGCTCGCTCCGGCGGTGGCAGCATCCACGCGGCCGCCGCCTCTCGGCGCCTTGTTCCAGAACAAGCAAACTCGGTCCCTCGTCTGCGTCGTCGGGACCATCCCATGGACAACACCTCGGGCGGAAAGAAGGGCCAGGACAAGGACCAGAACAAGTCGCAGATCTCGGACCAGACGCAGGCGACGCCCAAGTCGGGCGCGCAGTCGAGCTCCCGCTCCTACACGGGCGGCCAGGGAAGCCTCGGCGGCGGCCAGCCCGGCACGAACGCGCAGGGCGGCTCCTTCGGCGGCAACCAGAGCGGCTCGCAGGGATCGAGCGCCGGCGGCGCGGGCGGCCAGGGCATGAGCGGGAGCAGCAGCGGCGGCTCCTCGCGCGGCTCCAGCATCACCGGCGGCTCGAGCTCGCAGGGCAACAAGCCGATGGGCGGCAGCAACGTCGGCAGCGGCTCCCGCCAGAGCGAGACGACGAACGCGGGCGGCGGCCAGAACGTGCAGGGCGGCTCCTCGAACATCCAGAAGCCGCAGGGCTCGAGCATCGGCGGCAGCGACCAGGAGGAGTGAAGCCCTCCGCTCCCTCTCCCCTCGCCTCCTCCCTCGCTCCCTCCTCCCTTTCTCCCTCAGTACGAGACGGGGATGCCGGGCTGCCCGCGGCGCTCGAACTCGTCCTCCTCGTACTGCTTGATCGGGCGCGCGGGCACGCCGCCCCACGCCTGGTTGGGCGGGATCTTCGTGCCCTTGGGGACGAACGACATCGCGCCGACGGCGCTCCCTTCTCCGATCTCGACGCCCGGCCCGATGACCGTGTTGACGCCGACGACGGCGCGCTTGCGCAGGATGACCGGCTGCGCCTTGATCATGCCCTTCTCCGCGAGGTGCGCGATGAGCTTCGCGTCCCCGCCGACGACGGCCTTCTCCTCGAGGATGAGCAGGTTGTGGTCGTTCAGGCGCGCCGTGTTCACGTACACGCCCGGACCGATCTTCGCGCCGTTCGCCTTGAGGTAGTACGTCCAGAAGGGCGTCACGCGCATCGTCTCGCCGCAGAAGATGCGGACGACGCTGATGCTCGCGTTGTAGCAGGCCCACCGGATGACGCGCCAGTCGTAGTCGTGGATGCGGTACTCGCCCGGCTCCGTGCGCCACTTCATCAGCTTGTTGAAGCCGGCGCTCATGAACATGAGCGAGAGGCTGAAGATGAGGTACGCGGGGATGAGCGACGTCGCGACGATGGCATACCAGCCGTACGGGTCGAAGAAGGGGAAGCCGCGCGTGAGGTCGCGGACCACCTGCCAGAAGACCAGGGCGGGGAGCACCGCGAGGCCGAAGAGGATGCTCTGGGAGAGGATGAGGACGGTGCTCCCGAGAAGGATGCGGCCGGTGCGCGCTACGCCCATGTCTCTCCACCTTCCCGGGCGCGGACGGCGTCCAGATACAGCTCCCTCACGCGGTCCATCACCTCGTCCGTGGCGTGCCTCATGCGCTCCTTGTCGCTCATGTCTTGCGGTTTGAGGTCGAGGCGAAGCGGCGCGCCGATGTGGATGTAGACGGGCTCCCCGAGCTTGGGCAGGGTGCGCCCGCGCGGCCAGAACGCCCCCGTGTCGCAGCCGATGGGGACGATGGGCGCGCCCGAGGCCGCGGCGATGCGCGCGATGCCCGTCTTGCCGCGCTTGACCTGCCCGGGCCGGCTGCGCGTGCCCTCGGGGAAGATGCCGACGACGAGGTTGTGCGAGAGGAGCGCGGTGGCCGTGGCGACCGCGCCCTCGTTCCCGCCGGTGTGCCGGTCGACCTTGATCTGCCCGGTCGCCGTCACGAGCCAGCGCGTCACGGGGTGGTGGAAGACGCCCTCCTTCGCGAGGTAGAACGCGGGGCGCTGGATGGCCGCACCCACCACCACGGGGTCGGCCCACGAGAGGTGGTTGACGGCGAGGATGACGGGGCCCGTCGCCGGCATGTTCTCCGCGCCGCGCACGTTCAGCCGCGAGACGAAGCGCACGGGGTGGTGGAAGGTCGCCTTGATGAAGCGGTAGGAGACGTGCGCGTACTCCCAGTCTTCGGCCGCCCATCGGCGCAGCTTGACCCTGCGCTCGTACCTCCGGACGGCCATCGGCCGCGGCGAGCCCGCTCGTGGCCTATGAACCTAGTCACCGACGGAGCTCCGCGACCGCGTCCTCCCAGGGCTCGAGCTCGAGGCGCAGGTCCTTCACGGACTCGCTGTTGTCGCCGACGTTCCCCAGCATCAGCATCCGCAGCGCGTCCGCGTCCGCCGGGAAGAGCGGGCCCGCGACGCGCGCGAGGCCGATCATGAGCGGGCCGGGCGCGTACACGAGCGGGCGCTTGCGGCGACGCACGCGCGAGAGGCGTCGCAGGTAGCTGTTCCACGTCATGCGCTCGGGCCCCGCGAGGACGTACGTCTTCCCCACCGCCTCCGGCGTCGTGAGGGCGCGCGCGAACGCCTGCGCGACGTTGCGCCGCGCGATGGGCTGGATCTCGAACTTGCCGCCCGCGAAGCTTGGCAGCACGGGGGCCTTGTCGACGATGTCGGCGAACTGCGCGTCGAAGCCACCCGGCCCCGCGATGTAGCTCGCGCGGAAGATCGTCCAGTCGAGCCCGCTCGCGCGCACGAGCTCCTCCGCCGCCTTCTTCGTGCGGAAGTAGGGCGTGTCGAGGCCGCTCTCGACGCCGTTGGCGCTCATGTGCAGATAGCGGCGCACGCCCTCCTCCCGCGCGGCCTGCAGGACGTTGCGCGTCGCCTCCACGTGCATGCGCTCGAATGTGACGCCGCGCTTCTTGTTCTCGCGCAGGATGGCGACGAGGTGCACGACCGCGTCGCAGCCGCGGAACGCCTCGCGCAGCGACGCGACGTCGCGCACGTCCCCCTTCACGCGGCGCAGGCGCGCGTTCGACGCGTCCGGCGCGCGCTGGCGGTGCTCGAGCGCGGTGACCTCGTGCCCCTCGCGCAGCAGCTCCTCGATGACGATGGGTCCCAGGTAGCCGGTCCCGCCGGTGATGGCGACGCGCATGGCCGATGCAGCGGCGCGCGCGGGAAAAGCCGTTCCCCTCGCGCGCCCCGTTCAGTCGCGGAGGACGAGCGCGCGCCGGTGCATCGCGAAGGGCGAGCATCGGCAGCTCCACGCGCGCATCCACGCCTCGCGCGCGTACCTCCGGCCGTCGGCCCGCACATGCTCGGGGCCCACCTCCTCCACGGCGACCCAGTGCAGGCGCGGGAGCCCGCCCTCGAGCGGGCGCAGGTCCACGCAGGCGAGCGCGCCGGCGCGGAGGTCGCTCCACCCGCCGCAGCGGAGCGCGCGCGAAGGGAGCCCAGACTCCGTGAGCATGCGCGCGAGAAGGCGCGGCGTCGTGCCGAGCAGGCGCAGCGGCGTGTCGGGCGGGTGGCTCGCGCGCAGCCTCTCGTACAGCGCCGCCGCGTCCTTGCCGCTGCGGGAGGAGAGGAGGCGGGCCGCCGCCCGCTGCGCGCACTCGTTGTGGCGCGCCATCAGGCGGCGCGGGGCGCGGGCGCTTCGGCGACCTCGGCCACCGGGACGCGCGTCGCGCGAGGCGGCGCGAGCGTCGCGTGCGACACGACGGGGAAGTGGTCGCTCGGGAGCTTGCCCTGGTAGCGGTCGCGGCAGACGCCGTAGTTCTCGAACTGGGCGACGCCGCGGCCGAGGATGTAGTCGATGCGGTAGAGGCCGCGCCCGGTGAAGCGGTGGAACGTCGCGTTCCACTTCGTGCTCACGGGCGTGCGGCTTGCCCAGCGCGAGTCGAGGAGGCCGACGGCGCCCGTGAGGAAGCGGTACGTGCCGCCCTGCTGGAGCGCGTTGAAGTCGCCGGTCATCAGGACGGGGACGTCCTTGGGCATGCGGCGCGAGATGAGCTCGGCCCCCTTCTTGCGGGCGCTGGGCACGAGGTGGTCGAGGTGCGTGTTGACGTGCGCGAACTCCTGGCCGCTGTCCTTGTCGATGAAGCGCGCCCACGTGCACATGCGCGGTACGAGGTTGCCCCACGAGCGGCTGCCCGCCTTGTCGGGCGTGTCGCTGAGCCAGAAGTTGCCGCTCTTCGCGACCTTGAACCGGTCCTTGCGGTAGAAGATGGCGTTGAACTCGTCGCGGCGGCCGCCGTGGCGCGCCTCGCCGAGCATCCCGTACTCGGGGAAGTGCTCGCCCAGGAACTCCACCTGGTCCTCGAGCCCCTCCTGGGTGCCGAGGACGTCGGGGGCGTGGCGACGGATGGTCTCGACCGCGGCGTCGCGGCGGTGGATCCACGTGTTCGGGCCGTCCGATTCCTTCCGGCGGCGGAGGTTGAAGGTCATGACCTTCATCGAGACAGCCATGCGAGGTTGCACGGTTGGACGCCGCGCGTATTGAAGGTTCTCACGAAGACCGTGGAGCGGAGAGCCCATCGACACGAGCGCTCCTCGCGCCGTCGCGGGTACTCCTTTTGCGCTTTTCCACCAGCGACACTGTGTCGCGACCGCGCTCCGCGCGCTCTGCCGCACCGTTCCTCTTCATATCGGGTGGGGCGCCGGAGAGGCGTCAGGTGGAACATTGCTGATCCAGGAAGCTCGAACCGACTCCGGCCCGAAGGAACTCCGCGTCAAGATCGGTGTCGAGTACCACCTGAAGCTCCACGCCCTCAAGCTTCTCCGCGGCAAGCGCATGAGCGAGGCCGTCGAGGAAGCGCTCGCGTACTACTTCGAGCGCGTGCGCCTCGAGCAGGAAGCCGCCGCGGCCGAGCTGCCGGCCATGCGCGACGAGCCGTAGGCTCTCCTCTCTCCCTACACCTGGCCGCTGCGGCCCCTTCTCCCATTCCTCTTTTCCTCAGCCGGCAGGCCGCTCCCTTGCCGCCCGCCGCGCCGACCCCTCGGTTGCGGCTGCGGCAGCTGCGCGCGTTCGCGGGTGCGCGCCTCCGCCGCCCGCGCGGGAAGCGCGCTGCGCCGCACCGTGCCTCTTCATATCAGGAGGAGTGACCGAGGGTCGTACCGGTGGACAGACTGCTGATCCAGGAAGCGAAGACGGACTCGGGCCCGAAGGAACTCCGCGTGAAGATCGGTGTGGAATACCACCTCAAGCTCCACGCGCTGAAGCTTCTCCGCGGGAAGCGCATGAGCGAGGCCGTCGAGGAGGCCCTGGAATATTACTTCGAGCGCGCGCGCATCGAGCAGGAAGCGCTGCACGCCGAGCTCCCGCAGGCAAAGCTCGACGACGAGTAAGCCCCCTCTCCCCCGGCGCGCTCCCGCGCGCCTCCCCCCTCCCTTC
>DASRYU010000207.1:0-10411 GCA_035687045.1 Thermoplasmatota archaeon | reverse complement strand
GCGACCCTCGTGCGGGGGGCGTACGCCCGCCCTCATGAGGGGACGGGAACGTCCCCCGCAACAAGCGTTAAGAGCGGAGCCCGGCCGTGAGCGGCTGACATGTCCCGCATCCTCGCGCTCGCCGCGATCCTTCTTGTCGCCGGCTGCGTCGTCCCCGCCTCGGACGTCGAGCCGCAGTCGGGCTCCTCGGGGAGCGTCCCCGCCGACTGGTGGGTGAACGCGGTCCCCTCCTCCGCGACGCACCCGGACCACGACCACGCGAAGCGCGAGCACCACCTCGGCCTCTCGACGCCCAACTTCGAGGTCGTCGGCTGGGACCCGCTCGTCACCCAGACGTTCGGCACCACGCTCACGGGCATGGGCTGCGGCGGCACCGTCACGCGCGAGGACGGCATGCGCCTCGCCGTCGTGCACTCCATCAGCACGAAGGTCTCCTTCGTCGTCGCGGACGTCACGGACCCCGCGGCGCCGAAGATGCTCGGCGAGTTCTACCTGCCGAACTCCGTGGTGTGGGACGCGGACATCAGCGCCGACGGCATGCACGTGCTCATCGGCGCGTACCCGCCCATCTTCGGCGGCCGCGGCGTGACGCTCCCTGGCCCCGGGCTCCTCGACGCGCCCGCGTGGGCCGCGAGCGCGGGGGGCATGATGCAGTTCCGCAACGCTTGCACGGGCGAGGTCAAGGCCGTCGGGCCCGCCAACTACCTGCCCGGCCCCGCGTTCATCATGGTCGGGATCCAGGACCCGACCGACCCCGTCTTCGAGGCGTACATCCCGCAGCCGGTCATCGGGCCGCACAGCGTGGGCTCGCAGATGATCGACGGCGTCGTCTACGCGACCTCGAGCGTCACGAACCTCGTGCACTCGGGCTCGTACTACACCATCTTCACCATCGAGGGCTCCGCGCTTGTGCCCTACGCCGTCATCCAGACGCCGGGCATCGTCGGCCCGACGCAGCTCAACGGCCACACGGACGTGTACCTCCACAAGCACCCCCTGACGGGCGCGACGCTCGCGCACCTCGCCAACTGGGACGGCTACTACATCTACGACATCAGCCTGCCCGGCGCCGCCTTCGAGGTCGGGCGCTGGCACGACGTCGGCAACGTGCACACCACGTACCCGTTCCCGATGCTCGTCGACGACAAGCAGTACATCGTCGTGGGCCAGGAGGTCGGCGAGCCGGCGGAGCTTCCCAGCGGCTGGGTCTACCTCCTCGACATCACCGACCCCGCGCAGCCGACGGAGCTCGGGCGCTGGACGCTCCCCGTGAAGCCCAAGTGGGACAACGGCGGCCTCCAGTTCAGCCCGCACTACGTCGCCATCCTCAACCAGACGCTCTTCGTGGCCAACTACCACGGCGGCCTCTGGGCGGTGGACATCAGCGACCCCGCCGCGCCCGCGGCCATCGGCATCTTCGTGCCCGACCGCGACTCGCCCGCGCCCTACGGCGGCGCCGAGACGTACGGCCCCGGCATCGGCGACGTCATCGTCGACCAGGAGACCGGTCTTCTCACGACGTGGGACAACGCCGGCGGCGTCTACGTGCTGCGCTTCCTCGAGGACATGCCGAAGGTGCACGCGCCCCGCTGGCCCGGCAGCGAGCCCGGCGGCGCCTGAGGCGCGGGCGCGACCCGCAGCGCATAAGCGCCCGTCGCGGCTTCGCGCCTCGATGGCCTACTGCACGAGCTGCGGGCGCCCCCTCACGCCCGGCATCGCGTTCTGCACCGCGTGCGGCGCGACGGTGCCCCCCGGGAGCGTCGCGGCCGACGCCACGGCGCCCGCCGCCGCGCCGGGCGGAGCAGCGCTCCCCGCCGCCAAGCCGCGCATCGACGCGGGCGGCATCATCGGCGACTCGTTCCGCATGGCGTTCCGCCACTTCGGCGCCTTCTTCGCCACGCAAGGCGTCCTCCTGCTTCTTGGCGCGCTCGTCGGCCTCGCCATCACGCTCCTCTACGTCCGCCCCGCGACGGCGGCGCTCATGGACACGATGGTCGGGCTCCAGAACGCGCAGCCCGAGGACATCGACCTCATGGAGACGTTCCAGACGATGCTCCCGCTTCTGGGATGGAGCGCGCTCTCCGGGCTCCTGAGCGGCATGTTCACGCTTCTTGCCGCGGGCTTCGGCATCGTCACCGCCGACAGGCTGCGCCGCGGCGAACCTGCCGGGCCCGGCGCCGTCTGGGGCGCGCTGCGCCCGCGCTTTGGCAACTACATCGCCACGTCGCTCCTCGTGGGCATCGCGCTCGCGGGCGTCCTCGTCGCGGGCTTCGCGCTCTTCTTCCTCATCCTGCCCGTCCTCGCGGCGATCGTCGTCGCCATCTGGCTCTACCTGCGCTGGGCGCTCGCGGCACCCGTGGCCATCTTCGAGACGCGCCGCGCGGGCGAGAACCTCGCGCGCTCGAGCGACCTCACGAAGGGTGTGCGCGGCGACCTCCTCATGACGGTCATCGTCGGGATCGCCATCGTCCTCATCCCCTCGCTCGTCGCGGGCGCGATCCTCGGCGCGGGCGCGGATCCCGAGTCGCCGGAGCTGCCGCCCGTGTGGGTGGATGTCGCCCGCTGGGCCGTCGGCACGGGCGCGCAGCTCGTGAGCGCGTTCTTCCTCAGCGCCGCGTTCGTCGGCTTCTACCGCCGGCTCGCCGGCTGACGCGCCGTCGGCGTACGTTCGACGGCAACGCCATACCGGCGCTGGGCGTCTGAGCCGGCAGATGAGCAGCCTGGTGCTCCCGCTCGTCCGGTCCCGGCGCCGACGCCGCCTGCGCTTCCGCGCGCGCGGCCACGGCCACGACGAGCCGGCGCGGCGGGACGAGCGCGCGCAGGCGACGGCCGCGCGACCAAGCGCCGGCAGCGCCCCCGGGGGGCGCGAGCCGTTCGTCGTGCTCATCGTCGACGACGACCCGCTCATGACGGACATGCTCCCGCGACGGCTGCGGCGCGTCGTCCGGCCCGGCGTCGACATCCACACGGCCACGACGCCCCACGAGGCGTCCGAGCTCATCCGCGCGCTCCAGCCCGACGCGGTCCTGTCCGACTACAACCTCAGGCAGGCGCAGAACGGCCTCGACATCCTTCGCCTCGCGCAGGAGGACGCGCCCAACGCCGCGCGCATCCTCTTCAGCGGGCACGCCGCCGGCGAGATCAAGGGGCTCCGCGAGGCGCCCATCCACGCGTACCTCGAGAAGCCGATGCGGCTCGACGAGCTCATCCCGCCCGTCCTCGACGCCATCCAGCGGGCCACCGGCGAAGACCTGCGCGGGGAGGGGCCGAGTGGCTGACCGCGCGGCGCGACACTTCCGGCTCTCCGTCGTCCTGACCCTCCTCTCCATCGCCGTCACGGAGGTCGCGCACCACCTGCTGAGGACCGACGCCACGTTCTCGGCCGGCCTCCTGCTCCTCGGGCTCGTCCCCACCGCGTACGGCGCGCTCGGGGCGGGGCTGCGCGCGGGCATCGTGTGCACGCTCCTCCTCTCGTCGTACGTCTTCCACTTCTCCGCGCCGCACGAGGCGCTCGCGTCGCCGGCCGCCTGGCGCGGCGCCGCTGTCATCTTCGCGATCGGTCTGGCGCTGAGCGTGCCGATGGGCATGATGCACACGCGCGAGCGCCGCTTCCGCGCGGCCATCGAGGAGCGCACGGCGACGCTGGAGCGGCGCAACGCGGAGCTCACGGAGCTCAACGCGGCCCTCGAGTCGTTCGGCTACGTCGTGAGCCACGACCTCAAGGAGCCGGTGCGCGCCATCGAGAACTACCTCGCCGCCGCGCGGGAGGAGTGGGGCAGCGAGGAGTCGAAGCGCTACGTGGTGGAGGCGCACGAGGCCAACCGGCGGCTCACGCACATGCTGCAGGGGCTCCTCGAGTACAGCCGCACGAGCAACCTCCCCACCACCGCCCGCGAGCTCTCCGTCGCGGACGTGCTCGCGCACGAGCTTTGCCGCGGCCGCTACGAGCGCGCCTACCGCGAGCGCGGCGTGACGCTGGAGGTGGCGCCCGACCTTCCGCGCGTGCGCGGCGACGAGGTGCTCCTGAGCCAGGCGCTCGGGAACCTCCTCCTCAACGCGGCCCTCCATCACAACGGCGCCGCGAGCGCGCCCGTCGTGCGCGTGCGGGCCGAGCCCGCGCCGGAAGGGCACGCGCACATCGTCATCGAGGACAACGGGCCAGGCTACCCGCCCGAGGTGCTCTCGCGCTTCGACCGCCTGCCCAGCGGCCACGTCGCGACGGTGAAGACCGGCTTCGGCCTCGTCATCGCGCAGCGCGCGCTGCGCCGCGTCGAGGGCGAGCTTTGGTTGGAGAACGCGCCCGGTGGCGGCGCCCGCGCGCACGTGCAGCTGCCCAGCGCCTGAGCGCGTCACCCTTCGAGCAGCGCGCGCTCCGCCGCGTCGATGCGTCCGCGCGCCGCGGCCTCGCGCGCCGCGAGCTCGCGCAGGCGCGCCCGCGACGCCGCCACCGCCTCGCGCACGCGCTCGGGCGCGGTGCCGCCGCGGCTCGTCTTACGCGCGGCCGCCGCCTCGGGGCCGAACGCGGAAAGGTCGACGCCGGCGAAGGCCGGGTGCGCCCGGGCGACGTCGCGCAGCGGCTTCCCGCTCGTCTCCGACTCCTTGACGAGCGCGCCCACGACGTGGTGCGCCTCGCGGAAGGGCATGCCGCGCTGCGCGAGGAGGTCCGCAAGCTCCGTCGCCTCCAGGTGACCGTAGGCGAGCGCCGCGCGCATGCGCTCCGGCACCGGCTCGAGCCCCTCGACGAGCATGCGCGCCATCCGGACGCTCGCGATGGCGTAGGGCAGCGCCGTCACGAGCGGCCCCTTCGCCTCCTGGAGGTCGCGGTTGTACGCGAGCGGGAGCGACTTGAGCGTGCCCAGGACCGACACGAGCGCGCCCACGCTGCGGCCCGCGCGGCCGCGCAGGAGCTCCGCCGCGTCGGGGTTGCGCTTCTGCGGCATGATGCTCGATCCGGTGGTGAGGTTGTCCGGCAGCCGCAGGAAGCCGTACGCGGGGCTCGTGAAGAGGACAAGCTCCTCGCCCAGCCCCGAGAGGTGCGTCGCCGTGAGCGCGCACACAAAGAGCGCCTCGCCCGCGAAGTCGCGGTCGCTCACCGCGTCGAGCGAGTTCGCGAACGGCGCGTCGAAGCCGAGCCGCTCCGCCGTGCGCGCCGGATCGATGGGCCAGGAGGTGCCCGCGAGCGCGGCCGCGCCCAGGGGGCTCACGTTCGCGCGGCGGAAGGCGTCGAGCGCGCGGTCGGCGTCGCGCGTCGCGCGCTCGGCGTGCGCGTGCAAGGCGTGGCCGAGCGTCACCGGCATCGCGGGCTGGAGGTGCGTGTAGCCGGGCATCGCGAGCTCCGCGTGCCGCTCCGCCTTCGCGTGGAGCGCGTCGGCGTACGCGAGAAGCTCCTGGGCGAGGACGAGGAGGCCGCGGCGCGCGTAGAGGCGCAGGTCGAGCGCGACCTGGTCGTTGCGCGAGCGGCCCGTGTGGAGCTTCCCCGCCGCGGCGCCCGCGTGCTTCGCGAGAAGCGTCTCCACGTTCATGTGGACGTCCTCGAGCTCCTCGCGGAGCTGCACGCGCCCTTCCGCGAGCTCGCGGTGCACGGCGCGAAGGCCGCTCGCGAGCGCGTCGTGCTCCGCCGGCGTCAGCACGCCCGCGTCGAGAAGGCCGCGTGCGTGCGCAAGGCTGCCGACGACATCCTCGCGGACAAGCTGCGCATCCTCGGCGAGGCTTGAGCTGAACGCGAGGAACGCCGCGTCGGGAGCGTCGCTGAACCGGCCGGACCAGGGGTTGCTCCCCGTCACGTCGCGGCGATGCGGCGCGGCGGCTTTAGGCGTTTGCGCCTGGCCGCGCCCTCAGCTCGTCTCCACGTGGCGCTTGAGGCCCGCGAGGTCGACGGCGAGCTCGTCCTCCATCCCCTTCGACACCATCGGCGCCGCGAGCTTCTGGAAGCCCTTGAGCTCCACCTCGCCGTAGGCGCGCACGCGCGTGCCCTCGGGCGCGGGTGATAGCTCGTAGCCGGCGCGGCCGACGCGGTCGCCGTTGCGCTCGACCTCCATCTCGAGCAGACGCGGCGCCTCCAGCCGCAGGACCGTCATGCGATACTGCGAGCGGCTCGTCGGGAGCGTGCGCCGCGCCTCGACGACGCGCCCCACCGCGAGGGGCTCCCCGCCCCCCGCCTCGCGCACGCTCTGGACCCATCGTGCCCGCTGCGAGGGGTCCACGAGCGCCTGGAACACGCGCTCGAGGGGCGCGCGGACGGTCGTTTCCCTGGCGACGCGCGTCATGCTCCGCAGCGACGGCGCGCGGCCGCTTCACCCTGTCGCCGCGCCCGGTGACGCGCGGCCCTGGCCCGAACGTCCTTCGGGACATGAACCACCGGGTTCAAATGCTCCCGCGCGTCCAGGTCTTCTCGTGCTCCTCGCGTACGAACCCACGGGCGAACTGGCCGAGCCCAGCCCCACGGGCGTGCGCCTTCTTGGCATCGAGGTGCCCGACAGGCTCGGGTTCCCCGCGATGCGGCACGTGTTCGACCTCGGCGACGACGCCGGCCTCCACGTCGAGCTGGACCCGCTGGGCGACGTGCGCGCCTACGCCGTCGGCTACAGCTTCGCGGGCGACGAGATCCTCACCGCGCTCTAAGCGCGCTCAGCGCATCGCCCAGCCGCGCAGCGCCACGACCGTCCCAAGCTGCTCGAGGTCGCGTCGTCCCGGGTCCTCCTTGCCCTGGCAGCGCTCGTTGCACGTCTGCGGGAAGACGACGTAGGGCGTGCCGTCGGGTCCGATGGCGGCGGTGACGAAGTCGCCGAGGAAGAACGAGCCCATGCCGCGCGCCGCGTGCCCGATGTGCATCGGCGCGCCGTCGGGTGTCGCGCGGTAGGCGACGCTCGTGGGTGCGTCCGTGTCGGCGCCCTCGACGGCGACAAGCCACGCGTGCCACACGGTGTCGTCGCTCGAGTCGAAGCCGCTCGCGATCTCCTCGCTCGTGGCCCAGAGGGGGATGAAGAGCTTGCCCGCGGCGCCGGCGACGAGCGTGGGGAACATCGGCGCGTGCGCGCCCGGCGGCTGCACGAGGAAGGGCGTCTCCCACGTCTCGCCCTGGTCGCGCGAGACGGAGACGCGCAGCGGCGGGTCCCACCAGGCGCTCAGCGCGTACAGCGTGCCGGCGTCGTCGAAGGAGAAGATGGTGCCCTGGAAGTCGGGGCCGGTGCCGACCTGCTGCCACGAGGCGCCCGAGTCGCGCGTGCGGAACATGCAGCCGGGCTGCGAGCGGATGACGACGGTGCCATCCGGCGCGACCGCGGGGATCCACGCGCCGCCCATGCAGCCCTGGACGACCTCCTGCTCGCCGACCCAGACGCTCTGCGAGAGGAGGTGCTCGTTCTCCCAGACGCGGCCGCCGTCGTAGCTCGCCGCGCACGCGAGACCATAGCGCGCGGCGACGAAGCCGGGGACGACCTTGTTGTAGCAGAGGTAGACGACGCTCCCGAACGCGGCGCCCGCCTTCGGGTTGGGCTCAGGACCGGGCGGACCCGTCACAAGCTTCTGGAAGTCGGTGAGCGGCGTGCCGCACGCGAGCGGCCAGTCGGGGCTCCACGTGTCGCCGTCGTCGTCGCTCCAGGCGACGGTGGTGCAGGCGAGCGTCAGATGGTCCGTGAAGACGCGGTCGGTCGCGGCATCCGCCCACACCCACGGGTCGAGCGTGAAGGGCACGTTCCCCACGCCCGGCACGTCGCGCGCCTTCGCGTAGCTCTGCACGCGCTCCCACGTCGCGCCGTCGTCCGTGCTCCGCAGGATGTCCTCGTCCGCCGCCACGAAGAGCGCGCCGCTCGACGTGACGGCGATGCTGGGCTCCACCGTCGGCACCCCGAGCGGGTGGAGCGTCACCGTCGCGACGCTCGACGGGAGCGGCAGCGCCTGCAGGATGCCGTCGACGTCGCGGTAGGCAAGGACGCTGGCGCCGGGCGAGGGAACGGTCGCCGGGTCGACGCCCGCGCCGACGCAGCCGGCGGCGAGGAGGACGAAGGCGAGGGCGAGGGGGGCTCGCATGGCTGCCGCGACGCGCGGGCCCGGCATGAAGGCTGTCGTGGCGCAGGCTTCGCGTGGCGGCGCTCGCGCGGAAGGAGGAACCGGGAAAAAGGAGAAGGGTGGGGCGCGACGCGACCCGTCGCGCCCGGGGAAGCGCCTACTGCTTGCGCACCTTCGCGGCGCTCGACGCGTCTGCGGGCGCGTCGGCCCCGCGCTGGCGCGCGGCGTTGGCGAGCGGGAGGCCCCAGATGTCGATGAAGCCCGCCGCGCTCTTGTGGTTGAACGTGTCACCCACGTCGTAGGTCGCGAGGTGCTTCGTGTAGAGGCTCTGCGGCGCGGTGCGGCCCGCGAGCGTCGCGCTGCCCTTGTAGAGCTTGAGCGTGACCTCGCCCGTGTTCCACTGGTTGACCTCGTCGAGGAACGCGCTGATGGCCATGCGCAGCGGCGAGTACCACAGGCCGTCGTAGGCGAGCTCCGCGAACTTGTCCTCGAGCTGCGTCTTGTAGTGCGCGACGTCGCGCGTGAGCGTCAGCGCCTCGAGCGCCTTCTTCGCGGTGATGAGCGCGACCGCGGCGGGTGCCTCGTAGACCTCGCGGCTCTTGATGCCGACGAGGCGGTTCTCGACGTGGTCGATGCGGCCGACACCGTGCGCGCCGGCGATGTCGTTCACGTACGCGACAAGCTCCGCGAGGCCGAGCTGCTTCCCGTTGACGCTCACGGGGATGCCCTTCTGGAAGCCGATGGTGACGTACTCGGGCGCGTCAGGCGCCTCCTCGGGCGCCGTCGTCCAGGCCCACGCCTCCTTGACCACCTCGTTCTCCGGGTTCTCGAGGACGCCCGCCTCGACGCTGCGGCCCCAGAGGTTCTCGTCGGTGGAGAACTCGCTCTTCTTCGCGATGTCCGGGATGAGGACGTTGTTCTTCGCCGCGTACTCGATCTCCTGCGCGCGCGTCATCGTCCACTCGCGAAGCGGCGCGACGCACTTCATCTCGGGCGCGAGCGCGCGGATCGTGACCTCGAAGCGGACCTGGTCGTTGCCCTTGCCCGTGCAGCCGTGGGCGATCATCGTCGCGCCTTCCTTGCGCGCGACGTCGACGAGGTGCTTCGCGATGAGCGGGCGCGCGATGGAGGTCGCGAGCGGGTAGACGTCCTCGTACATCGCGTTCGCCTTGAGCGTGGGCGCGACGAAGTCGTTCGCGAACTCCTCCTTCGCGTCGACGACGATGACCTTCGCGGCGCCGTTCTTCTTCGCGCGCGTGACGGCGTCGTCGAGGTTCGTGAGGGGCTGGCCGACGTCGACGAGGACGCACACGACGTCCACGTGGTAGTTGGCCTTGAGCCAGTGGATCATGACGCTCGTGTCGAGTCCGCCGGAATAGCCGAGGACGGCCTTCTGGTTCATCAGCGCGCGATGCGCCGGTCTGGAGGATGAAGCTATGGTCAGCCAGGGGTCAGAAGCCGACGCCGCCGTCGTTTTCTGGTCAGAGCGTTGGCACAAGCGGCGACACGGTCGTCACCGTCGCGGTCGACGTGCCGGTGAGCGTCGCGCCGGCGTCGCCCGCGGGGTCCGTCCCCGTCAGCGAGGCCGTCGCAGGGTCCGTGGCGCCCGTGAGCGCGCCCGTCAGGGCGTCGCTCTCCGCGGGCGCAGGCGGTTCCTGGAGGAGCGGCGCGAGCGGGTCCTCGGCCGTGAGGTCCTCCTGCGCGGGCGCCGCCTCCGCGGGTGCTGCGACCTCCTCGGCCGCCTGCTCCACGTCCGCGAGCGTCGTCTGGGAGCCCTCGGCGCCGCTCGTGGAGCCGTCGCCCGTGCCCGTCGAGGAGGAGCCGGTCTGGCTCGCGCCCGAGGAGGACGCGCCGGAGGTCGAGCCGCTCGAGGTGGACGCGCCGCCGCCCGTGCTCGTGCCGTTCGTGGAGGTGCCGGCCGCGGCGCCGCCCGCGCTGGCGTTGCCCGAGGCTCGGGTGGTCGTGGCGTTCGTCCCTGCGGGGCGCGTGGCGCCGGTGGCGGTCGTCGCGCCCGCCGCGTCGCCGGCGCCGCGCGCCGCCGCGTCCGGGGAGGGCGGGAGCGGCGGGAGAAGCTCGCCCACCGGCTCCGGGAGGGGGAGCGCCGGCGTGGCCTCCGGCTGCGGCTCCGCGGCCGGCTCCGTCGCGGGTTCGGAGGGCGCGGCCTCGTCGCGCTGGAAGAAGGAGAGGCACCCCGCGCTGAGGAGGGTCATGAGGAGAAGGGCCGCCAGGCCTGCGCGCACGGGCTCGGCTCTGGCGGGAGGGGGTCTTAACGGCGGCGGGAACGCCGCAGCGTCGGTGGGCTCACGCGACCGTCACGGAGCCGGCGAAGTTGACGTTGCCCGCGCCCTCGAAGAGGAGCGAGTAGTCGCCGGCCGTCACGGTGGCCTCCTGCGTGCAGGGGGTG